>JBBAUC010000008.1:0-18737 GCA_040398485.1 Roseomonas sp. | reverse complement strand
GCAATCCTGGAAGCCCGCGGCTTTGTGGAAGGCTCCAACAACGCCCTCGGCAGCTATGTGGTGGCAAAGGCCTTTGTGACCAAGTAGCCCGGCGGGTAACGCGTTCGTGTAAAAAAGCATTGCGTCCATGCGGTCTCACCCATATGTGACGCTCCTGTGAAAACCCGCCCCAGCCTGCCGGGGGGCGCCACAAATGGGAGAAGCAAATGACCGGTTCCAACACCGAAGCGCCCGCGCGGCGCGGTTTTCTGAAGGCGGCTGTCGCCACTGGGGCGGGTGTTGCCGTCCTCGCCACCCCCAATGTCAGCCGTGCGCAGACCACAACGCTGCGCTTCCAGTCCACCTGGCCGCAGCGCGACATTTTCCATGAATTTGCCGGTGATTTCGTCCGCCGCGTGAATGACATGGCGGGCGGGCGGCTCCGCCTTGAATTGCTCGCCGCCGGCGCCGTGGTTGGCGCCTTCCAGCTTCTGGATGCGGTCAGCGCCGGGACGCTTGATGGCGGCCATGGCGTGCCGGCCTATTGGTTCGGCAAGAACAAGGCGTTTTCGCTGTTTGGCACCTCCCCGCCCTGGTTCGGTGATGCGAACCAATTGCTCGGCTGGTATCATTATGGCGGCGGCGAAGCGCTCTATAATGAATTGCTGAATGACCATGTGAAGGTGAATGTCGTCTCCTTCATGACCGGGCCGATGCCGACCCAGCCGCTTGGCTGGTTCAAGAATGTGATCGAGCGTCCGGAACAACTGCGCGGCCTGAAATATCGCACCGTGGGCCTGGCGGCGGATTTGTTCGCGGAACTTGGCGCGGCCGTGGTGTCCTTGCCTGGTGGTGAAATCGTGCCCGCGCTGGAACGCGGCGTGATTGACGGGGCGGAATTCAACAACCCTTCTTCGGACCGCGTGCTTGGCTTCCCCGATGTGGCGAAGGTCTACATGATCCAGTCCTTCCATCAGCGCACGGAAAGCTTCGAAGTGCTGTTCAATAAGGCGAAGTTCGCCGCCCTTCCGGCGGAACATCAGGCGATTATCAAATTCGCCTCAGAAAGCGCATCCGCCGATATGTCCTGGAAGCTGCAGGATCGCTATTCGCGCGATTTGCTGGCGCTCGCGCAGCAGCAGGGTGTGCAAGTGCGCCCTACGCCGCGCCCCGTGCTGGATGCGCAGCTTGCCGCCTGGAATCGCGTGGTGGAGAAGTATGAGGGCGATGCCTCCGCCCCCGCCGCCGGTCCCTTCTTCAAGAAGGTCTGCGACAGCCAGCGCGACTGGTGCCGCCGCGTAGGCAATTTCTTCCTGCGCTATGAAGCGAGCCCAGTGATTTCCTACAATCACTTCTTCGCCGCGCGCTAAGTGAGTTTGACGGGGTGCGGGTTGCGGCCCGCACCCTTTTTCATGCCCCTTACATCCGGGGCCATTTTCGAAAGCCCGTATCATGCAGCGATTGCTTCTAGGCATTGATCGCTTCAGCGCCTTGGTCGGCAAGACCTTCGCCTGGAGCATCCTGGTACTGACTTTTGTCGTGACCTATGAAGTGGTGATGCGCTATGCCTTCCGTGCGCCGACCACCTGGGCCTATGACACATCCTATATGCTCTATGGCACATTGTTCATGATGGCCGGGGCCTATGCGGTTTCCCGCAATGGGCATGTGCGGGGCGACTTCCTGTATCGGAATTTCAAGCCTGAGACCCAGGCGAAGTTTGATCTTGTTCTTTACATCATCTTCTTCTTTCCCGCGATTTTTGCCTTCATGATTTCCGGCTGGACCTTCTTCACGCAAAGCTTCGCGCAGAATGAAAGGTCCATGTTCAGCCCCACCGGCCCGGTGATCTGGCCCTTCAAGCTGTTGATCCCGGTTGTTGGCGTATTGTTGCTGCTGCAAGGCTTTGTGGAAGTGGTGCGCTGCATCCGCTGTATCCGCGAAGGCGAATGGCCGAAGCGGCTTTCGGATGTGGAAGAATTGGACCAGCAAATCCTGGCCGCCGCCGCCGAACAGGACCCCGAGGAATTGGCCCGCCGCATAGCCGCTTCCGGCCAGATCCCCTTAGACACGCCAAAAAAGGGCTAACGCGCCATGTCTGACGGTATGCTTGGGCTTACGCAGCTCTTTCTGTTCTTGTTCTTTATCATGCTGGGTTTTCCAATCGCCTTCACGCTGATGGCGATGGGTTTGTTCTTTGGCTATCTGGCCATGGACGGGCGCGTCTTCGATCTGCTGGTGCAGCGCACCTATGCGGTGATGTCGAATGATGTGCTGATCAGCGTGCCGCTTTTCGTGTTCATGGGCTACATCATCGAACGCGCGAATATCCTGGACCGATTATTCCGATCCTTGCAGATGGCAAGCGGGAATATTCCGGGCTCACTCGCTGTGGCAACGCTTGCGACTTGCGCGCTGTTCGCAACTGCTACGGGCATTGTGGGCGCGGTAGTGACACTCATGGGCCTGCTCGCTTTCCCGGCCATGTTGCGCGCGGGCTATGATGTGAGGCTGGCATCAGGTGTCGTTTGCGCCGGTGGCTGCCTTGGCATCCTTATTCCGCCTTCCATCATGCTGATCCTGTTCGGCGCGACCGCAGGCGTTTCCGTGGTGCAGCTTTATGCCGCAGCCTTCATCCCCGGCGTTATGCTGGCGGGGCTCTATATTCTTTATGCCATGGGCATCGCCATCGTGAAACCGGAAATGGCCCCACGCCTGCCGCCCGATGCAGTGAATATCCCCTTCAGCCAGATTGCGATCTCGCTGATGACGTCTTTCATCCCGCTCGCGGCACTGATTGCCATGGTGCTCGGCGCCATTCTGATGGGGCTTGCGACACCATCTGAAGCCGCCGCCATGGGCAGCCTTGGGTCCATTATCCTGGCTATTGTCTATCGGTCCTTTTCCTTTGCCAAGCTCAAGGAAAGCGTGTTCCTGACCGCGCGCACCTCCGCCATGGTGTGCTGGTTGTTTGTGGGGAGCGCGATTTTCTCATCCGTCTTTGGCTATCTGGGCGGACAGGATCTGGTGGAGCAATTCTTCAAATCCCTGCCGCTCAATACCTTCACCTTCATGATTCTGGCGCAGTTGCTGATCTTCATCCTGGGCTGGCCTTTGGAATGGACAGAAATCATCGTGATTTTCGTGCCGATCTTCCTGCCGCTTTTGGATGATTTCGGCGTCGATCCAATGTTTTTCGGGGTGATGGTAGCGCTTAATCTGCAAACCTCCTTCCTGTCGCCGCCTGTTGCCATGGCTGCGTTTTACCTGAAGGGCGTGGCGCCGAAGCACGTACGGCTTGAGGATATCTTCAAGGGCTGCATGCCCTTCATCTATATCGTCATCATGTGCATGCTGATGATTTATATCTTCCCGGGGCTGGTGACCTGGCTGCCGGAACAGCTCTATGGCTCAACGCCGGTCAGTGGTACTCCAGTCCAATTGGATGCTCCGCCTGAAGGTGGCTTCCAGGAAGATGAAGCCATGAAGATCGCGGATTAGCCATGGACCAGGAACTCATGAAGCGCGCCGTCGGCAATCTGGCGGGCGCCTTTTCAACCGGCGATCCGCTAGCGCCGCTGCCGGCGGAAATGGCGCCGGCTGATCGCGACACCGCCGATGAATTGGCTGGGCAGGTGCTAGAATGGCTTGGTTTCGCGCCCTGCGGCGTGCGGCTGGCCCCGGCGGCGGATGGCAGCATGATCGCGGGGCCCATGCTTGAGGCACGCTTCCTGGATGATGGCGCGCGGATTGCGTCGGAAATCATGCGCCATGGCCGTGCCTCGGCGGCGCTGCTGGGCGTTTTGGGCGCCGCACTTGACCCGGACGTGACCTCACCGCCGGAGATTGTGGCGCTGCACCCGGCCCTTGATGTCAGTGCCAGCCGCTTCACCCAGGGGCCTGCTGATCACTTGGCCGAGATCGCAGATCTGGCCGGGCTTGGGCTATTGGTGCTGGGTAAACGCCGGCCCATGCCTGAAGCGCCGATACGCGTTGCGCTGGCTGAAGGGGAGGCGAGGCCAAGGGGAACCCCCTGCGACCTGCACGCGGCCTTCGCCGCGGCGGCAGCGGAAGCACGCAGGCTCGGCGGCCTGCCGGCGGGTGCGGTGCTGGTGGTGGCGGGGCTTGGCGCGCCCGTGCTGACGCTGAAGGCCGGCGCGCGGCTGACGGCCCGCTTCACCGGGATTGGCAAGGTGAGTGCCAGCTTCGGGTGAGCGGCTTGATCAGCTTTTTTTCAACATAGAGATAAATCATTCAGGAATTATTCAAGTAAATATAAATTTTTATTTACAACATTTATCTTTTTCGAGACTTAACGACACATTATTTATAAAATTTAAAACATATTTTATTGAATTATTCTATTTTTTATTCTGCCCTTTTTCAGCCTCAATTCAAGCTTGCACCCTTCTATCCTATGGGGAAGACTTTTAGTTTGCCCCGCATACCCATTTCGACTATCAAAGCCCTCATGACGACCGCCAAGGCTTCGTCGGCACCCCCGGGCCGGCGATGTGGCGTGGTTCTCCAGCGTGCTTTGCTACGGAGCGCCCGTCCCCCAAGGTTTCGTTTTTCCGGGTATTCGGCCCTCGCGGCCCTTAGCCTTTCTCTCAGCAAAGCGCGCCGCGCCTCGGGCGTGACGCTTGCGCTGTTGCTGAGCCTTTTCGGCGCCGCCTGCGCCGGCCCTTTGGCGCCGGTCACGCATGCCGCAGATGTGGTCGTGCGCGAGGCCCCCTCACCCCGGGCCGCCTGCCGTGTTGCAGCACGCCAGGCCGAAATCACCCATGGCGTGCCGGAAGGGCTGTTGACGGCCATCGCGTTGAGTGAAAGCGGGCTGCATGCCTATGCGCTCAATCTGCGTGGCCGCGCCTATTTCCCGAATAGCCGAGAGGAAGCAAGTCGCATGCTTGTGGCCGCGGGCGGACGCGGCATGGCCGGGTGCTTCCAGATCAATGCCGGGGTTCATGCGGCCCGTGGTGATGATTGGCCGCTTGACCCGCCTAAGGCAGCGGATTGGGCGGCGCGCTACCTGGTGCGGCATTATAAGGATCAGGGCGATTGGGGCCGCGCGGTGCTGCGCTGGCATGGTGCTTCGGCGTCACGCGGCACGCAGATAATCTGCCGCGTCCACAGCAAGCTGGAAGTGACGGCGCCGGGCAGCACCCTATTCGCCGATCGCTGCCGCCCCGGGGCACAGCAATGGGCGCGCGTCAGGCAAAATGGCGCTGCCCATCTGGAAGTGGCGGAAGCCGCAGAGTAAGCGCTCGCTCAAGGCGCCGGCCGCACCCCCATCGCCAACGTTCTTTCATCCATGCGCGGTTCGTGGCGCAGCCCTTTCCGCAAGCCCCAGGTGTTCAGATACTGCACCAACTGGATCAGCGGCTCTTCATCCGCATAACGGGCGATGGCTTCATGCCAAATCTTCTCCCGCGCTGCATCATCCAGCGTGGCCGATCCGCGCGCGGCAAACTCATCGAAGACCGGGCTTGAAAACCGAGCATTGTTGTTGGCGCCGGTCAGGCGCTGCCTATCATGCGTCGCGACCGTATTGACCAAGAAGTTCGAAGCCTCCCCGGTGGAACTGCCCCAGGCGCCAATCTGCATACCGTATTCAATGCGTGCACGACGAGGGACAAAGGCGGTCCAGGGGGCGGCATCCACCGCGGTGCGAATGCCAATCCGCGTCCACATCTGTGCCACCGCCTGCGCAAGCCGCGCATCATTCGGCCAACGGTCATTGGGCGTGTTCAGCGTGATGCGGAAGCCATCCGGGTAGCCCGCTTCGGCCAAAAGCCGCTTGGCGCCATCAGGGTCAAAGCGCCTGGGCTTCACGGCAGGATTATAGCCAAAAGTGCCTTCCGGCAGCCATTGCGCGGTGGCAGTGGCCGCCCCTTCCATCACGCGGTCCACCAGCGCATCGCGGTTGATCGCCATGGAAAGCGCGCGCCGGACGCGCACATCCTTCCAGGGGTTCACCGGCAGGGGCGCGCCGTTATTGTCTGTGATCAGCGGTGTGCCGCCATCGCGGGAATAATCGGGGGCCATATAGACGGTGCGCAGGCTCGGCACTTCCGTAACAGTCACGCGCGGGTCGCGCCTAAGCCTGGCCAGATCGCTGGTTGGGATTTGTTCAATGATGTCCACATCGCCGGCGAGCAAGGCCGCGGTGCGCGACGCATCATTCAGCAAAAACCGCTGATTGGACCGCGCCCAAGGTTCCTTCGGCCCCCAATAGCCTTCATGCCGCGCCAATTCCACGCGATCGCCGGAACGATAGGACAGCATCCGATAAGGCCCAGTGCCGATGGCGGCCTTGCCGGAATTGAAATCCTCGCTGCTCGCACCTTCCGCCGCATGGCGGGCGATGATGCAAACCGAAGCCAGATCAAGCGGCATGAGTGGATGCGGGGCGCTGGTGTGCAGGATCAGCGTATGCGGATCCGGCGTTTCCACCTTGGTGATGGCGCGCAAAAACCCGCCAAAGCCGCCCGGGCTATTCGGCACGCCGGCCTGCACGCGGGCGAAGGTGAAGACGACATCATCGGCGGTGAAGGGCTTGCCATCATGCCAGGTGACATCACGCCGGAGCTTCATTTCCCAAACCGTATCGGACACCACACGCCAGCTTTCCGCGAGGCTCGGCTGCGGGCGGGCGCGTTCATCGCGTTCCACGAGGCGATCAAAAATTTGATGCGTCAGCGCATTATTCGGCCCGACATTGTGGAAATGCGGGTCAATGGTGGTGACCGGCGCGCCGAGGCCGACCGTCAGCGTCTGCGCGCTTGGCGTGCCGATGGCCAAGGGCAGCGCAATCAGCGCTGCCAGCATGGTTTTGGTGGGGTGGTTCATTGTAGCCTCCCGGAAGTTCTTAGGGAGAAGCCTAACGCGGCTTGGCGCCGCCGCGCCAGAGGCTCGCAGCAAAAAACCGCGCTGCCTTACCCGGCAATCACTTCTTATTGGCGAAAAGGCACAAATACTCCCAGGCCATGGTGGCCGCAGCCAAGGCCGTGATTTCCGAGACATCATAGGCCGGCGCCACTTCAACAAAATCCGCACCGCGAAAATCCACGCCCGCCATGCCGCGCAGAATGGCCTGGGCCTGCCAGCTCGCCAGCCCGCCAATCTCCGGCGTGCCGGTGCCAGGCGCGAAGGCGGGATCGAGGCCGTCAATATCGAAGGAAAGATAGCAAGGGCCTTCGCCCAGCACATCGCGTATTTGCCCAATCACCGAAGTGATGGGCGCCTGATGCACATCCTGCGCGGAAAGGATGGAGGCGCCCTGTTCGCGGGTCCAGGCGTAGTTTTCCGGCCAGGCGGGGGCGCGGATGCCGACCTGCACCATGCGTCGCGGTTCCACCAGCCCTTCATTGAGGGCATGCCAGAATACCGTGCCATGGGCGAAGCTTTGGCCGAAATTATCCTCACCCGTGTCCATATGCGCATCGATATGCAGCAGCCCCAAAGGCACGCCGATCCGCTTTTTCAGCGCCCTGAGCAATGCCAGCGTGATGCTGTGTTCCCCACCAAAAGCCACCAGATGGGCGAGCCCCGTCGCCTGTTCTTCAATCAGCGCCAGGCTTTTTTCCATATCGCCCAGCGCGATGTCGAATTCGCCGAGATCAGAAAGATCAAGCGCGGCTGGCTTGGCGCCGCTGATCGGGTGGCGCCCATCGGTCAACATGCGCACCGCGGCGCGAATGGCGCGGGGCCCGTCTCGCGCGCCGGCGCGATTGGTGGTGCCGATATCAAGCGGCACGCCGGCGACGCAAAACGCGGCGCTTCGATCATGCGGGCGGGCGCCAAGAAAGGAATGAGGGGCAGCAAAGGTGATGGGCGTGGGCATTGGCGTTTTCTGCAATCCGCCCCCTTCCCTGTCTAGGGGGCGGCGCCCAGCGTGAAACGAATCCCCAGTGAGACGGGACGCTCAGCAAAGCGCCCCGGTGTCAGGGCATTAGCCTTGGCGTTCCACCATCAGCTTCTTGATTTCACCAATTGCCTGCGCCGGGTTCAGCCCCTTGGGGCAGGTGCGCGTGCAATTCATGATGGTGTGGCAGCGATAAAGCCGGAAGGGGTCTTCCAGATTATCCAACCTCTCACCGGTTGCTTCATCACGAGAATCCGCAATCCAGCGATAGGCTTGCAGCAACACCGCCGGCCCCAGATAGCGATCCCCATTCCACCAATAGGACGGGCAAGACGTTGAGCAGCAGAAGCAAAGGATGCATTCCCACAAGCCATCCAGCTTGGCGCGTTCTTCCTTGGATTGCAGGCGCTCAGCATCGGGCGGCGGCGGGGTGTCTGATTTCAGCCAGGGTTCCACGCTGCGAAGCTGCGCGTAAATCTGCGACAAATCCGGCACCAGATCCTTTACCACCGGCATATGCGGCAGCGGGTTGATGCGGACATCGCCCTTCACTTCATCAATGGGCTTGAGGCAGGCGAGCGTATTCAGCCCATCAATATTCATGGAGCAGGAGCCGCAAATCCCCTCACGGCAGGAACGCCGGAAAGTGAGCGTGCTATCCACCTCATTCTTAATCTTGATCAGCGCGTCCAGCACCATCGGGCCGCATTGGTCGAGATCAATTTCGAAAGTGTCATTGCGCGGGTTTTCGCCGGAATCCGGATCCCAGCGATAAATCTTAAAATTCTTAACCTGTTTCGCGCCGGCGGGCGCCTTATGCGTCTTGCCGGTGCCGATGGTGGAATTCTTGGGCAGGGTGAAAGTGGCCATGGCGCGTTTTCCTCTTAGGCGCCGCTTATGGCATCAATAGCGGGGCGCAGATCATTATTGTCCTCGATGCGAAGCATACGGATGTCTCTTACGCAGGGGCCAAACCAGGCAAACTCACGGGTCAACTCCTGGACAGCGATGACGCACTTCACGGCGTCGACGGTATCATTTCCGAAATAAACACTTCTCTGCTGCCGTTCGAAACCGTAGCGCGCCAGGATTCTCCGGATGTCACTATAGGCGTTCTGCCAACTCGGTCCGGTATAGCCAGACTGTAGCGCCGTGGTGTCCATATCGAATGAGATTGCATACATGCTTGGACTCCTCAGCGATACTCTATTATGGCCAATGCCAAAGCTTGCGGCCGCCGGGCGAACAGCCGAAGGTGCTCTCCTTTGCGGCGCCTGCATGGTCAGTAAACCCTCGCCTTGGGCGGGAAGACCTGCACTTCATTCGTCAAAGTGCGCATCTTCACATCGCGGTAGTCCAGCGCGACTTCCCGCTTGTCATTCATCCAAGCCAGCGTGTGCTTCATCCAGTTATCATCGTCACGATCAGGGAAATCCTCATGCGCATGGGCGCCGCGGCTTTCCTTGCGCGCTTCGCCGCCGACAACCGTGGTCAGCGCATTGCCGATCAAATTATCAAGCTCTAGCGCTTCCACCAGATCGCTGTTCCAGATCAGGCTGCGGTCAGCGATTTTAATGTCGTTATAGCTGCCCGCAACCTGCGCCATTTTCGCGACCCCTTCCTTGAGCAGTTCCGAGGTACGGAACACAGCCGCATGGGTCTGCATGGTGCGCTGCATAGCAAGGCGCAGTTCGGCCACATTGGTGCCGCCCTTGGCGTGGCGCACGCGATCAAAGCGATCCAGGCTGGACTCACCCGCCTTGGACGGCAGCGGTGGCTGGGAAGCGCCCGGCTTGATGGTTTCCGCCGCACGATGCGCTGCCGCGCGGCCAAACACCACCAGGTCAAGCAGCGAATTCGTGCCAAGGCGGTTCGCACCATGGACGGAAACGCAAGCGGCTTCACCCACCGCCATCAGGCCCTGCACCACTCGGTCCTGGTTCTTCGCAGTTGGGTTCAGCACTTCGGTGTGAATATTCGTGGGAATGCCGCCCATATTGTAATGCACGGTTGGCAGGATGGGGATCGGTTCCTTCGTCACATCCACGCCCGAGAAAATCTTCGCGGTTTCCGAAATACCCGGCAGGCGTTCATGCAGAATGGCCGCGCCCAGATGTTCCAGATGCAGATGGATGTGATCACGCTCTGGCCCCACACCACGGCCTTCGCGGATTTCCATGGACATGGCGCGCGAAACCACGTCGCGGCTCGCCAAATCCTTGGCCGTCGGCGCATAGCGTTCCATGAAACGCTCGCCTTCTGAATTGGTCAGATAGCCACCTTCACCGCGGGCACCTTCCGTGATCAGGCAGCCCGCGCCGTAAATACCGGTCGGGTGGAATTGCACGAATTCCTGATCCTGCAGCGGCAGGCCCGCGCGCAGCACCATCCCGCCACCATCACCCGTGCAGGTATGGGCCGAAGTGCAGGAGAAATAGGCGCGGCCATACCCACCCGTCGCCAGCACCACGCTTTGCGCGCGGAAGCGATGGATGGAGCCATCTTCCAGGCACCAGGCGGTGACACCGCGGCACACGCCCTCATCATCCATGATCAGGTCAAGCGCGATATATTCAACAAAGAACTCGCAGCCATGCTTCAAGGATTGCTGATAAAGCGTATGCAGAATGGCGTGCCCCGTGCGGTCAGCAGCGGCGCAGGCGCGCATCGCAGGGGTCTTGCCGTAATCCTGCATATGGCCGCCAAAGGGGCGCTGATAGATGCGGCCATCTTCGGTACGGCTGAACGGCACGCCGTAATGTTCAAGCTCAATCACCGCGGGGATGGCTTCGCGGCACATATATTCGATGGCGTCCTGATCCCCCAGCCAATCAGACCCCTTCACGGTGTCATACATGTGCCAGCGCCAATCATCTTCGCCCATATTGCCAAGCGCGGCGCCAATGCCGCCTTGGGCCGCGACCGTGTGGCTACGCGTCGGGAAGACCTTGGTGATGCAGGCGGTCTTCAGCCCCGCCGCCCCCATGCCAAAGGTGGCGCGCAGCCCGGCGCCACCAGCGCCCACCACCACCACATCATAGGTATGGTCCACAATCCGATAGGCGCCATTGGAAGGCTTGCTGATCGCATTCATTGCTTCATCTCATCCTGCCAAGCGGCGGGGAATACGCCCCGGACCCGCATTAATCCTCAACCAAAACTCAAAGCGCGATGCGCAAAACACTCAGGGTTGCAGCGAGCCACATCAGCACGGCAAGCCCATTCACCACGCAAATCGCCGCAAAGCGCTTCAACTCATCACGCACGTAATCTTCGATCACTACTTGCAGCCCGGCTGCCGCGTGATGAAACGCCGCAGTCAGGAAGGCCAGCAGCAAGACTGCATTGAATGTATTGCCGATCCATTCCAATACAACCACGTAATCGGCGCCCATCAAGCGCGTCAGGGAAAAGATCAACCAGATCGAAAGCGGCAGCAACGCGATGGAAGTCACGCGCTGCATCCACCAATGCCGCGTGCCCCCCTTGGCGGAGCCCATGCCACGCGCGCGCCCGAGCGGGCTGCGAAGTGAACGGATTGAGGCGCTGTCTTCAGCCATGATGATGCCTCCTCAGACCAAAATCAGCAGCCAGGTGAGAATGGTCAGCACCGCCGTGCCAATCACCACCAAGCGCCCGGAACGATAGGCGGCATCCATGGCAAAGCCGTGGCCCGCATCCCAGAATAAATGCCGGATGCCCGCCAGCGTGTGATACCAGGCCGCAACGGTCAGCCCGAACAGTACCACCCAGCCCAGGAAGGACCCGAAGACCCATTGTGCCGTGGCGAAAGCGCTCTGCCCCGTACCGGCCGCGACCAGCCACCAAACCAGCAGCACCAGCCCAACGGACCACGCCACACCGGAAATACGGTGCAGAATGGACAGCAGGCTCGTCATTTGCGTCATGTCATGGACTTGCAAATGCGGCGACAATGGTCGGCGCGTTAGCGTGCCATCGGAACGGCGGCCAATCATGGCCGCTTCCCGAGCATCTTTTATCCTTGCCATCAACCCAACTCCAACGATTCGACTCCGCGCGGAGACCGCGCCGGCGAACTTCTTCCCTGCCTTTTTAAGTGTCGCGTGCCATAGCGTCAAATCAGGCAGACACTTTCCATATTGGCCGCAAAAGATTGACGAATTAGTCATGCAGGCGCAGTTTCGAACCCCAATCTGACAGGGGCCCCAGGGCTCATGAGCGCTGCAACTTCCCAAGCCCCAGGGGCCGGCCAGGATGCCCGAATCATCACGCTGATCGGCACGGGGCATTTCCTGTCTCATTTCTACATGCTCTGCCTGCCGCCGCTTTTTCTGGTCTGGCGGGAGGAATTCGGCGTTTCCTATGCCGAATTGGGCCTGACGGTTGCGCTGATGAGCGGCACCACGGCCCTGCTGCAAACCCCGGTGGGCTTCGCGGTGGACCGCTACGGCGCCCGACCCTTCCTGGTGGGTGGCACGCTGATCATGGCGCTCGCCATCTCCGCCATGGCTTTCGCGCCCGGGGTCTGGGCGCTTTGGTTGCTCGCGATCCTTTCCGGGGTGGGCAATAGCGTGATCCATCCGGCGGATTACGCGATTCTGGCCGGCAGTATCCGGCAGGAACGCATGGGTCGCGCTTTTGCCATGCATACCTTCACCGGCAATCTGGGCTTCGCCCTGGCACCGCCCATCATCGCCCTGCTGATGACGGTCATGGGCTGGCGGGAAGCGCTTTTGCTGGTGGGCCTGCTCGGCGTGCCGGTAGTCGGCGCCATTCTGCTGCAAAGCCGCATCCTGAAGGACCAGGCCAAGCCCAAAACCGCCGATGAGGCTGGGCCGTCCGGCCGCGAATTGCTGCTTTCCCGCCCCATGCTGCTGTTCTTCACCTTCTTCCTGCTCTCCGCCGCGGCGGGGTCGGGCATTCAGGCTTTTGTGATCACCGTTTTGGGCAAGCTTTGGGCGACGCCCATCGCCACCGCGTCTATGGTGCTGACGGGCTATATGGCGGGGGCGACGGGCGGCACGCTGATCGGCGGTTGGTTCGTGGACCGCGCAAAAGGCGGCGGGATTATGGGCTTCATGACCATCCTGACCCTTTTCGCCATGGCGATGTTCCTGGTGCTGGGGCTGGTGGCGCTGCCGGAAATAGCGCTTCCCGGAGTCGGGCTGCTTGCTGGCCTTGCCATGGGCGCATCCCGCACCCCGCGCGACGTGATGCTGAAAGATGCCTGCCCGCCGGGGCAGATCGGCAAGGTGTTTGGCTTCGTCTCCTCCGGCCTGCCACTCGGCGGCGCCATTACGCCCGTGCCGCTCGGGTTTCTGATTGATATCGGCTACCCAATCCTGGTGCTGCCAGTGGTGGCGGCGCTGCTGGGCTTGTCCTTGCTGTGCGCAGGCGGCGCGCGGGCCAGCAGCAAAGCGACGAAAGCACGCGCCGTTGCTGCTGAATGAAAAACACAAAAAACGGAAGGGCTCTGCCCTCCCGAACCCACCCGCCAAGGGCCGCTAGGCCCTTGGAACCCTAAACTTAGCATGAGCGCCTTTGATGAAGGGGTCGCCTTATCCGCCTGGATAGCGGTTGCGGTCGTCGCGGCTTCGGGGGCGCTGAGCGCGTCGCGCAAACAACTTGATCCGGTGGGGTTCATCCTGATTGCCTGCGTCACCGCCTTTGGCGGCGGCACGATGCGGGATTTGATTCTTGGGGCGCCGGTCTTTTGGCTGAAAGCACCGGGCATGGTGCTGCTGGCGTCAGGCGTTGCGCTGCTGGTGTTTTTCACGGCGCATCTGATGGAACGGCGCTTCCTGGTGCTGCTGTGGGCGGATGCGGTGGGGCTTGGGCTTTTTGCCGTGCTTGGCACGGAAGCGGCGCTGGTTTGGGGCGCGGACCCCTGGGTCGCGATACTTATGGGCACCATCACGGCAACCTTCGGCGGCATATTGCGCGATATCATCTGCGCCGAGCTGCCGTTGATCCTGCGCCGCGAAATCTACGCCACTGCGGCGGCTTTCGGCGCCGCCATTTTCGTTGCGCTGATACAGGCCGGACTGCCGCGCGACATCGCACTCCCAATCGGTGCCTTTGCAGGCTTCGCACTTCGCGGCGCCGCCATCCTGCGCGGCTGGTCCATGCCAACCTATAAGGCCCGCCCCGGGCGTGATTACCCGGACGAACGATAAACAATGTCGCCCTACGCCATCGCGGTACTGTTTACCCTGGCGAGCACCGCACTCTACGCCCTTGGCTACGCTTTGGCGAAGGTTTTGGCCGAAACCTTGCACCCGTTTGAAATCACCTTTCTGCGTTCTGCCCTGGTGCTGGCTTCCGTCCTGGCGCTGACCATGGTGAAGCCCGCACCCTTGGCGACCATCAAGCGCATCGCGGCACCCGCCCGGCCTTGGGCGCAGCGCATGACGGGTGCCATGCTTATCTTCTCAACAACGCTTGGCGTGATCGGCTATTGGCTGGTGCCAATTACGGAAGCCGCCGCACTTGGCTTCACCGCGCCCGTCATCCTAGCCGCGCTTGGTGCCTTATGGCTCAAGGAGAAAGTCTCGGCCCGGCGCTGGATTGCCGTGCTGCTCGGCTTCGTCGGCATGCTGGTGGTAGTCCGCCCGGGCGGAGAGTTGTTCACCTGGTACGCTGCCATTCCCGTCGCCTCCGCACTGTCCTACGCCACCTATCAGGTGATGGCGCGGCGCATTCGCGACGTGGCGAGCGCGGAGGATATCACCACCCAGGGCGCGCTGATGGGCGTTTTGATGCTTGCGCCGGCGATGCTGGTGCTGTGGCGTAGCCCGGATTTGCTCACCTGGGGCCTGGTGGTGATCTACACTTTATTGCAAACGGCAGCTTTGCTTTTCCTGGCCGGCGCGGTGCGCCGGGCAGAGGTCTCGGCCCTCGCCCCCTGGCAATATGCGCGCATTGCCTTCGCCCTTGCCTTGGATGCGGCGATGTTTGACCGCTGGCCAGGGCTTTGGGCGCTGGCGGGGTGTCTGTTGATTGCGGCGGGTGGGTTGGTGCTTGCCTGGCCCGCGCGAAAGTAGGCCGGGGGCTCCAACGCTCCCGCTATGCGCTAGTCGCCAAAAGTGAGGGGGCCAAAAAGCTCACCCCGCTCAGCCTCTGAGGCCAATCAGCCCATAAAACGCCAGGATCAGCAGCATCAGCGCAATGCCCGCCACGGGCCATGCGCGCGTTGCTTGCTCCACTGCCGCAACCGCGCGCGCCGCAGCATCCCGCCAGGGGGAACCGCGCTCAGCAAACACCAAAACATCGCCGGCCGGCACTTCGGGAACGCGCGGGAAGATGCGGTTCCAAAACAGCGCGAAACCCGCCCCGGCCAAAACCGGCGCGATGGTCGAAATGGTCCAAATGAACTGAGGCGCCTTGCCTGTCACTGCGCCATACAGCGCCCAGGGCAGAAATAGCGCCGCTGCGCCCAGCAACAACCAAGGCGCGCTCAGGCCCCAGCCTAGCGTGGCTTGCGGTGCCGCCAACATCTCCGTCCGCAGCCGATGAACAAAATGCAGCATCAGCGCGGTTGACCCGAAGGCGGAAAGCATCGCCGCCGCCGCGGCAAGGCCCTCGCCGAGTTCCGGCTTCACCGCCGCCTTGGCCAGCGCCCCGCCGGTTGGCGGCAGCCCGCCAAAGCCAAGCGCCAGCAGCAGCGCCAGCGGCAGCACGAGCCCCCTCCCCGCTGCGCCTGTTGCCAGCGCAAGACCAACCCCAAGGAACAAGGCACCCTTCGCCAGCATGTGATGCAGCGCATAAAACGCAGCATGGATCGGCGTTTCCGCAAGCCCAAGGAAAAGCCCCATGCCGAGCGTCGCCGCCACCACGCCCATTTGACTGACGCTGGAATAAGCCAGGATGGTCTTCGGGTTGCGCTGCGTCAGCCCCATCGCCACACCCCAATAGGCAGTGGCAAAGCCGAGCGCGGCAAGCAGCGCGCCATCGGCCACCGGCGCGCCATCAAAAGGCAGAAAGCGTATCAACCCAATCACGCCAGCCTTGATGATGGCACCACTCAGCACCGCGGAACCCGGCGCTGGCGCTGCCGGATGCGCGACCGGCAGCCAGACATGCAGCGGCATCAGCCCCATCTTGAGCCCAAAACCGAGGATCAGCAGCGCCGCAATCACCGGCCCGCCCGGCGTGGTGCGGAGTACTGGCGCCACATCGGCAATCGCGATGCTCTCCGTGCCCGCGCGACCATGCAGCAGGGCAAAGGCCAGCAGCAGCGCGATCTCTCCCAGTACCGCCAGCAACAGATAAAGCCCGCCCGCCTGCCGCGCCTTGGGCGTGCCGTCATGCGCAACAAGGCCGAAGGCGGCCAGGCTCACCACCGCAAAAGCCAGATAAAAGCTCAAAAGATCGCCCGCGATGAAAACGCCAAGGCAGCCCGACTGCGTCAGCAGCCACCATGCCGCAAAGCGCTTGGCTGCTGGCCCCTTGCCCATCTGCGCCCGAGCGAAAAGCCCGGCGGCACTCCAAAGCAGCGCGGCACCACCGAGCAGCAACGCGCCTGGCGCATCCAGTAGCAAGGTGAACTTGAGCCCGCCCGGATGAAGCACAAGCGATGTGCCCATGGCGAAGGGAGCGATCAGCAGCGCTGGCAAGGGTGCCAGCCAAAGCGCGCCCATCACGCGCCCCCGCGTCACTGGCCAAACAAGCGCCAGCAGCATCAGCGCTGGCAGCAACGGGACAAGCGGCAGCAGTAGATTCATGGTGCGATCACCGGCTGCCCGATCTGCGCCAGGCCCAGCATCGAAAGCGGCAACAGCCCAAGCAGCATGGATAGTAGCGCAAGCACCAGCACCGCGCCTTCCTGCACACGCGGCACGGGGCGCGGGGCAACACCTAGCGCCGCTGGCGCCAGGGCTGCTGCGATAAGGCGATAGACATAACCACCGGTCAGCAGCCCGCCCGCCAGAATGACCAGCGACCACCACCATTGCCCGGTATCCACCGAAGCGCGCAGCAGCATCCATTTTGCGGTGAAGCCGCCACTTGGCGGCACGCCCATCAGGGAAAGCCCGCCAATCCCAATCGCCAGCACGGCCAAAGGCGCGGCCCGCGCCGCGCCACCAAGCCCCGCGACCCTGTCCTCTCCGATGGACTGCACAATCAGCCCAGCGCCAAGGAACATCGCCGCCTTGGCCAGCGCGTGGGACACAGCCTGCACCATCCCCCCCATCCAGGCGCGCGTTGCCGCATCAGGATCGCCCGCCATCAGCAGCGGGAACATCAGGAACAGATAGCCAATCTGCGCGACTGTCGAATAAGCGATCAGCGCCTTCAGCTTTTCCTGCCGGAGCGCGACAACGCTGCCCACCAGGATCGCCGCCGCACCAAGCGCCGCGAGCAATTCTGCCCCCGCCACGGGCGGGCCAGGAAGCACCCAGAACCAAAGCCGCACCAGCAAAACAAAAGCGCCCTTGACCACAAGCCCCGATAGCAAGGCGGAACCCGCCGGCGGCGCCCCCGCATGCGCCGGTGGCAGCCAAAGATGCAGCGGAAACACGGCCATCTTGGCGAGCAGCCCCACCGTCATCAGCGCGCCGGCCAGCCGCGTCGGCGCATCGGCGCGCGTATTGCCCGCAAGCAAACCGATATCAAGCGTGCCATAGGCGCCATAGAGCAAAGCGCAGCCGAGCAAATAAAGAACCGAACCAAGCAGCGCGAAAAGCAGATAGCGAAGCTCTGCCTTGAATTGCGAAGGCCGCCCATCAAGGCAGGCAAGCGCCAGCGCGGTGAAGGTCAGCATCTCCAGCGCCACAAAAAGGCTGAACAGATCGCGCGCCAGAAAGGCAACAGCGAGCGAGGCCGCTAATGCGGGCAGCAGGCACCAATAGGCAAAGGCGGCACGCCCGCCCTTTTCCCAGGATGGCTCTGGGTAGGCGACACGGCCAAAAAGCCCAGTGGCCACCAGCACAATGGCCGAGGCCAGCAGCATCGCGGAAGCCAACCCATCTGCCGCCAGTGCAATGCCAAGCGGCGGGGTAAAACCACCGAGCAGATAGGTGAGTGGTTCGCCCCGCGCGATGACCATCGCCGCAATCGCCACCGCGAGCGCGAGCCATAGCCAGAGAGATGCGCGCGCAATCCGCGCCGCCGCATGACCACCAAGCACAAAGGCGATCAGCGTCGCACCAAGCGGCAGCGCAATGGCCAGCACCAAAAGCGACCCGCCCGCCGTGCCGATCATTCTGCACTCGCCCCAGACTTGGCGGGTGGCGTGCTGGCTTCTGGGTCTTCCGCCAGCGTGACCGCGCCGGTTGACTGGTGCAGCCGAAGCGTGAGCACAAGCGCAAGCGCGGTGGCGGCGAAAGCAACCACAAGGCCGGTGATGACCATGGCTTGCGGCACCGGATCAGCCGGTAGGCCGGCCGCCGCGCCGCGCCGCGCCACCACGCCAAAAACCAGAAATACGCCAATGCCGAGCAGGTTGAAGGCGATCACCTTCCGCAGCACGGATGATTGCGCGAGCATCCCATAAAGCCCAAGCCCGATCAGACCGGCGGCGGCCAACGCAAAGGGAGCGATTGCGTTCATGGCTGCGGGCGACGTTCGGGCGGGCCAGCAATCATGCAGGCCATTGCCACGGCGACGGAAAGCGTCATCGCTGTTTCGATCAGCAGGATCAACAGCTTTGCGAAACCCGGCGGATAGGCAAGGAAGCCCTCTGCCCAGACGAAACCCGCTAGCCCGACCATCAGGAAGACCAGTGGCCCGGCGGCGATGGCAAGGCGCAGCCGCATATCACTAATGCTTGGCGGTGCGATAAGCCCGGCAATCCAGGGCAGCACCCACATCGCAGCAAGCACCGCGCCCCCCTGGAATTTGCCGCCCGGCGCATCGGCACCAACCCAGGCGATATAGATGCCAATGACAATCCCAATCGGCGGCAGCACCC
>JBBAUC010000007.1:0-32089 GCA_040398485.1 Roseomonas sp. | reverse complement strand
GCCAAGGAATTGCCGCAGCACTTCAATATCGCGCACCAGATGCGGCGTGGTATTGTCGCGCAATTCACCAAGCGGGCGGCGTGTGAGGGCTGTCATGCCGGAATTCGTCGCCAGGATAATGAATTTCAGCCAAAGCTCGGTCAGGATGCGATCACTCAGCGTCGCGTCAAAACCCGCACGCTGGCACCATTCGAGAAATGCCTTGCCACGTGGCGAGATGCTGCCATCCAACTCCCCAAACGCAAGACGCATGAAGGTGCCGGTCTGGCGAATGACCCCCGGCGCATCAATGGTGGCGCTGATTTGTGCAACACCACCCATCACCGCTTTCGCGCCCAGAATGGCGATCAGCCTTTCGCTGGAATCAATGCCGTTCTGCAAAGGCAGCACGGCCGTATCCGGTCCGACCATGGGGCGGATGGCCTCACCAGCGCTTTCCACATCCCAAAGCTTCACGCAGAACATTACCAGATCCACAGTCCCGATGCTGGCCGGATCATCAGTTGCCTTGGTGGGCATAAGATGCGTCTCGCCTCGGCCACCTATGATGCGCAGGCCGCCGCGCTGCATCGCCGCCAGATGCGCCCCGCGGGCGATAAAGGTCACATCCGCGCCCGCCTTGGCCAGGGCCGCGCCGAAACCACCGCCAACACCGCCAGTTCCCATTACCGCAATACGCATGACACATCTCCTGCAACGGCATTCAGTGTATCGCTGCGCGGCAAGCCTGTCATGTCGGGTGCGATGCGCAGTTTCCCGCTCGAATCCCGCGCGCCTTCGCGGTATATTGCGAAAACTTCAGCCCCAAGTCCCAGGACGAGCATGGCCTTCGCGCAGCATATTGGCACAACGCGTTATGTCTTCCCCGATCTGAAGACGCTGCTGGCGCGCGCCACGCCCTTTCGGTCCGGCGATGCCCTGGCCAGCGTTGCTGCGGAAAGTGCTGAGGAACGCATTGCTGCGCAGCGCGCCTTGGCCGATCTGCCGCTCACGCATTTCCTTTCGGAAAGCGTGGTCCCTTATGAAGCGGATGAGGTCACGCGGCTGATCCAGGACAGCCACGACAAGGCAGCCTTCGCCCCGATCCGCAGCCTGACGATCGGCGGCTTTCGCGATTGGCTGCTTGCCGATGCCGCCGATAGCGCAACCCTTGCGGCGCTGGCCCCGGGCCTGATGCCGGAAATGGTCGCGGCAACCTCCAAAATCATGCGCGCGGCCGATCTGATCACGGTCGCGGCGAAATGCGAGAATGTCGCGCGCTTTCGCAATACCATCGGCCTCAAAGGGCGGCTTTCCATCCGTCTGCAGCCCAATCACCCCACCGATGATCCACGCGGCATCGCGGCCGCTACGCTTGATGGGCTACTGCTCGGCGCTGGCGACGCGGTGATTGGCGTCAATCCCGCCACTGACAATGTAGAAGCGGTGCTGCGGATTCTGGATATGCTGGACCGGCTGCGCTTGGCGTATGATATTCCAACGCAAAGCTGCGTGCTGGCGCATGTCACCACCACGATGCGCGCAATGGATATGGGCGCGCCGGTTGATCTGGTGTTTCAATCCATCGGCGGTACGGAAGGCGTCAATCGTTCCTTTGGCGTTGACCTGGCGCTATTGGCGGAAGCACATGAACAGGCGCTCACGCTCAAGCGCGGCAGCCTTGGGCAGAATGTCATGTATTTCGAAACCGGCCAGGGCAGCGCGCTGAGTGCGGATGCGCATCACGGCGTGGATCAACAAACCCTGGAAGCGCGTGCCTATGCTGTGGCGCGGCGCTTTTCACCGCTGCTGGTAAATTCCGTGGTGGGCTTCATCGGTCCGGAATATTTGTTTGACGGCAAGCAGATCCTGCGTGCGGGGTTGGAAGATCATTTCTGCGGCAAGCTGCTTGGCCTGCCGATGGGGGTTGATGTCTGCTACACCAACCATGCGGAAGCGGATCAGGATGACATGGATGCGCTGCTAACATGCCTCGCCGCAGCAGGGGTCACTTACGTCATGGGAGTGCCGGGGGCGGATGATGTGATGCTCGCTTATCAATCCACTTCCTTCCATGATGGGCTTTATGCGCGCGCTGCACTCGGCAAACGCCCTGCGCCTGAATTTGAGGATTGGCTAAACTGCATGGGCATTGGCAGCACGACGGATGCGATCCCTGCGCGCCTGTCACCCGCGCTGATCGGTCTTGAATGAACACGCCCAGCAAATGGCGCGAGCTACGCCGCTTCACTGATGCGCGCGTGGCACTTGGCCGCGCTGGTAATGCGCTACCTACAGCCGCACATCTGGATTTTCAGGAGGCGCATGCGCGGGCGCGCGATGCGGTCTGGTCCAGCCTGGATGTGGCAAAGCTTGAAGCGGAACTCACGCCCCTTGGTCTGCCCATTCAACGCGTTACAAGCAAAGCAGAAGAACGCCGGCGCTTTTTGCTCCGCCCCGATCTTGGCCGTCGCCTGCCGGAAGGCACTGTTCTGCCAAAGGCGAAAGGCAGCGTGGCACTGGTGATCGCAGATGGGCTTTGCGCCAGCGGCGTGCAGCAACAAGCACCCGCATTGCTCAGCGTATTTGTGCCGGCACTCAGCAAGGCGGGCTTTACGCCCGGCCCTATCATCATCGCCGAACAGGCGCGCGTCGCCCTTGGTGATGATGTGGCGGAAGCAATGGAAGCCGCAGCAATTGTAGTGCTGATCGGCGAAAGACCTGGGCTTTCCGCGACCGATAGCATGGGGCTTTACATCACCTGGGCCGCGCGGCGCGGCAGCAACGACGCCATGCGCAACTGCATCAGCAATATCCGCCCAGGCGGGCTCAGCGCTGATGCCGCCGCCGCCAAGGCGCTGTGGCTATTGGCCGAAGCGCGCAAGCTTGGCGCCACCGGAGTGGCGCTCAAGGATGAAATGCCAAGCCATTATCGGCTGACGTAACTGCGCTGCCGTTCAGCTTGTAGCGCGCAGCAGCTTGCCCGGCAGCGCGCCCGTATCATGGCCAGCTTCGCGAATGGGCTTGCCGGCAACCAGCGTCATGTCATAGCCATCAACGCGCTGCACCAAACGCCGCCCGCCCGCGGGCAGATCATAGATCATCTCAGGGTGATACAAACGCAGCGCATCGAAATTGATGATGTTGATATCAGCCACCGCACCAGGCGCCAGCCGGCCACGATCCTTAAGGCCAAAGAAATCCGCGGTCTCACTGGTTTGCCGCTTCACCACGAATTCCAAGGGCAGGCCCTCGCCGCGCTTCCGATCGCGCGCCCAATGCGTCAGCATGAAGCTTGGCGTGGAGGCATCGCAAATCACGCCGCAATGCGCACCACCATCGGAAAGGCCAAGCACGGTCGCCTTATCCATGTTCATTTCCCGCACGACAGAAAGATCACCCGTCACGTAATTCGTGACCGGGAAATACAGCATCCGCTCGCCATCAGCGCCCACCAGGAAATCATAGCAATAGGAAGCCGGATCCTGCCCGGCTTTGGCGGCGAGGGCGGCAATGCTGCGCTCCCGCGGCGGTTCATAATCCGGCGGATCGCCCAATTCGAACATATTGTCCCAACGCGTCGCGATCTGGCGCGACAATGGCGGCAATACATCCAGCAACCGCTTCGATGCCTCTTCGGAAAGGATTTTGCGCCGCATCTCCGGATCACGCAGCCGCGCCAATTGCTCAGCGGGCGGCAGCCCCGCCAGCGCCGCAAAGCTTTCACGCAGTGCAAAGGGATTGAGCGACGTCGTCAGCCCCAAAATGAGCCCCACCGTGCGCCCCGCAACCTGTGCGGCAAGGCTGAGCCCCTCAGCCCGCGCTTCATGCACGCCCTGCATCAGGCGCTTCCACCGCTGCGGATCATAGGCGCGATCCGTCAGCAGGAACCAAACCGGGCGCTTGGTGGATTTCGCCACTTCACGCAGCCAGCGGAATTCTGCCGCCTCATCCTCAAAATCGCTCAACATGCCGAAAGTGCCGCGCTCGGCCTTGCCCATGGCGCGACCGATGGCGAGCAATTCCTCTTCTTCTGCATAGCGGCCCGGCACCAGATCACCGGCCAGGGTCTTGTGCTGGTCCGTGCGCGATGTGGTGAAGCCGAAGGCACCGGATTCCAGCGCCTCCTGAGTCAGTCGCGCCATGGCTTCAATATCATCGCCTGTCGCGTTTTCCCGATTCAATCCGCGTTCACCCATCACGTAAACGCGCAAGGGATGATGCGCGAGCTGCGCACCGATATTGAGCGTGCGCGGCATGGCTTCCAAAGCGTCAAGATATTCGGGGAAGCTTTCCCAATTCCATTTCAACCCCTCGGTCAGCGTAATGCCGGGGATGTCTTCCACACCTTCCATCAGATCAATTAGCGCCTGATGGTGGCTTTTCTGCACTGGCGCAAAGCCAACGCCGCAATTGCCAAAAAGCAAAGTCGTCACGCCATGCCAGGAAGAGGGTGCGAGCTTCGGGTCCCAAGTGGCCTGGCCATCATAATGCGTATGCACATCCACCCAGCCAGGCGTGACCAGCCGGCCTTCGGCTGAAACATCGCGTCGCGCCGGCCCAGCCTTGCCGCCAACTTGCGTGATGCGGTCGCCATCAATCGCGACATCGCCGGTGTAACGTGGCGTGCCGAGCCCATCCACAATGGTGCCGCCGCGAATCACGATATCATGCATGGTGCTTCTCCATCCGGCTTGGTGCTGGCCAGGAATGCCCTGGGAACGCCGTTCTAAGGGCTCAGGCTAACCAAAGCCCCCCGCCCCGGCAAGCATACGCTGGCTTGCCCGCCCCACTGGCGCTGTCTAGCCTGCCCCATCCGCCGGGGCGCGCCGCTTTCGGCAGTAATGAAGATGAGGAAACCCGCATGAGCACGCCCAAGAAACAGCGCTTCCCTGAATTGACGCCCGAGAGCATGAGCGCGGAGCAACGCGCGGCGGCCGAGGGCATCATCAAAGGCCCGCGCGGCGGCTTGCGTGGCCCCTTCAATGCCTGGCTCCGCAGCCCGGTTTTTGCCGATAGGATGCAGAAGGTCGGCGAATATCTGCGCTTCAACAGCTCCATCCCCGCGGATTTGAATGAATTCGCCATTCTGGTCACGGCGCGGGTTTGGACCAGCCAATATGAATGGTATGCGCATCACGCCATGGCGATGAAGGCCGGCTTACCGCCCGCGATTGCGGCAGATCTTGCCGAAGGTCGCCGCCCTGCGGGCATGACGGAAGATCAGCGCCTGGTCTATGAATTTTGCACTGAACTGCACCGTGGTCATGGCGTATCCGACGCCACTTTCGCCGCCACGGCCGCGCGCTTCGGTGAACAGGGTGTGGTGGATCTGATTGCGGTGAGTGGATATTACGTTACCGTATCAATGACGCTGAATGTGGCGGAAGTGCAAATCCCGCCGGAGGCGACGCCGCTGCCGCCACTGCCTAAAGCATAGGAAGGCGATGGGGCGGCGCGCGGCCGCCCCACCAAATCAGGATCAGCTACGGACGATAGCGCATCCACCATCAGCAATCGGGCGGAAGGCCTCCTCAGCCGGGCTGGTCTGCAACAGCTTGTAGTAATCGAACCGGTGCTTGCTTTCCGCCGGTGTCTTCACCTCATACAGAAAGGCCGGGTGAATCTTTCTGCCATCGGCGCGGATTGTGCCTGCACCAAAGGCATCATCTTGCGTCGGCATGGCCTTCATGCGTTCTACAACAGCGCGCCCGCTGGCCTTTGCAGGCCCTGCCCCCAATTCGGCAACCGCCTTCAAATAGTGCAACGTTGCGGAATAGTCGCCGGCCTGCGCCATGGTGACCGGCGTATTGACCCCGGAATTCGCCAGAACGCGGCGGGCGATACCACGTGTCTTGTCATCCGTATCCCAATAATAGGAAGCAGTGCACACAAGACCCTGGGCCGTTTCAAGCCCAAGGGCGTGCACATCGCTGATGAACATAAGCATGGAGGCAAGCTTGATGCCGCGCCGCGTAATGCCAAATTCCGCGGCCTGCTTGATGCAGTTGGTGGTATCGGTGCCGGCATTGGCCAGACCAATCACCTTTGCGCGACTGGCTTGCGCCTGCAGGATGAATGACGAAAAATCCGTGGTGCCCGGAAAGGGTGTGCGCACCTGGCCGACAACCCGACCACCCGCGGCGCGAACGAAAGCGGAGGTATCACGTTCCAGCGCATGTCCGAAGGCGTAATCCGCCGTGATGAAGAACCAGCTATCGCCCCCCGCGCGCACCATGGCCGCACCGGTTGACTTGGCCAGCATGTAGGTATCGTAAACCCAATGGATTGTATTGGCGTTGCAGGCACGGCCCGTAAGATCAGAGGTTGCCGTGGAAGTCGCAATCGCCACCTTGTTTCGTTCCCGTGCCAAATCGGAAACGGCGAGCGCAACCGACGAAGCCGCAAGGTTGAGCACCATGTCCACGCCATCACGGTCAAACCATTGCCGGCTAATATTGATGCCAACATCCGGGCGGTTCTGATGGTCGGCCACTATCAGCTCAACATTAAGGCCACGGGCCGCTGTCATTTCCTGCATCGCAAGGCGTGTGGCCGAAATGCTATTCGGGCCATTCAGGTCCCGATACGGCCCGGACATATCAGACAGCAAGCCGATCTTGATGGTATTCGCGGCCTGCGCGCGCGCACTCCGCCAGGGTAATGCGCCCAAGGCAGCCGCGCCGCCGCCAGCGGCCAGAATAGACCTTCTCTCAAGTGTCATGGCTTTTCCTCTCTTGTCCCTGTTGACTGGAATAGACTTCCAGAATTTCTGCCCATTACCCTACCCGCCGGATGAAATCCATGCCTATTCCGCCGCCATGCAGCTGGCGGGTGGGTGGAAGGCCGGGATCGCGTGCTGGGCGAAAAGCGTCAGGCTGCGCAGGATTTCCTCAGTGGTGAGCGCAGTTACGCCCTGATGCGGATAGGATTCTTCCACCGGATTGGGGTGGCTCGTCATCAGAATGCCGAATCCCATTGTCTTCCTCCTGCCGCTATGCTTTTGGCGGGCTCAGCCGCCTGCTTCCTTGGGCGTGGCGCGCACTTCAATGCCTGCCAGTTTTTCCATATGCTGAATGGTAGAAACGAAATCCTCCGGCCCGGAACCCATCGCCAAAGCCATGGAAAGATATTGCCGCGCGGCTGGCCCCATGAACATGGGCACGCCAAAGCGTTCAGCTTCTTCCAGGCACAGCTTCACATCCTTGTGCATCAGCCCCGCGGCGAAGCGCACTGGGAAACCCTGCGCGCGTTCCGTGATGGCCTGCGGTACGCGCTTTTCTGACATGAAGGAACGCCCGCTGGACGCATTCAGCACATCAAACATCAGCTTGGTATCAAGGCCCGCCTTGGCGCCCAGCACCATGCCTTCCAAACACGCTAATGTATTGCTTGCAAGGATCACGTTGTTCACCAGCTTCATGGTCTGCCCAAGGCCAGGTTCCGCGCCCAGATAAAAGATATTCTGACCAATCGCCTTAAGCACGGGCTCCACCGCCTTTTGCGACGCGGTATCACCCGATGTCATGATGGCGAGCGTACCGGCCTCGGCCCCCGAAACACCGCCACTGACTGGCCCATCAATCAAATGAATGCCTTTGGCTGCCAAGCCTTCCGCCACGCGCCGCGCGACAGTGGGGCCGGTGGTGGAAAGGTCCACCACGATCTTCGCCTTATTGCCATGCACCAACCCATCCGCGCCTAAAGCCACCGCTTCCACCGCCGCTGGTGTCGGCAGGCTGAGCAGCACCGCATCGCATTGATCGGCGACATCTCGCGCGCTGGTCGCGGCCGTGGCACCCATGGCCGTAAGCGATGCCACCGCCTTCTGATCAAGATCATGCACCACCAGCGCATTGCCGGCCTTCACTAGGCGCCGCGCCATCACACCACCAATATTCCCAAGGCCGATGAAACCAAGCTTCATGACATTCCTCATCACCATTGCGCCGGGCTTGCACGGCCCGCGCTGTTATTTATGGGCAAAGGCTCCGCCCGGAAGCGCCCTCAGTCAAGGGGCGGCTTCAGCGCGTGGCGGGTAATTTCGTGAAATCGCCAAAGCGCATGCTCGGGTGGCTGCGGGCATATTGTGGCGGGAAGGCCGCCTGTTCGCGCAAAGCCTCAGCCGCATGCCACGCCCAGCGCGGATTATAGCTCATGCCCCGACCAATCGCGATCAAATCCGCGGCGCCATCACGCAAGGCCTGATCCGCCTGCGCAGGTTCATTGATCAGCCCAACCGCAATGGTCGGAATGCCGGCATCTTCGCGAATGCGCCGCGCCATGGGCACCTGATAGCCAGGTCCGAGATCAATCTGCTGATCCGGGCTGCTGCCGCCGGAAGACGCGCAGATGAAATCACAGCCAAGCTTCTTCAATTCCTGCGCGAAAACGACGCTATCGGCCAAGGTCCAGCCGCCTTCGATCCAATCCGTTGCGGAAACCCGCACACCAAGAGGCTTTTCCCCAGGCCAAACCGCGCGCATGGCGGCGAAAACCTCCAACGGGAAGCGCATGCGGCCCGTGATATCGCCGCCATATTCATCATTTCGATTATTCGAAAGCGGCGACAGGAAGGAATGCAGCAAATAGCCATGCGCCGAATGCAGCTCAATCAAATCAATGCCGAGCGCATCCGCCCGCCTTGTCGCTTGCACAAAAAATTCCTTGATCTCAGCCAGCCCCGCATGGTCCAGCATGCGCGGCGCCGACCGGCCGGGGAAGGCGATATCGCCGGGGCTGATCGGGTGCCAGCCGCCGTCTTCAGGCCCGATATACTTGCCGCCCATCCAGGGTTGCGCTGTGGAGCCCTTCCGCCCCGAATGCGCCAATTGCATCGCGAGTTTCGCTTGGCCGTGCTGGCGGCAAAACGCCATCACTCGCGCGATGGAGTCTTGCTGCGCATCATTCCAAAGCCCCAGATCAAACCGCCCAACCCGCCCGCGGGGTTCCACGGCCGTGGCCTCAAAAAACATGAGGCCAGCGCCAGAGACCGAGAAATTCCCGTAATGCATCAGGTGCCAATCCGTCGCCTCATTGCCGGTGGTGCCGGAATACTGCGCCATGGGGGAGACGATGATGCGGTTGGGCAGCGTCAGCCCGCGCAGCGTAAACGGCGAAAAAAGTCGGCTTGGCATTGGCGGTTTCCTCTTTTGGGGGAATACTCGCCCCCGTCCTGCTCAGCGCGCAAGCCCTGGGCCTGGGTACATGGAGTTTCTGTTAGGTGGCGCGGTCCCCTTGCCGCGCAGGAAAGGGTGGATGCGATGAATGAAATGCGGCGAACCATGCCGGCAAACTCCGGCCCGGCCTTGACCGAGCCTGATGTCATCATCATCGGCGCCGGCATTTCCGGCCTCTATCAGCTCTATCGCCTGCGGGAGCTTGGCTATTCCGTCCAGGTGTTCGAGACCGGCAGCGATCTGGGCGGTACCTGGTATTGGAACCGCTACCCTGGCGCGCGGTTTGATTCGGAAAGCTACACCTATGGCTATTCCTTTTCTGATGAGCTGCTGCAGGAATGGAGCTGGAGCGAGCATTTCGCACCGCAGCCGGAAACACTCCGCTATTTGCAGCATGTGGCGGACAGGTTCGATCTGCGCCGCCATATCCAATTCAATAGCCGCGTCGTCAGCGCGCATTTTAATGATGCGTCGCAGCGCTGGACAGTCGCACTTGATACGGGCGCGCAGCATAACTGCCGCTTCCTGATCACCGCCCTTGGCCCGCTTTCCGCCGATACGCTGCCGCGTATCCCGGGCGTTGAAAGCTTCACCGGCCAATCCTTCCATACCTATCGCTGGCCACATGAACCCGTCAGCTTCGCGGGCAAGCGCGTGGCGGTGATTGGCACGGGGGCGACGGGCGTGCAGGTGATCCAGACCATTGCTTCTGAGGTTGGCTCACTGACCGTCTTTCAGCGGACGCCAAATTGGTGCGCGCCTTTGCATAACCGGGCTATCACGGAAGAAGAACAGCGCCAGATCAAAGGCAATTACCCAGCGCTTTTCGCGCTGCTGCGCACGACGCCTGGCTGCTATATCCACAACGCCGATCCGCGCAGCGTGTTTGAAGTCACGCCCGAAGAACGCGAAGCCTTTTGGGAACAGCGCTATGCCGAACCGGGCTTTGGCATTTGGCAGGCGAATTACCGCGACATCCTGACCGACCCGAAGGCAAATGCGCTGATCAGCGATTTCATCGCACGCAAAATCCGCCAGCGGGTGAAAGACCCTGCGGTTGCGGAAAAGCTTATTCCCAAGAATCACGGTTTTGGTACGCGCCGCGTCCCGCTCGAAACCCGCTATTTTGAGGCCTATAATCGCGACAACGTGCGCCTTGTAGATATCAACGAAACGCCGATCGAGCGCATCACGCCCAAGGGCATCAAGACCAGCGATGCCGAATATGAATTCGACATGATCATCTACGCCACGGGCTTTGATGCCATTACCGGCGCTTTTGATCGGATTGATTTCAGGGGCATTGGCGGCCAGCTTCTCAAGGATAAATGGGCGGATGGGCCGAAAACTTATCTGGGTCTGCAATCGGCAGGCTTCCCCAATATGCTGACGATCGTGGGGCCGCATAATGCCTCCACCCGCTGCAATATCCCGCGCTGCATTGAACAGAATGTGGAATGGGTGACGGATTTGATGCGCCATGTGCGCGACAACGGCATCAGCCGCTTTGAGGCAACGGAAGCGGCCGAAGCCGAATGGTCCCACCATATCGAAACCCTGGCCGAGGGTATGCTCTATGCCCAGATCGATTCCTGGGCCACAGGGATCAACCGCAATGTCGAAGGGCGCGATCAGCGGCGCATTCTGCAATATCAGGGCGGCGCGCCGGCCTATCGCGAAAAATGTGATGCGGTTGCCGCGCAGGGCTATGCCGGCATGAAGTTGAGCTGAACCATGCGCCAGAACCCCGTTCGCATTGCGCTACGCAACCGCCAGATGGCGCATGGCATCATGGCAACGGAGTTTCTAACACCTGGTCTTTGTCAAATCCTGGCGAATGCTGGTGCTGAATACGTGATTTTTGACATGGAACATGGCGGCATGGGGATTGATGCGATCAAGGCCCAATGTGCCTTTGCGCGCAATGTTGGCGTAGTTCCCTTGGTGCGCGTCACAGGTCATCACTATCATCTGATCGCGCCCATTCTTGATGCTGGCGCCATGGGCATCATGGAACCCATGGTGGAAACGCGCGCCCAGGCGGAAGAATTGACCGCCTGGTGCCGCTATCGTCCCGAAGGCCGGCGCGGCGTTGGCTTTGGTTATGCGCATGATGATTACCAGGGCCAGGATGTGATCGCCGGCATGAAGGCTGAAAATGAACGCGTCATAGTCATTCCCCTGATCGAAACCGCCAAGGGGATTGAGAATGTTGAAGCGATCATGGCCGTGCCAGGCGTGGATCTTGGCTGGTTCGGCCATTATGATTTGAGCGATTCACTCGGCATCACAGCGCAATTCGACCATCCGATGTTCCTGGCAGCGCTCACCCGCTTCCTGAAAGCCTGCGAAGCCGCGGGCAAACCTGCCGGCGTATTGGGCGCGGGGATGGAAATGGTGCGCGGCTGGCGCGCAAAGGGGTTTCGCTGCCTGTGCTACGGGTCTGATGTCAGCGTCTTCCAATCCGCGCTCAAGGGTGCCTTGGATACGCTGAAGGGCGAAGCAGACTGAAAACACATCATCGAAAAATCGGAAGACGATAATGGAATTCAAAATCGGCAATGAACAGCGGGAAATGATCGCTGCCGTCAGGCAATTAGCGCAGAATGAGTTTAAGCAGGATGCGCCGAAATGGATGGATGGCACTTTTCCCTGGCCGAATATCAAGAAGCTCGCCGCGCTTGGCGTGCTTGGCATGTCCGTGCCGGAAGAATATGGCGGTCTTGGCCTTTCCATTCTCGATTCCGCTTTGATCCTCGAAGAAATCGCCAAGGTGGATTATGTCACCGCCATGGCGGTGCTCGGCGAGGCAGGCGTGCAAACCCGCGTCATTTCCCATTACGCGCCCAAGGCCATCAAGGAACGCATCCTGCCCCGCGTGATTTCCGGCGATTGCATCCTGGCCATTTGCATGACGGAACCGCATGCCGGCACGGATGTTGCCAATTACCGCACCAATACCAAGCGCCATGGAAATCATCTGGTGCTGAATGGCACGAAAACCTTGATTTCCCGCGCCGAGGAAGCCGGCATGTTCGTTGTCTTCACCCGCGTGGATGGCAAGGCGGGGCGCGAAGGGATTGGCTGCGTGCTGGTGGAAAAAGGCACGCCGGGCCTTTCTGTCACCGGCACCTACCACACTATGGGTGGCGAGAATCTGCACGAAGTGCAATTCAATGATTGCGAATTGCCGCCGGAGAACCTGGTGATTGAAACAGACGGCTTCAAGAAATTGCTGACTGCCTTCAATACGCAGCGCTGCCTTAACCCCAGTATCTCGCTTGGGCTGGCGGAAGGCGCCTTTGATGAGGCGGTGCGCTATGTGAATGACCGAAAGCTGTTTGACAAATCCATCGCCGATTTCCAGGGCATTCGCTGGAAATTCGCCGATATGTTCAAGGATATCGAAGCCGGGCGTGGTTTGCTCTACCGCGCTTGCCTCACCGCCAACCCCTTCCCTGATCCCTTCATGGCAGCAACCGCAAAGGTGTTCTGCAATGAAATGTCGCTGCGTGTGACCAGTGAAGCCGTGCAAGTGCATGGGGGCTATGGCTTCACCGATGAATATCCAGTCTCCCGCCTTTATCGCGGTGCGCGTTATGGCTCGCTTGGTGGTGGGTCTTCAGAATCACTCCGTGATCTGATCGGCAAGCACATCCTGGCCGATGCCGGCGGGGTTGATGGCATTATGGGCCTTGATACCTATTGAGAAACCTTGCCGGGCGCATCCCGGCTGTGGTTATGCTTGGGGCAACCAACCGGGAGAAAAGCCATGACCTTGAAGCTCAGCCGTCGCGCCGTGATGGGCGCTGCCGCGCTCGCCCCCTTTGCTGCGCAGGCTCAATCCGATTGGCCCAATCGCCCCGTGCGCATTGTGGTGCCTTTTCCGCCTGGGCAGGCTGCTGATATCTTCACCCGGCTGCTAGCCGATGAGCTTTCCAAGCGCTGGCCGCAGCGCGTGGTGGTGGAAAATCGCGCAGGTGGCGCTTCCGTGCCCGGTGTTGAATCCGTCGCGCGCGCGCCGGCCGATGGCTATACGCTGCTCACTGGCACATCTGGCCCGCTTGGCGTGAACCCTTCGGTGATGCCGCGCTTGCCCTATGATGTCGAAAAGGATTTCGCCTTCATCAGCAATGTCGTGATGGTGCCTTTATTGGTGATTGCGCATCCTTCTGTCAGTGAACGCACCATCCAGGAATTAGCCGCCAGCGCAAAGGCTCGGCCTGGGCAATTGGACATGGCCTCTGCCGGGCCCGCTACCAGCCAGCATATGGCGGCTGAATTGCTGATGCTACGCGCCGGCATTCGTTTCAATATCGTGCATTATCGCGGCAGCGGCCCGGCTATTGCCGATGTCATCGCCGGCAATGTGAAGCTGATGACGGATTCTGTCGCTTCTGCCCTGCCGCATATCCAATCCGGCCGTGTGCGCCCGATTGCGCTTTGCAGCGCGCGGCGCGTGCCGCAATTGCCCGATGTGCCGACCATCGCGGAAAGCCTGGTGCCTGGCTATGAGGCCTCAGGCTGGTCCGGCCTGGTGGCGCCCACGGGCACGCCGCCCGAAATCATCAATCGCATCAATGCTGATGTCGTCGCCATCCTGCGCGATCCCGCAATCATCAAAAGGATTGAGGATATGGGCGCGGTGGCAGACCCGCTGACGCCAGATCAGTTCGGCACTTTCGTCCGCGCTGAGGTCGCCAAATGGCGCGAAGTGGCACGCGCTGGGAATGTGAAGCTGGAAGGCTGAAGCGGAACTACCCCACCATGCCGGCGGAAACGCCGTGCAAGCAGGCCATCAATAGCGAAAGCGGCAAGCGCAGGCGCCACCACCAAGCCGGCGCCATGCTGGCCCCCTGCGCTGCGCGATCCGCCAAGGGCAATAGCGCGAAAATCACCGCGAGCAGCAAAAGCCCCGCCTGGGGCGGCAGCAGCAGCGCCACCCAGGCCGCCAGCATGGGCAGGACGGAAGCCACCAGCCAGCGCGTGAGCGCCGCGCCCTCTGCCCTATTCGCCGCCAGGCCCCACCAGGCGCCGCCGATGAAGCTCGCGATCAGCGCGCCATAGGCGGGGCCAGCCTGCAACGCGAAGGCTGCCGCCTCCCCACCCGCGGCCAAAAGCGGCGGCATGGCAAGGCTTGGCAGCAGGCCGGCGGCGCCCAGCAGCAACGCAGGGCGGGGGATGGAGGCATTGGACATGGCCCTGCCCTCTCACAATTCTGCTGGTCAGGACAAGCCCCACCCTGGCGAAGCGCCGCCAATGGCGCCATCTTAGGCTCATGAATGTAATCGCCCCCGGCCCCGTGCTGTTCATGCCGGAAAAGCGCCCCGCGCCGCCAACGACGCGGCGGCTTGCCGTGACCGCGCCTTATGAACCGAATGGGGACCAGCCACGCGCCATCGCTCATCTGATCGGTGGGTTGGAGGCCGCGGAGCGTGACCAGGTGCTGCTGGGTGTCACCGGTTCCGGCAAGACCTTCACCATGGCCAAGGTGATTGAGGCTGTGCAGCGGCCAACCCTGATCCTGGCGCCGAACAAGACCTTGGCCGCGCAGCTCTATGGTGAGATGAAAAGCTTCTTCCCCGAAAACGCAGTGGAATATTTCGTATCCTATTATGATTACTACCAGCCAGAAGCCTATGTGCCGCGCACCGACACTTACATCGAAAAAGACGCGCAAATCAACGAACAGATAGACCGCATGCGCCATTCCGCCACACAGTCGCTGCTGGAACGGAATGACGTGGTGATCGTCGCCTCGGTTTCTTGCATCTATGGTATTGGGTCGGTCGAGACTTATTCGCGCATGGTCGTGAAGCTTGAAGCCGGCGGGAAGATAGACCGGGATGTGCTGGTGAAGGGCCTGGTCGAACAGCAATATCGCCGCAACGATAATTTCTTCGCCCGCGGTACCTTCCGTATTCGTGGCGAAACCGTGGATTTATGGCCGAGCCATTTGGAAGATCGCGCCTGGCGCGTCTCACTTTTCGGCGATGAGATTGAAGCAATCCGCGAATTCGATCCGCTGACGGGCGAAATCACCGCGGAAATGGAACGCGTTTCCATCTACGCGAATAGCCACTATGTCACCCCGCGCCCGACCCTGACGCAAGCCATCACGCGCATCAAGGATGAATTGAAGGAACATCTTGCGAAGCTGCATGCGGAAGGCAAATTGCTGGAAGCGCAGCGGCTGGAACAGCGCACCATCTTTGATATTGAAATGATGGAAACCACCGGGTCTTGCAAAGGTATTGAAAATTACAGCCGCTACCTGACAGGCCGTAATCCTGGCGAACCACCACCCACGCTCTTTGAATATCTGCCGGACAACGCTTTGCTCATCGTGGATGAAAGCCATGTCACCGTTCCGCAGATTGGCGGCATGTATCGCGGCGACTATGCCCGCAAAACCGTGCTTTCCGAATATGGCTTCCGCCTGCCAAGCTGCACAGATAATCGCCCCCTCAAGTTTGAGGAATGGGATACCTACCGCCCGCCTTCCATCTTCGTCAGCGCCACGCCCGGCCCGTGGGAGATGGAACGCACCGGCGGCGCCTTTGCCGAACAGGTTATCCGCCCAACCGGCCTGGTGGACCCCGTCACGGAAATCCGCCCCGTGGAAAAGCAGGTGGATGATCTGCTGGCGGAATGCCGCGAAGTCGCCAAGCATGGCGGGCGCGTGCTGGTGACTACACTCACCAAGCGCATGGCCGAAGACTTGACCGAATACATGACGGAAGCCGGCATCCGCGTGCGCTATTTGCATTCGGATATTGACACGCTTGAACGCATCGAAATCATCCGCGATTTGCGGAAGGGCGTGTTCGATGTGCTGATCGGCATCAATCTGCTGCGCGAAGGCTTGGATATTCCCGAATGTGCGCTGGTCGCGATTCTGGATGCGGATAAGGAAGGGTTCCTGCGCAGCACCACATCACTTATTCAAACCATTGGCCGCGCCGCGCGCAATGTTGATGGCCGCGTGGTGCTTTATGCGGATGTCATGACCGATAGCTTGCGCCGCGCCCTGGAAGAAACCGCGCGCCGCCGTTCAAGACAGCAAGCCTGGAATACGGAACACGGCATCACGCCGCAAACCATCCGGCGCGATATCTCATCCGCGCTGCAATCCATCTATGAGCAGGATTACGTGACGGTTGACGCGCTTGAAGGCGAAGAAACCGCACAATTCATCGGCAAGGATCTGAAGGCCACCATCGCGGAATTGGAACGCAAAATGCGCGCGGCGGCGGCTGATCTTGAATTCGAAACCGCGGCCCGGCTGCGGGATGAGATCAAGCGGCTGGAAAGCCTTGATCTGGGGCTTGCGCCCAATCTCGCCGGCCGGTCGCTCCAGGAAGCCAAGCCCAAGGCCAAATCGGATTGGAAGCCAAAGCCCATGGGGCCGGGCGGCGGGGGCTATGATCCCAACAAGGCCAAGGGTGGGCGGCGACGCAAGGGCTGATCCGCCCAAAAAACCGGCGGTCCAGGGTGCATATGCCTGCAAACCGAACAGATTTCGGCTTTGCAACGCCCCCCCGCAGCGGTTAAGCCTTGCCCGGTCACGCCCAAGGGCGCAGAGACTTGCTATCAGGTCGCAGGGACCACGGAAAAAGGGAAAACCTCAATGGCTCATGGCATCTCGCGCCGCGGCGCGCTCATCGCTGGCACCTCAATTTTGGCGGCCCCGCTTGTGGCCCGCGCCCAGGCACCGCGGCTGCGCTTCACGCTGGATTGGGCCTTCCAGGCCCCCAATGCCTTCGCACTGCTGGCGCGCGATAAGGGTTATTTCCGCGATGCCGGCATTGATGTGCAGATTGACCGTGGCCAGGGCTCGGGCGGCGTGCCGGTGGCACTTGCCGGCGGGTCCTATGACATGGGCTATGCGGATTTGAACCCCGCCATCAAATTCGTTGCCGAAAACCCGGATCGCGGGATTGTGGCGGTTGCCGTGCTGCATGATCGCAGCCCACTTTGCGCCATTGTGCGCGCTGATGGCCCCATTCGCACGCCGAAGGATCTGGAAGGCAAGCGCCTGGACGCGCCGGATTTTGATGCCGGCCGTCAGCTTTTCCCCGCCTTCGCCAAATCCGCCAGCATTGATGCCAGCAAGGTGACTTTCCTTTCGGTCTCTCCCGCTTTGCGTGAACCCATGCTGGTACGCCGCGAAGCTGATGGCGTGACGGGCTTTGTCACCACCTCCGCCCTCGCGCTGAAGGGCATCGGGCTCGATCATCCGGCGCAGCGGGTGATGATGTATTATGACCATGGGCTGAACCTTTATGGCGGCGCCATCCTGACCACGCGTGCATTCATTGAACGCAACCCAGCCGTGGTGCGTGGTGCGACGGCTGCGTTGATGCGCGGCTTCCGCGATACGCTGCGCAATGGTCAAGAAATGCTGGACAATCTGAAGCGCGTGGAACCACTGACGGATGTGGCGCTGGAACGTGAGCGGCATGAAATGAATGTCGCGCGCGTTATCATGTCTGACAATGTGCGCGCCAATGGGCTTTCCTCCGTGGATATGGGCCGGCTGCAGACCGGTATTCGCGCGGTGGAAGAAGCCTATAACCTTCCCCCCCGCGTGCAGGCCGCGCAAATCTACACGCCGGAATTCCTGCCCGCCGCTACCGACCGCGCGGTCTGATCACGCAATATGGCGCAGGGTTTCGTGGATATCTCCAATGTCGCCATGCGCTATGGCGGCGTTGAGGGAACGCTCGCGCTCAAGGGCACCAGCCTTGCGGTGGCGGAAGGCGAATTCGTTGCCGTGGTCGGGCCATCGGGCTGCGGCAAATCCACGCTGATGCGGCTGGTCACTGGGTTGTGGCCACCTACTGAAGGCCAGGTTTTTGTGGATGGGCAGGAAGTGGACGGCCCGCTTTCCATCGCCGGCATGGCCTTTCAGAACCCCACTTTGCTGCCGTGGCGGAATATTCTGGATAATGTCATGCTGCCCTTGGAAGTGGTGCAGCCGCATCGCGGGCAGCTTCGCGCGAAGCGGGCCGATTATGAACGGCAAGCGCGTGAATTGCTCGCCCTGGTCGGGCTTGATGGGTTTGAGTCCAAATTTCCCTGGCAGCTTTCAGGCGGCATGCAGCAGCGTGCGTCGCTTTGCCGCGCGCTGATCCATCAGCCCCGCTTGCTGATGCTGGATGAACCCTTCGGCGCCTTGGATATCTTCACGCGCGAAGATCTTTGGGCGGTGATGCAAAAACTTTGGTTGGCGCGCCGTCCTACGGTGATCCTGGTGACGCATGATTTGCGCGAAGCCGCCTTTCTCGCGGATCGCGTGCTGGTCATGTCTTCCCGCCCTGGGCGCATTATTGCGGAACGGCGCGTGGATTTCCCGCGTGAACGCAGCATGGAAACCACCTACACCAAGGAATTCCAGGATTTGGTGCATGAATTGCGGGACCGGATTAGTGATGCCCGCGATGCCGAGGAAATTGCCGATGCCCCGTAAAGCGCTCCGTAGCCCCGAAGCCTTGGCGGCTGCCGCGCGCCGACGCCGCCGGTTGGAAGCCTGGCTGCCCTGGCTGGTGATTGGTGGCATGTTCCTGATCTGGGAAGCAGCGGTGCGCATTTTCGCCATCCAACCCTTCATCCTGCCTGCCCCTTCAGCCATTGCCGCGAGCATGGTGAAATGGTGGCAGCCCTTGCTCACCAATTCATGGGCGACGCTGCTCACCACCGTGATCGGCTTCGCCATGGCGATTGTCTTTGGGCTATTGCTGGGTGTGGTGATCGGGTCTTCCGTGCTGGTCTATCGCGGGCTTTATCCGCTGCTGATCGCCTTCAATTCCGTGCCCAAAGTGGCGGTCGTGCCTATTCTGGTCATCTGGTTCGGCGCCGGCTTTTGGCCGGCCGTGCTGACCGCCTTTCTGATCTCCTTCTTTCCCATCGTGGTGAATGTCGCGACCGGCATCGCGACCGTGGAGCCTGAATTGCGCGATGTGCTGCGTGCGCTTGGCGCGAGCCCCACGGATATCATCCGCAAGGTGGGGCTGCCGCGCGCAATGCCTTACTTCTTTGCCTCGCTGAAAGTGGCCATCACGGTGGCTTTCGTTGGGTCCATTATCAGTGAAACCGTCGCCGCCAATGAAGGCATTGGGCATTTGATGCTGGTTGCATCCTCCCGCTTCGATGTGCCGTTGGTATTCGCGGGGCTCATCATCACCGGGGTGATGGGGGTTGCGATGTATTGGGTTGCGGTGACGATTGAAGAACGCACCACCGGCTGGGCCACACGCGGCCAGCAGGACCCGCGCCTGGCTGCTGGGGGCTGAGGCAATGGCAGAAGCGCCGCTCCGGCTTGGCATGATGACGCCAAGCTCCAACACCGTGTTGGAACCCGTCACCGCGGCGCTATTGGCGCCAACCCCCTGGATCACGGCGCATTTCCAACGCTTGCGCGTGCTGGCGATCAATCTGGGTGCGGATGCCACCAGCCAATTTGATCCACGCCCGATGGCGGATGCGGCGGCGCTGCTGGCGGATGCGAAGGTGCATGCACTCTGCTGGAATGGTACGTCGGGCGCATGGCTTGGACTGGAAAGTGATCGCGCACTCTGCGCGAGCATTACTAAGGAAACGGGCACACCCTGCACCACGGCGACACTAGCGCTGTTTGATGCTTTGGCCGCGCTCGGCGCAAAGCGTATCGGGCTGGTGACGCCTTATCTGAACACGGTGCAGACCGCCATCATCGAAAACTTCGCTGGCCTTGGCGTGGAAACAATTGTGGAACGCCATCTGGAAGACCCCGGCAATTACAGTTTTGCCGAACACAGCGCTGCCAAGGTGGATGCGCTGGTGCGCGAAGCCGCCGCTGCGAAGCCCGATGCCGTTGTGATCCATTGCACCAATTTCCGCGGCCTGCCCGGCGCGGTGGGGATTGAGGCTGAAACGGGCATTCCCATTCTGGATTCCATCGCCGTGGCGCTTTGGGGCGCTATTCGCGCGGCAGGGCGCGATCCTGCCATGATCAAGGGTGGCGGGCGGCTTTTCGCGCTCTGAGCAAAACCGCTTAGCGCGGCCCTGCCGCTGCCGTGCCTTCCGGCGCATGGGCGAATTCCGGCACTAGCCGCGCCAATTGCTGAAGCGCAAGGCGTGCATTCCCTGCCCGCCCCGCCGCCGCCATTTCATCAATGGCGCGGCCCACCAAAGCGGAATCCGCCGTGCGCGGGGTTGCCACCAAAAGCCCAGGGAAAGCGGTTGGGCGCGGCGGTTCCTGGCCGTGGAATAATTCCTCATAAAGTCGCTCACCGGGGCGCAGCCCGGTAAAGCGAATTTCGACATCCTCATCCGGGCGCAGCCCCGCAAGCCGGATCATGCGCCGCGCCAGATCCACAATCTTCACCGGCTGGCCCATATCCAAAACAAAGATGCCACCTTCGGCCAATTCCGGCGGCTGGCCTTCGGGATCGGTGGTGCCGACGACACTCGCCTGCAACACCAAGCCCACCGCTTCACGCACCGTCATGAAATAGCGCCGCATATCGGGATGCGTGACGGTCAACGGCCCACCGCGTTCCAATTGCCGACGAAACAGCGGCACCACACTGCCGGTCGAACCCAGCACATTACCAAAGCGCACCGTGATGCAGCGCATCCCCGCGCGACCATGACGCGCCTCGCGATCCAAAGCCTGGCAATACATCTCGGCCAGCCGCTTTGAAGCCCCCATCACCGATGTGGGGTTCACGGCCTTGTCGGTAGAAATGAACACCATCGCCGAGGTGCCAACAGAACGCGCCGCTTCCGCCACCACGCGCGTCCCAAACGCGTTGGTCAGCACACCTTCCAGCGGATCATTTTCTACCATCGGCACATGCTTCAGCGCCGCCGCATGCAACACCACTTCTGGTTTGATATCTTCAAACAATCGGCGAATTCGCGCTTCATCCCGCACATCGGCAAGCACGGCACGGCGCGGCACATCGGGGTGTTTTTCGCGCAATTCCAGATCAATTTCATAAAGCAGGAATTCGCCGTGATCGAGCAAGACCAGCATCGAAGGCCCTAGCGCCGCCACTTGCCGCGCCAATTCGCCGCCAATCGTGCCACCCGCGCCTGTCACCAGCACGCGCCTTCCTTGCACCAGCCGCGCCATGCCTTCGCGGTCCAAAGGCACTTGCGGGCGATCCAGCAAATCCTCAATCGAAATCGGGCGCAATTCCACACGGCGCGCGGCCTCACTCCCTGCCGGATCAAGCCGCGTCGGCGCCGGCGCACGGCGCAGCGGCACGCCATGCCGATCCGCCGCATCCAACAGCGCTTCCAAGGCCGCGCCTTCAATATCAGGACCAGACAGCACGATCAGCCCAGGCAAGCGCCCCTCGGCCCGCAGGCGGTCAAGCACGGCGTCCGCTTCCTCGACCGTGCCCAGGATCAGATGCCCCTGCATGCGCCGCCCCGCCTGACGCGCGCGGAGCGAGAGAATGCCAATCACACGATACGGCGCACGCCGATCACGTTCCAGCGCACGAATGAAAAGATCAGTGCCATCTGCAGCACCCACCAGCAGCACCGCTTGCGCATCGGCCGCCGCTTCGCCAGCATGGCGCGTGGCCTGCACCAAGGCCAGAACCCGAGCGCCGATCAGCAGGGCGCCAAGCAGCACGGCATGGATCAGCGGAAAGGCGGGATTTGCCGGCTGCCAGCCGCCCAGGATTTGCCCACCCAGCCAGAATAGCAGCGCGCCACCCAAAGCCGCGCCCGCAACCGCAAGCAAATCGCGCAAGCCAACAAAGCGCCAATATTGCTGCGGCAGGCGCAGCACCGCACCAGCGGCCAGCAGGGCCAGCACCGCCCCGGGCGCTGCAACCGCCCACCAGGCGCCGCTTGGCCAATGGCGCGGCGCAATCGCCCATACCGCCAGCACCAGGGCCAGCAGCGCAAGCAGGCCATCAAGGGCCAGATTCAGCAGAATCCGATTGGAAGGGCGGCGCATCACAAGCATTTCCTACCCTAGAATCGCCCGGGGTGGAATCGCTTCACATCACGCGGGCGTTTTGGCGGGGCATAAAGCCCGTCAGCCGGCCATAAAGTGCCACAAGCCGCTGCGCTTCCCCCGCCCAGGAGAAATGCGCCAAAGCGGCTTCCCGGCCCGCTTGGCCAAGAACTGCGCGGCGCATCGGGTTCACCATGCGCTGCACTTCCTCAGCGATGGCGGCGGGATTGGAAGTGTCCACCAAGGCGCCGCAGCCAGCGGCTTCGATCACCGCCGCAACCTCCTCGGCTTCTGCGGGCGCAATCACGGGCAGCCCGGCCAGCATGGCGTCGAACAGCTTATGCGGCAGAGCAAGCCGATGATTCTCCGCCCCCGGCTGGAACAGGATCAGCGCAATATCACAGCGCGAAGCCGCCGCCAGCGCAGCCTCATGCGGCAGCCATCCCAAAGCCGTGATCCGCGAAGTCAGGCCAAGCGCTTTGGCCCTCGCCCAGAAATCCGCCTCACTGTCATCGGTGAAGCGGCCAATCAGGCAAAGCCGCGTCTCGGGTGGGCAAAGCGCCAGCGCTTCCAGCATTTGCGCCCAGCCGCGCGCGCGCGTGAGCGCCCCCAAATGCAGCAGCATCAACGGCCCAGCGGCATGAACACGCGGCGGCACATCGCCAAGCGCGTAATTGCGCACCTTCACCACCCGCGCTTCGCCGCCAAAAGGCGCTTCCAACCCATCCTTCGCCACCACCACCGCATCGGCAGCGCGCCCCATGGCCCAACACACCCCATGCAGCAGGCCGCGCAGCATGGGGCGCAGCAAGGCGGGCGCCTTGCCATCCAGCCGCGATGGGTAATGTTCATGCACATCCAAAATGATGCGCGCGCCGGTCCACCAGCCGGCGAGCAGCGCCGCCGCCCAGGCATCGGGTTCCGAGGCATGGATCACCTCGGCCCGCTGCCCGGCCGCGCGCATGGCAAGGCGCGGAATGCCAAGAAAGCGGCGCAAGCGACCGCGCCGCGCTGGAAAGGTGCTGATAGCGACCCCCGCCACCAGCAAGGGCGCTGCGCCAGATAATGGTTCGGGGCATAAATGGCTGACCGCATAGCCGGCCTCAGCCAGGCTCACGCCTTCCTTCATCACCACACGAATATCGGCAGGCGGATGCGCGGCAGACAGCAGCAATACTTTCGGGCGCGCCAGCCAAACCGGGATCAGGCCACCATCTCGCGGCATTCGTCGCCTTCCAGTAAATCTTGCAGATGCTCACGCATGCGGATGCCCGCGCGCCCGTCCCAAAGCGGAATGGGACCTGACTGGCGCAAGGGGCTGCTCAGGATTTCCATGACGCGCTGAGGCAATTCTTCAGGCGTTGCCAGCCGGTTCATGCCGGCGGCGATGGTGATGGGGCGTTTAGTGGCGCCGCGCAGCGTCAGGCAAGGCAGGCCAAGCGCGGTCGCTTCGTCCTGCACGCCGCCACTATCGGTCGCGACCAGTCGCGCGCGACACAGCAATGATAAGAATTCAAGATACCCGAGCGGCGGCATGATGCGCACACCCGCGGGCGGCACAAAGCCAAAGGCCTTCATTTGCGCCGCCGCGCGCGGATGAATGGGCCAGATCAGCGGCAAATGCCGCGCCGCGGCGGAAAGCGCATCAAGCAGCGCAATGAAGCGCTCGGGCTTATCCACATTGCCGGCGCGGTGCAGCGTCACCAGCCCATACCCACCGCGTGTCAGGCCGCGCGGCAGGCGCTTTGCGCGCGCTGCCTGCAAATGCCGCATTTGCGTATCCACCATGGCATTGCCCACCGCCCGCACCGCAGCGGCGGAATGGCCTTCCTGACGCAGCCGCGCGGCGGTTGCCTCATCCGGCGCCCAAAGAATATCGGAAATCGCATCAATGGCGCGGCGATTGATTTCTTCAGGCAAGTCCCGTTCGCCCGAACGCAACCCCGCTTCCAGATGGATTAGCGTAATGCCCATCTTGCGTGCAGCCAGAGCAGCGGCGAGCGCGCCATCCACATCACCCGCCACCACCACAGCAGCGGGGCGGCGCGATTTCCAGACGGTTTCGCAGGCAATCATGGAACGCCCCGTCAGCACCGCATGACTGCCGCCGGAAACCCCAAGCGCGATATTAGGCGTGGGCAGGCCAAGATCGGCGAAATGCACGCCGAACATGGCTGGGTCCTCATGCTGGCCGGTATGCAGCAAAACGGGTTGGCAGAAATCGGGACCAGCGGCCAGCGCATGCCAAAGGGCGGCGAGTTTCGGCAAATTGGGCCTTGCGGCAGCAACAAGATGTACCTCGGGCAGCATGGTCAGCGCCTTCCTGAGATGGCGAAATGCACTGGCTTGGACAGCGCGGGCTGAGCGGTTGGAATGGTTTCCACCAGCGCCGCGAAGCGTGCGGCAAGCAGGCGCCGATCATGCTGGCGGACAGCAATACTGCGCGCCGCCGCCCCCATCGCCGCGCGCCGCGCGGGGTCTTCCACCAGGCTGGTCAGCGCAGCGGCCAAGCCCGCAGCGTCGCCAGGCGGCACGGCGATGCCGCAGCCGGCATCCACCAATAGCCGCGCGGCCTGACCAGGCGCGGTGCTGATCACGGGCCGCCCCGCGGCCAGGCCATCCATCAACTTATTGGGCGCAGTCCATTCGGCGAAGGCCGGGCAATCGGCCAGGATATGCAAAGCGATTTGGCTGCCCGCGAAAAGCCGCGCCACATCGCGCTTGGGCATGGGCGGCAGGAAAGTCAGGTTGGGCAGGCCGGCCGCCTGCTGGATCAGCGCGGTTTTCTCAGCGCCTTCACCCACTAGCAGGATGCGGAGCCGGGCCTCGCCCCTGGCGGCCAAAAGCCGCGCGGCTTCCACCACCACGCCAAGCCCATTTGCACGGCCATGCGCGCCAGCATAAAGCGCCAGCACTTCCCAGGGCGCGGCCTCGGGCGGGCGCCAGGGCGCGATATGAGGCCCAAAAAGGTCCAGGTCGCAGCCATTGCCGATGACCTGCACCCGCGCTGGATCGGCGCCGCGCGCGAGGGCTGTTTCCGCCATGCCATCCGATAATGCGACCACTGCCGCCGCCTGTCGGCAGGCCAGATTGGCCAGGGTATCAAATACGGGAACCAGCGGCGCCGGGAGCACGCCCATGGCGCGCGGCAATTCCGGCCAGGGGTCGCGGATTTCGAAAATGAAGGGACTGCCCCGGAAGGCCTTGGCCAAAAGCGCCGGCAACGCCACCGTAAGCGGGGTTGAGGACGCGATGATCAGATCAGGCTTCACCCGAAACGCAAGGCGCATTGCCGCCACCGCATAGCGCAGAAACGCCGCACCACGGGCCGCAACACCCATTGCATTGGCGTAAGGGATATCGAATTCCACTACCTGGAAGCTTGCCACGCGGCCTTCCCGCCGGCCTTTGCGAAAGGCGCCGCTGAGCCCAGCCTCAGCGCCCTGATAGCGCCCGGTCGCGAGCGTCACGCGATGGCCACGCGCGGCAAGGCTGCGGGCGAAGGCGAAGCTCCGTGTCGCGGTGCTGCCCTCGGGCGTGCTGAAATGCTGATGCAAATAAAGGATGTGCATGGAACTCAGCCGCGCGCCGCAGCGCGGATGGCGCGGATGACGCGGTGCTGCGCGTCCTGCCCCAAGCCGCTGCCAGAGGGCAGGCAAAGCCCGCGCGCAAAAAGCGCTTCCGCCACCGAACCGCCGACACGCGGCGCATCACGAAACACGGGCTGCATATGCAAGGGCTTCCAGACCGGGCGGCTTTCAATGCCCTCAGCGGCCAACACGCGGCGCAGGCCATCGGCATCCATGCCGAATCCTTCAGGGTCAATCAGCATGGCGGAAAGCCAGCGCGATGCCCGGCCCCAATGGGCTTGGTGTATGAAGGAAATGCCCGGCAAATCCTCCAACCCTTCCTGGTAGCGCGCGAAAATCCCGCGTCGTCGGGCCACTCGGTCGGCAAGCTTAGGCAATTGTGCAAGCCCCACCGCCGCCAATAGGGAAGACAGACCGAAGGAATAGCCTGTGGTCTCATGCTCATAATGCGGCGCTGGGGTTTTCGCCTGATTGGCCAGGGCGCGGGCGCGGGCGATCAGAAGCGCATCATCGGAAGCGAGCGCCCCACCGCCGCCGGCCGTGATGATCTTATTGCCATTGAAGGAAAAAGCCGCGAGCAAGGCCCCCTTGCCGGCAGAAAGCCCCGCCTGGGTGGCGCCCAGCCCCTCGGCGCTGTCTGAGATCACCGCCACGCCGTAGCCAGAGCAAAGCGGCGCAATTTCATGCAGCGCGGCGCATTGACCGTAGATATCCACCGCCACCACCGCCTTGGGCAGCCTGCCCTGCCGCGCTGCCTGGCGAAGTTCCGTGGCCAAAAGCGCGGCATCAAGCGTCCAGCTTGCCGGACAGATATCCAGAAAACGCGGCCTGGCGCCCAATTGCACCGCCGGGGCGATAGAGGCGATGAAGGTAAAGCCCGGCACCCAGACCTCATCCCCCGGGCCGATTTCCAGCACGCGGAAGGCTAGCGTCAGCGCCGCCGTGCCTGAGGCGACCCCTAGTACATGGGCGAAGCCCGTTTCCTTAGCCAAGGCAGCTTCAAAAGCGCGCGGAATTGGGCCCGCCGGCGCCAACCAGCCAGAGGCGAGGCTTGCTTCGATCGCTGCCTTCTCCCGCCCCGTCAAATGGGGCGGCGAGAGCAGGATGGGTGCCGCGACCTCTCGCGCAGGCTTCGGCGGCTTGGGCAGGATGCGGGCAGCATGGACGGAAGAGAGCATGGTCTTCATCCCTGTTGGCCGCGCGTCATCGGCGGAGCCGGCACAAGAACAGCGCCGCGCGAGAGGGCTTCTTGCAAGCTTGGCGAGGTCGCATGGCCGGGCATGGTGGCGCCATGGCCGCGCAGCAGCAGGGCGCAGCAAGCCAGGACGATCCTGAAATCTGACACAAAGTCAGGTTTTTGGTCGGCGTATTGTACGTCACACGCCAAGCGCCGCGACCAAGGCAGCGCATTGCGCCCCTCTGCCTGGGCAAGACCAAACAGGCCGGGCTGCACCCAAAGCCGGCGCGCCTCGGTTTCACTGAAAAGGGGCGTGTATTCGCAAGGCAAAGGCCGCGGCCCCACCAGGCTCATCTCACCACGCAAGATATTGATCACTTGCGGCAATTCATCGAGGCCACTGGCACGGAGCCCGCGCCCGAAGCGGCTGAGCCGCGCGGCATCCGGCGCCTCTTCTTCGTGCATGGATCGGAACTTTAATAGCGTAAAGGGCGCGCCATGCAGCCCGGCACGACGTTGGCGAAACAGGATGGGTCGGCCCAAGGCCAGCAGCACCGCCAGCGCGAGCAAGGCAAGGATTGGCGCCCCCAGTACCAGTACAAGAGCAGCCACCACGCGATCAAACGCAGCCTTACCCCAAAGCGCGTACATTGAAGGCCTCCTTCCCCGGTGCCTCTGCGCGCAGCCCAAGCCCCAGGGCCAAGCCAAGCGTGAGCCAGGCCATGCGATTGCCAAGATCGGTTGAGACCTGAAGCGTCACCGCCATGGGCAGGCAGAGCATCAGGATTCGCGCCACCCGCCAGGAAGGCGCTGCTCGGCCAAGCCGCCAGACCACCCAGGCCGCCCCGCCAAAAGCAAACAACCAAAGCGTGAAGCCGGGCAGGCCTGCTTCGGCCAGTGCTTCAAGCGCCAGGTTATGGGGGTGCCGCCCGCGCCATTCACCAAACCCCGCCGCCAGGCTGAAGCCGCCAGTGCCCAGGCCAAAGGGCATGGTCTGACCCGCCAAGGCCAAGGCCGCGCCCCAAAGCGGCAAGCGGCCGGAGCTTTCCAACGTATTGGGCGCAAAGAAACGTTCCAGAGCGCGGGCGTGCTGAGTTACCTCGGTTCCCATGAATAGGGCCGCGCCACCAGCCAGGCAGAGCAGCCCAAGCAGCCAAAGGACCGCCTGCCCGCGCCTTTCTTGCCTGAGCAGCATCAGCGGCGGACCGCATGCCAGGCAAAGCGCAAGCGCCACCAGTGCCGCCCGCCCGCCGGGGAGCAAAGCGCCAAGCGCCAAGGCCAAGGTTGCGCCCAACCAGAAAAACCCTGGCACAGCACCACGCGCTTCAGCCCAAAGAACAGCCGCGAGCGCCGCCGCCATGGCAATGGCAAGCCCAGTCACCTGATAGGCAATACGCCACTTCTCGGGATCAGCATCGGGCGGGCCACCCAGCGCGACACTCCCTTGCGCGAGATTATTGGCAAGGCTGAGCGCAACTGCCGCGCCAGCCCCAAGTACCCCGGCACAAAAGCCGCGGAGCGCCGTGTTATCCCCAGCCACCACCAGGCCAGCGAAAAGCATGATCGGCCCTAGCAGGGAGATTTCCAGCAGTTTGGCGCTGAGCACGGCGCCCGAAGCGCTCCAGCAGCCGGCGAACACCAGCCAGAGCCAAAGCATGCCGATAGCGCCAAGCGGCAGGCCGATTTCCGGCGCCACCACCCAGCGCCGCGTGATGGCGCAAAGCGCCAGCAAGGGTAGCGCCAGGGCAGCGCTGAAGACCGTAAAATCAATGGGTAAAGCGCCAATCAGGGGAATAGACTTCAAGGCCCCCGCCAAATGCAAAAGGGCTGTAGCGGCCCCCGCCAGCCAAGCCAGCGCATCATGGGGCGGCGCTGCCTCTATGCCATCAGCCCGCACCTTCAATCCCCCTGCATGGCCGGGCTGCGCGTGACAAGTGCGGCGTCACGAAAGGCGATGCGCGTCAGCAAGACGCCCGCCGCTGCCATGAAAACCGCGAAAGGTACCACCAGCAGCCAAAGCCCAAGCAACAGTGGCCGATTAGGGCGGGACGCACGGGCTTCCACCATGGGGGCGGCGATCAGCCGTGCCGCCACAGCCTCATCCGCCGCGACCACCAACCCGGCGCGCTGCTGCTGCGCCAGAAGATCGTAAAGGCTATTGCGGAGGAAGATATCGCTTTCGCCGGAAAGCCGCACTTCCAACGCAGCGACCCGGCGTGCCGCTTGGTCCGCCAGGTCAGCGCGTACCTTGGCCTCGGCAAAACGGTGCAGACTGATCAGGCTTCGCAGCGCCAGCGCCGGGTCGCCATGGGTTACTTCAAGACTCCAAGTAATGGCGCCAAGATTCTGAGTTACTGATACATAGCGCTCCATCCAGGCCTGCACATCATCGGCATCGAGCGCCCGATTAAGCCCAAGCAAAACACGCAGCCCCCAAAGCGGCGAGTCTTGGCGGGCGCGCTCCATCGCCTGAAGCAGGCCAGTTTCCGTGGTCAGCATCCGCGCAGCCTCGGGCGAGCGCAGCGCGGCCAGATAAATGGCGAAGTTACCTCCCGGGCGCGTATCCAGCCCCTGCCCCAAGCTCAGCGGTTGTGTCGATAGCAGGGATGAAATGGCGAAGGCCGTGGTTTCCGCCGGCGCCACCTGGGCGCGCGCTACATGGCCGCGCGGCCAAAGCAGGATCGCCGCCGCGCCCCCCACCCAAAGCAGCAGCAGGATCAGCGCCAACCTGGCACGCCAAGCCCATAGCCCCATCAGCAGCAGCGGCAGCGGCATCAGCATCCACCCATTTTGGGTAGGGCGATATCAGTGAAAATCCGCCCAATCGGGCGCTGGGCACGGAGTTCCAGCACGGGCGCGGGCTCCACCCGCCCATAGGCCGGGCTTTCCCAGCCGCGAATCAATTCCAGGGTGAAGGGCGCATCAGCGTTGATCGAGATGCGCGCCTTGGCACTTTCAACGCCATCCGGAATGCGCCGCCAATCCCCCGGGCAAAGCCGCCAGCGCAGCGCAAGACGCTGGAAATCGCCCCCGATGCGGTCCTCCACGCGCCAAAGGCGGCCACGGCATTCAATCCGCCGCGCATGGCGATTGCCGCGCCAATCGCGGGTTTTAGCGCCATCGGGAATGGCGCGGCAGCGCGGCCAACGACCGAACAGAAAGGGGCCAAGCCGCGGCATGGGTTCGGCATCGTCAAAGGTGATCAGATTATGCCCCGCCCCGCCGGCCAGCATGCTTTGCCACCAATCAAAGCCAGGCGGCGGCAGATAGGCGCCGCTGCCGCCATCGCGGAGCAGGTTCTCATCGCGATCCCATAGGTCGAAATGCAGCAAATCCGCCTGCCCTGGCCGGAAGCGGAGCGGCACGCCGGTGCGTAGCACCCCGAGCGCGCCCCCTGCCCCGCTGAGGCCGAACCAGCCGGCGGTCCGCCAATGCGGCGCTTGAGGTGCCGGGGCGGCAGGGGCCGAAGAAAGGCCAAGGGCACGGCAGCCCGCATCATCAGGTAGTCCAGCGCTTTCGCCGAGAAACAATCGCGCAGCGCGTTCCAGGCTGGCGCGCGCATCCTGGCCGCCAGCGCCGGAAAGATCGGCAAAGGCAGAATCATCGCAAGGCCCGATGCGCGGCAAAGCGCCATTTGGCGCCATGACGTGGCCAAGCCATTTGGTCGCCGATGCGGCTCGGGCGTTGAAGGGCGCCGCAAAGCCGGGCGCGTCGTGGCGCCGGCGGAACCATTCGGCAATCGCCAGCACATCCAGCATTAACCGGTGATAGGCTGGTGAGGCTTGGGCAAAGGCGCCACAGGGGGAGACCAGCCGCGCCACAGCCCGCGTCAGCCCCCGCGCCCCGGCGCGTTGGTCCCGCACCCGGCCCAGCAGCAGGCCACAGATGAAAAGCCCCGCCGCTTCGCTGATGGGGTGGTTATTGTCCTGCGCTGCGCCATAAGCGCGCGTGGCGCGGATGCGCCGCGCGTGCAGGGCGAGCAGTTCACGCGTGCCGGGGCTCAGCCCGCGATCCGCGCCCAGCAACGCAAGCGCCAGGCTGATGCCCATCGCGCGCAGTGCCGCTTCCTGCGCACAGGCCCAGCCTGGGCCGCGAAAGGGCGGGTTGGCCGCGGCCCAATCGGCCAAAAGCGCCTCGGCCTGGTTAAGATGATTGCCTTCAGGGTCACGCTGCGCGGCAAGCGCCAGGGTGAGCAAAGGGGCGAGGCGATGGGTCTCCCAGAGCGCGCGGATATCAGCGCCGGGACGCGCCAACACATCCAGCGCATGGGCTTCTGGGTTGAAGGGGCCGTGCCAGTCGCGCTGGAGGCTTGGCGAGGCCTGGGCGTTCGGCAGGAATGGGCCGCGCGGGGCTGGCAGGTCAGGCAAGGCGCGGTGCGCCACACCCAAGCGAAGCTGCAGGCGATGCCAGGCGAAAAGCGCCACCGGGCGCAGGCCGAGCCGCCAGGCCGCATCAGCACGCAGCCACCAAGCATGCCAGCCTGAAGGGCTGGCTTTAGGGTGATGGGTTTCGCCAAGAACCGTATCACCGGGCAAGGCACTCTCCTAGGGTGATTTAGGTCGTTGAAAAGCAATCTATAGTTGTGTTAAGGAAAAATCAACAGTATTTTTGGGTGTGTTAAATGTTACATTTCGCCAAAATGGAAAAACCTCTCAAGGCGTTAGCAATACGCCTTAGCACCCTGATTTTTGGGCTTTTTTTCGCCATGACACCCGCAGTCGCGCAGCCCGGCGCGCAATTCCTGGCTCTGCCGAGCCTTCCCCCAAGCCTGCCGGGCGGCGCTAATCTACCGAACCTCCCGCCCAGCGCGCAGCGCGAGATCCTCAACCGAGTCCAGGAAGCCGCCATCGCGCAGCCCGCAGCACCCGCTGCCCCCGCGCCGCAAGCGGCCCCCTCCGCCCCGCGACCAGCACCGAACCTTTCCAGCATTGAAGCCTTCTTCGCCGAAAGGCTGGAACAGACGGAACTTCGCCAATTTGGCTATGACACCTTTCGCGGCGGCGCCGCACCGCCGCCGAGCTTTGGCGCCCTGCCTGGCTCCTATATTCTAGGTCCAGGTGATGAGTTGGTGGTGGCGCTGCGTGGCCGCGCGCGGCAGACGCTCTCGGTCAGGATCGGGCGGGATGGCATGCTGCTGCTGCCCGAATTGCCGCCCATCCCGGCTGCCGGGCGCAGCCTTGCTGATCTGCGTGCCGATATGGAA
>JBBAUC010000006.1:0-34656 GCA_040398485.1 Roseomonas sp. | reverse complement strand
TAATCCGCCGCCGGGTCGTTATTGGAAACCGAGCCACCAATCGTGCCGCGATTGCGCACCTGCACATCGCCGATGTGCGAGGCCATGTAAGCCAAAGCCGGAATGGCCGCCTTCACTTCCGCGCTATTGGCGACTTCCACATGCCGGGTCAGCGCGCCGATGATGATGGCATTGCCTTCGCGGCGAATGCCCTTCATTTCCGCGATGCCGGAAAGATCCACCAGCGCTGATGGCTTGTTCAGCCTGTGCTTCAGCGCAGGGATCAGCGTATGCCCGCCAGAGACCGCCTTGGCATCCGGATCAGCCAGCAGCTTCGCGGCTTCGGCCAGGCTTGAGGGCTTGTGATAAGCGAAATCATACATGGCTATGGTCCCTTATTCTGCCGCCGCGCGGCGGCCGCTATTGATGATCTGCCAGAGTTTTGCCGGGGTCGCCGGCATTTCGACATGCGTCACGCCATAATCGGAAAGCGCATCCACCACCGCATTGATCACGGCGGGCGGGGACCCGATGGCCCCCACTTCGCCGCAGCCCTTCACCCCAAGCGGGTTATGGGTGCACAGCGTGGTGTGGGTTGCAACCGAAACGGAAGGCAGATCATCCGCCCTTGGCATGGTGTAATCCATCATGGAACCGGACAGTAGCTGGCCATCCGCATCATAGACGCAGGTTTCAAGCAATGCCTGCCCGATCCCCTGCGCGACACCGCCCTGCACCTGGCCTTCCACGATCATTGGGTTGATCACGCGGCCCACATCATCCACGGCGGTGAATGTCACCACGGAAGTCCGGCCGGTTTCGGGATCAATCTCCACTTCCGCGATATGGCAGCCACCCGGATAGGTGAAGTTCTTCGGGTCATAGAAGGCAGTTTCTTCCAGGCCCGGTTCCAATTCCTCGATCGGGTAGTTGTGCGGCACATAGGCCGCGACGCTGATATCCACCAGCGCCTTGGTCTTATCCGTGCCTGCGACGCGGAAAGTGCCGCGGTCGAATTCGATATCGTCCACCGAGGCTTCCATCAAATGCGCTGCGATGCGCTTGCCCTTGGCGATGATCTTATCCATCGCCTTCATCATGGCGCTGCCGCCAACGGCGAGGCTGCGCGACCCATAGGTCCCCATGCCGAAAGGCACCTTGGCGGTATCGCCATGCACGATATCAACCTGCGCTACCGGCACGCCGAGCTTATCAGCCACCAACTGCGCGAAGGTGGTCTCATGCCCCTGGCCATGGCTATGGGCGCCGGTCAACACCGTCACGCTGCCGGTTGGGTGCACTCGGATGGTGCCAACCTCGTAAAGCCCCGCACGGGCGCCAAGGCTGCCGACCACGGCGGAAGGTGCAATGCCACAGGCTTCCAGATAGGTGGAACAGCCAATGCCGCGCAGCTTGCCGCGCTTGGCCGCTTCCGCACGCCGCGCCGGGAAGCCGGCCCAATCCGAAGAAGCCAGAGCCTGTTCCAAGGTCGCGTGGTAATTGCCGCTGTCATATTGCAGCGCGACCGGCGTTTGATACGGGAATTGATCGGGCTGAATAAAATTCCGCCGACGGAGTTCCACCCGGTCAATCCCGGTTTGCTTCGCCGCCACATCCATCAGGCGTTCCAGCAGGAAGGTCGCTTCCGGCCGGCCAGCGCCGCGATAGGCATCCACTGGCACGGTATTGGTGAAAACGGCCTTCACTTCGCAATAGATCACCGGCGTTGTGTACACGCCGGCCAGAAGTGTCGCGTAAAGATAGGTCGGCACGCAGGGCGCGAAGGTTGAGAGATAGGCGCCCATATTGGCCTGGGTTGCAACGCGCAGCCCCAGGATTTTGCCATGCGCATCCAGCGCCAATTCGGTATGGCTGACATGGTCGCGCCCATGCGCATCCGACATGAAGCTTTCGGTGCGATCCGCCGTCCAGCGCACTGGGCGGCCCAGCTTGCCGGCAGACCAGGTGACGATGGCTTCTTCCGCATAATGGTAGATCTTGCTGCCAAAGCCGCCACCGACATCAGGCGCGATCACGCGGAGCTTCGATTCCGGCAAATGCAGCACATGCGCGCCCATCAGCAGGCGAATGACATGCGGGTTCTGGCTGGTGGTGGTGAGCGTGTAATCGCCCGTGGTGCGGTCAAACTCACCAACAGCGGAACGGGGTTCCATGGCATTCGGGATCAGGCGGTTATTCACCAGATCGAACTTGACCACATGCGCGGCGCCAGCAAAGGCGGCATCCACCAAGGCCTTGTCGCCGATATGCCAATCATAGCAAAGATTGCCGGCGACACCGTCATGAATGGCGGCGGCACCGGGCTTCAGCGCCGCTGCCATGGTGGCGGCGGCGGGCAGCACATCATAATCAACAATAATGGCTTCCGCAGCATCGCGCGCCTGCTGGCGTGTGGCCGCAATGGCAACCGCCACCTGGTCACCCACATGGCGCACCTTATCCTGCGCGAGCACGGGATGCGGCGGTTCGGCCATTGGCGAACCATCCTTATTGTGGATCTGCCAGCCGCAAGGCAGGCCGCCCACTCCATCCTTCGCCATATCGGCGCCGGTGTAAATTTTCACCACACCCGGCATGGAAGCCGCGGCCGAGATATCTATGGATTTGATGCGCGCATGGGCGTGCGGGCTGCGCAGTATCCAGGCATGCAACTGCCCGGGCTTATCCGCATCATCCGTATAAGCGCCACGACCCTGAAGGAAGCGGAAATCTTCCTTGCGGCGGACGCTGGCCCCGATGCCTTCAAACGGTGTTACCACGTTCATTTTTAACGCCTCCCATTAGGCTGATTGTTTTCGTGCGGCCCTTGGTGACCGCAACGGCGGGGCTTCTACCCCTGCCCTTTTAGTCAGCGGCGCGCGCCATTTCCTGGCGCTTTCCCTGCATCACTTCCGCCGCGGCTGCGATTGCCTTGACGATATTGTGATAGCCGGTGCAGCGACACAAATTGCCTTCCAGCCCTTCGCGGATTTGCTGTTCCGTGATGCCGTTCGGGTGCTTGTTCACCAGGTCAATCGCGCTCATCACCATGCCGGGCGTGCAGAAGCCGCATTGCAGGGCGTGGTATTCGCGGAAGGCTTCCTGCATCACATGCAGCGTGCCATCGGCGGCGGCGAGGCCTTCAATGGTGCTCACATTCGCGCCATTGCACATCACGGCGAGCGTCGTGCAAGACTTCACGCTTTCGCCATTCACATGCACCACGCAAGCGCCGCATTGGCTGGTATCGCAGCCGACATGCGTGCCGGTCATGCGGAGCTTTTCGCGCAGCAATTCCACCAGAAGTGTGCGGCCTTCAACTTCAGCGGTATGGGTTTGACCATTCACGGTCAGAGTCACCTGCGGCATAGCGCGTCTCCCAATCAGTGTTTCTACCCAGGCTTGTTCGCCTGGGGGTGTTTCGACCCAAAGCCTCACCCTTAAGATGGGGCTTCGTCAAGCTTTTCAATGTGAAATCTTGCCCGGAGAAGCACGCTCCGGGCAAGGGGCTTAATGCTTGGCGATCAGCGCCGCGCCCTTGGCACCGGCCAGCGGGTTTTCTGCCGCCGGAAGGTCATGCAAATGGCAGGCGGACCAATGCCCAGGCTCCGTCTGGCGAAGCGCTGGTTCATCCACCCTGCAGCGATCAAAGGCATAAGGGCAGCGCGTATGGAAGCGGCATCCCTTGGGCGGGTTGATCGGGCTTGGCACATCCCCCTTCAGGATCACGCGTTCGCGCTGCGCGCCGGGTTCGGGCAAGGGCACAGCGGAAAGCAGCGCTTCCGTATAGGGGTGCTTGGGGGCGGCGAATAATTCCCGCTTCGGCGCCACTTCCACGATCTTGCCGAGATACATGACCGCCACGCGATGCGTCATGTGTTCCACAATCGCCAAATCATGGCTGATGAACAGCAGCGCGAGGCCGAGTTCCTTCTGCAAATCCTGCAGCAGGTTCACGATCTGCGCCTTCACCGAAACATCAAGCGCTGAGACCGCCTCATCGCAAATGATCAGGTCAGGTTCGGCTGCCAAAGCGCGCGCAATGCCGATGCGCTGGCGTTGCCCGCCCGAAAATTCATGCGGCCAGCGCCCCACGGCATCACGCGGCAGGCGCACGCGATCCATCAAATCGCCGACGCGCTTTTCAAGATCGGCGCTATCCTTGGCCAGGCCGAAATTGCGGATCGGCTCTGCCAGGATATCCCGCACCCGCATGCGCGGGTTGAGCGAGGAATAGGGGTCCTGAAACACCACCTGCATGCGCCGACGCAAAGGGCGGAGCGTACTGGCCGGCATGTCATCAATGCGGGTGCCATCCAGCGTTACTTGGCCGCCGGTGATGTCAAACAGGCGCAGAATGGCCTTACCCACGGTGGATTTGCCGCAGCCGGATTCACCCACCAACGACAGGGTTTCCCCCTTGGCGATGGAAAAGGAAATTCCATCCACCGCATAGACATAGCCCGTGACGCCGCCCAGAAAGCCTGCGCGGACGGGGAAGTGTTTCTTGAGGTCATGGACCTCGAGCAGAGGCGTGCTCATGCCGCGACGGCCTCCTTCACGGCGTAATGACAGGCAACGATATGACCAGGCGCTTTTTCTTCGAGCCCCGGCGCGACGCTTCGGCAAAGATCGGTGGCATAGGTGCAGCGGCTGGCGAAGACGCAGCCTTGCAGCTTTTGCTTCAGGCTTGGCACCAGGCCCGGAATTTCCTGCAAGCGGGTTTCAGTGCCATCGAGCGATGACCCAAGCTTCGGCACAGAACCGAGCAAGCCCTGAGTATAAGGATGCCGCGGGGTGCGGAACAAAGGCCCAACCTTGGCCTCTTCCACCTTGCGCCCGGCATACATGACCACAACGCGCTCAGCCACTTCCGCCACCACGCCAAGATCATGCGTGATCAGCACAATAGCGGCGCCCACGCGGTGCTTGAGATCGCGCATTAGGTCCAAAATCTGCGCCTGGATGGTCACATCCAAGGCCGTGGTAGGTTCATCGGCGATCAGCAGCTTTGGGTTGCAGGCAAGCGCAATGGCAATCATCACGCGCTGGCGCATGCCGCCTGAAAGCTGGTGTGGGTATTCCTTCACGCGGCGCTCCGGTTCCGGAATGCCGACCAGCTTCAGCATATCAACCGCACGGTCTTCCGCCTGCTGCGCAGACATGCCCTGGTGCAGGCGAAGCGTTTCACCAATCTGTCGCCCTACCGTGAGCACGGGATTGAGCGAGGTCATGGGTTCCTGAAAGATCATGCTGATCTCATTGCCGCGAATGCTGCGCATTTCGACTTCCGAGAGGTCCAGCAGATTTTTCCCATTGAAGCGGATGGCGCCGGCAATCTTGCCGGGCGGTTCCGGGATCAGGCGCAGGATGGACATGGCGGTGACGGATTTGCCGCAGCCGCTTTCGCCCACCACTGCCAGGGTCTCCCCTGCTTCCACATGGAAGGACACGCCATCCACCGCGCGATTAATGCCATCGGGCGTGCGGAAATGGGTTTGCAGATTTTCAACTTCGAGAATCGCCATGGGTCAGAGCCTCTTTGCCATGCGCGGGTCGAGGGCATCGCGGAGACCATCGCCAAGCAGGTTCACCGCCAACACGGTGATGGACAGGAAAATGGCCGGGAAGAACACGATATAAGGCTTCACCTGCCAAAGCGCGCGGCCTTCCGCCATGATATTCCCCCAGGACGGAATGATCGGCGGCGTGCCGGCGCCAATAAAGGACAGGATGCTTTCCACGATCATCGCTGAGGCGCAGATATAGGTTGCCTGCACCGTGATGGGCGCCAGGGTATTCGGCAGGATATGGCGCCAGATGATCACCGGCGTGCTCGTACCTGCCGCCACCGCCGCATCCACATAGGGTTGTTCACGGAGCGAAAGCACCACGCCGCGCACCAAGCGCGAAACGCGCGGGATTTCCGCAACGGTGATGGCAAGGATCACATTCTGTACCGAACCACGCGTGAGTGCCATCAGCGCAATGGCGAGCAGGATCGGCGGGATGGACATCATGCCATCCATGATGCGCATGATGATGCTATCGGCCCAACGGACAAAGCCGGAAATCATCCCAATGGTGAGGCCAATGATGGAAGCGAACAAAGCGACCGAAAAACCGACCAGCAGCGAAACCCGCGCACCGTAAAGCACGCGCGAATAGATATCGCGGCCCAGCATATCCGAGCCGAACCAAAACATCGCCGATGGTTCGCGCGTACGCAGGGCGGGGGCCAATGCGGTCGGGTCCTTGGTGAACAGCAATGGCGCGAAAATCGCGATCAGCACCATCAGCGTGACCAGCGACCCGCCAATGGCAATGGCTGGGTGCCGGCGCATATAGCCGAAAAAGCCTTTGCGCGGCTTCACTGGCGGCATGATGTCGGGCAGGGTCGGCGCGACGGCCACATCGGCCGCAGTGATGCCCTTGGGGTCGAGGATGGAAGCGGACATCAGTATCTGATCCTCGGGTCCAGAATGGTGTAGAGCAGGTCAATCAATAGATTCACCAGCACATAGACAAAGGAAAACAGCAGCACGACGCCCTGGATCACCGGGTAGTCGCGCCGCAGAATGGCATCCACGGTCAGCCGCCCAAGGCCCGGAATGGCGAAGACGCTTTCCGTCACAACCGCGCCGCCAATCAGCAGCGCAATGCCGATGCCGATCACGGTCACGATCGGCACGGCCGCATTCTTCAGCGCATGCAGGAACAGGATATTACGCTGCCCGGCACCCTTGGCGCGGGCGGTGCGGATATAATCCTGTTGCAGAACTTCCAGCATGGTCGCGCGCGTGATGCGCGCGATCAGCGCGATATAGACCGTGCCCAAAGCGATAGCGGGCAGGATCAGATTCCGGAACCAGGGCCAGAACCCTTGCTTGATCGGCGTATAGCCCTGCACCGGCACCCAATCGAGTTCCAGCGCAAAAATATAGGCTAGCACATAGCCCACCACGAAGACGGGCACAGAAAAGCCCAGCACCGCGAAGCCCATCACGGTGCGGTCAATCGCCGTGCCCTGCTTCCAGGCGGCGACCACCCCCATGGGGATGGCAACCGAAACCGCCAGGATCAGCGTAAGGATCATGAGCGACATTGTGGGTTCAATGCGCTGCTGGATCATGGTTGAAACCGGCAGGTTGGTGAAAATCGAAACGCCGAGATCACCCTGAAGAATACGCCAGACCCATTCCCCGAACCGGATCAGAAACGGCCGGTCGAGGCCAAGGCTGGCGCGGATGCGTTCCACATCTTCAGGCGTTGCCTGATCGCCCGCAATAACCGCGGCCGGGTCACCCGGCGCGATATAGAGCAAACTAAAAACAAAAAGCGCGACGAAGGCCATCACCGGAATGGTGGCCAAGACGCGTCGGACGATATAGGCGAACATGATCCCGGCAATCTTTCTTGATTAGGACTTATTCACGCCCCAGAAGAAGGGCAGCGGCCCACCGACCACGCCCGAGACATTGCTCCGCCAAGCCTGATAGGTCTTGTAGAAGCCGGTCGGCGCATAGGTCATGTGGTTCATGGCGGCGGCATTCATTTCCGCGACCGCGGCCTTTTCAGCCTCAACACTTGGCGCTTCAAACCACTTGTCACGGGCCACTTCTACCGCATCATCCTTGGGCCAGCCGAACCAGGCGCCATCGCCATGAGCGCGGAGGGCAAGATAAGCCGCCGGGTTGATGCAATCCGCACCCGCATGCCACGTGTGGAAGATATGCCAGCCACCCTGACCCGGCAGGGATTTGGACGCGCGGCGCTGACCAACGGTGCCCCAATCGGTCGCGACGAAATCCACATTCATGCCGATGGAACGCAGCAGCGCATTGGTCACTTCACCCATAGCCTTGAGCGGGGCCTGATCCTGGCCGACCAGCAATGTGATGGGCTGACCATTGTAGCCAGACTCACGCAGCAGCGCGCGCGCCGCTTCAACATTGCGCGGCCCCTTCAGGATATCGCCACCCGCTTCGGTATAAAGCGGCGTGCCGGGCGTGAAGAAGGAAGGCAGGGTCTGCCAAAGCGCTTTGTCATCGCCGACCACCGCACGCATATAGTCTTCCTGGTTCAGTACCATCGCAACCGCACGGCGCGCGCGCACATCATTGAAGGGCGCATGCAAATGGTTGAAGCGGAAGGAACCGATATTGCCCAGTGGATCGGCGATATCCACGCGGATATTGCGGTTGCGCCGCAAGGATGGGATCAGGTCCGTCAGCGGGGTTTCCCACCAGTCAATTTCGCCATTCATCAGCGCCGCCGAAGCGGTCGCCGGGTCCGGCATGATGATCCATTCAATACGATCAACATTGATGCGCTTGCCACCGGCCAACCATGACGGAGGCTCATTGCGCGGCACATATTGTTCGAACTTGGTGAAGACTGCCTTGGCGCCCGGCACCCATTCATTGCGCACAAAGCGCATCGGGCCGGAACCCACGAATTCAGTCACCTGCTGGAAGGGATCGGTCTTCGCCAGACGCTCTGGCATCATGAAGGCCATCGGCGTGTTGTTCTTGCCGAGCGCCAGCAGCATCTTGGGGTAAGGCGCCTTCAGGCGCCAACGGAAGGTGCGGTCATCCACCGCCACCAATTCTTCCTGGATCGCGCGGATCATCTGGCCCATGCCATCGCGCACAGCCCAGCGCGCCAAGCTTGCCACGCAATCAGCCGCGGTCACCTTGGTGCCATCATGCCACATCAGGCCTTCACGCAGCTTGAAGGTCCAGATCTTGCCGTCAGACGATACTTCTTCGCTTTCGACCATCTGGCGCTTGGGTTCCAGCTTATCGTCAAAGCCATACAGCGTGTCCCACACTAGGCAGGCCGCGTTGCGCACCACGTATTGCGTGCCCCAGATGGGGTCGAAATTGGCCAAATTGGCCTGCGGCACAAAGCGCAGCGTACGCGCGGCAGCGCTTTGAGCTAGCGCCGGGGCAGAAAGCCCGCCCGTGCCCGCCAGCGCCGCGACACCGGCGGTTGCCTTGAGGAAATCTCTACGATCCATCGCCCGTCTCCCATTTAATGTTCAGGGCAGCCCAGTCTGCCCAGGTAAAAGTCACTTTGCCTTGCCAAAAGGCAGGGCAGCGCAAGAAGTCTCGCTTAGCCTGCTTTCAGTGCGGCGCAAATAGCCCCATTGACAGATTGGCGCCCTCGGCTGGGCCAAGGTGATGCATGGCCCATGCCATCAATGGCTTGCGGCGGAGCGGCGACACCCCGCCCCTCCCCCTCAGCTACGCCGAATGCCCCAATAAAGCGCCAAGCCAGCCACGCGCCCGGACAGATTGGCGCGCAAAGCCGTCATGGATTTGTAGGAGCCGAGCGGAATATAGGGCAGTTCATCCATCGCGACCGTCTGCATATCCCGCGCAAGGGCCTGCTGCGTCGCCAAATCAGGCGCATCGAACCAGGCGTCACGCGCCTCCTCAAGCTTCGGTATCTCCGGCCAGCCGAACCAGGCATTGGCGCCATTGCCGCGCAGCGGGAAATGCGCCGCCGGATCAGCGAAATCGAACGACGAGAAGGAGGTGAACAGCATGGACCAACCGCCACGTTCCACCGGTTCACGCGAGGTGCGGCGCTGCACCGTGGTGCCCCAATCGCTCAGCACGATATCGGCATTGAAGCCAAGCCGGCGCACCAAATCCGCGCCCACCTGCGTGAGAGCGGCCGGCACCAGAATATCCGTGGGGCCAATCAGGCGCATGGTCTGATTGGTATAGCCGGCGTCACGCATCAATGCCCGCGCGCGGTCAATGCTGCGCGGCCCCATCAGCGGCGCTAGCCCGGCATCATTGGCAAGCGGTGTACCCGGCGTGAACATGCCAACGCCCGTGGTATAGAGCGAAGGATCCGTGCCGACCGATGCCTGCATGAAATCCTGCTGGTTGATCGCGGGCAGCAAGGCTTGGCGCAGGGCCTTGTTGTTGAAGGGGCCATTCAGATGGTTGAAGCGCAAAATGCCGGTCAAAGGCAGCGGGTCAATCGCTTCGATCACCACTTGCCGGTTGCGCCGCAAAAGCTGCTGCACTTCGGGCGGCGGCTGTTCGTACCAGTCAATCTCACCGGTTTGTATCGCGGCAGCGGCGGTCGCGGCATCCACAATGATGTGCCATTCAACGCGGTCAAAATGCGCGATTTTCGGCCCAGCGGTCAGGCTTGTTGTGCCGGTCTGCACGGGGACGTAATCGGCGAAGCGTTCAAACACCGCCAGGCTGCCGGAATTGAATTCATTGGCCCTGAAGCGGAAGGGACCGCTGCCGATGGCTTCGCGCACCTGCTGGAAGGGATCGGTCTTGGCCAGGCGTTCGGGCATGATGAAGGCCGGGCCATTGGAAACCTGCGCCAGCGCATGGAATAGCAGCGGGAAGGGTTTCTTCAGGCGGAAGCGGATCCGCATGTCATCCAAAATCTGGATGTCATCCGTCACGGTGGCCAGCTTCTGCCCAAAGGGGCTGCGCTTCATCCAGCGTTGCAGGCTTGGCACCACATCCTGCGCGCGCACAGGCTCCCCATCATGGAATTTCAGCCCGGGGCGCAGCGTGATGGTGACACTCCGCCCGCCATCATCGCTGCTATGGCCGGCTGCCATTTGCGGCTGCGGCTGGAATTGCGCATCCATGCCATAGAGCGTGTCAAAAACCATGTACCCGTAATTCCGGGTGATATTGGCCGTGGTCCAAATGGGGTCGAGGCTGGTGAGGTTCGCCTGCGGCACCATTTTCAGCACGCGGTTCTGCGCGGGCTGCGCAATGGCGAAGGAAGGCAGCGCGGTTGCGGCTGCGGCAGCACCCAGTTTGAAAACATCCCGACGTTGCATATGAGCCCCCTTTTCGTGTTCCAACTATCAGACCCGCTTGCCCCGGCCTATGCAAGCGCGATTTGGCCTTAGCCCGGTTTATGAGCAAAGACCAAAGCCGGTTCCTGGGCATAATCTATCCAGATTGCCCTGCTTTGCATCAGTTGGGCCAAAAATCTTTGCACGGAAGGCCGCAAGGACCCTGGTGGTTTGCGCCGCCCCGCTTTCCTGCGTTACAGGCGGCCATGGCTTTGCACGGCATCCTCCCCCGCATCGAAAGCACCCTTGGGCCAGAGCGCTTTCAACTGTTGTTGGAGTTTCTGCGTTTCGGTGTGGTCGGTACGATCGGCTTCGTGGTGGATACCGCGGTGCTTTACGCGGGGCTCGCGCTCGGGCTTGGGCTTTATGGCGGGCGCGCGGTTTCCTACCTGGCTGCGGCGACAACGACCTGGGCGCTCAATCGGGTATGGACCTTTCGCGGGCGCGGTGATGGCCCCGTGCATCAGCAATGGGCGCTGTTCCTGCTGGTGAACCTGCTGGGATTTGCGATGAATTACGGCACCTATGCGGCGCTAATCGCCTTTGTGCCAATGGTGGCGGCGCATCCTGTCCTGGGCGTGGCCGCCGGGGCGATTGCCGGGATGTTTGGGAATTTCGTGCTGTCGCGCCGATTGGTGTTTCGGGCGAAGGGTTAGGCGCGATGGGGTGATGTGCCCCACCGCGCCATGCAGATTTTAGCTCCGTACGAAGCTGCAGCCACCTTCGGCGATGGGGCGGAAAGCCTCATCGGATGGCGTGGTTTGCAGCAGCTTGTAATAATCAAACACGCCGCGGCTTTCCTCGGGCTTTTTCACTTCGAACAAATAGGCGGGATGTAGCTTGCGGCCATCGGCGCGGATAGTGCCGGGGCCGAAGCAATCATCATCGCAGGGAATGGCCTTCATGCGCGAAACCGTGGCGGCACCGCTTTGCTTGGCCTGCGCCACGCCCATATCGGCAACGGTCTTGAGGTAATGCAGCACCGCCGCATAGCCGCCAGCATGGTTCATGCAAAGCGCGTTCTGACCGATATTGGGCCGCACGCGGGCTGAGAAAGCGCGGGTGCGGTCATTCATATCCCAATAGAAGGTTTCAGTGCAGATCAGCCCTTGCGTGGTGGCAAGCCCCAGCGAATGCACATCCGGCAGGAACATCAGCAAACTGGCAAGCTTGATGCCGCGACGCATGATGCCGAATTCGGCGGCCTGCTTGATGCAGTTGATGGTGTCGCTACCTGCATTGGCAAGGCCAATCACCTTGGCGCGCGATGCCTGCGCCTGCACAAGGAAGGCCGAAAAATCAGTGGTGCCCGGGAAGGGCGTGCGTACCTGGCCCAACACGCGCCCACCGGCATTGCGCACAAAATTACCCGTGTCGCGTTCAAGCGCATGACCAAAGGCGTAATCCGCCGTGATGAAGAACCAGCTATCGCCACCGGCACGCACCGTGGCACCGCCTGTGGATTTGGCCAGCATCCAGGTATCATAAGTCCAGTGAACGGTATTCGGCGTGCAGGCACGGCCTGTCAGATCCGAAGTCGCCGATGTGGTATTCAAGAAAACCTTGTTCTTGTCGCGGATGATTTCATTCGCAGCCAAGGCAACCGAAGAAGCGCCGCCATCCACCACGACATCAACGCCATCACGGTCAATCCATTGCCGTGTCAGGTTGGAACCCACATCAGGACGATTCTGGTTATCGCCGAAAAGGACTTCGATATTGAAGCCGCGATTGTTCATCTCCGCAGCCGCCTGGCGCACGCAGGCCAATTCCGTAGGCCCACTCACATCGCGATAGGTGCCGGAAAAATCCGTCAGCAGCGCAATCTTGATGGTATTCGCGGCCTGCGCCTTCGCGCTCCGCCAGGGCAGGCCACCGAGGGCTGCGCCACCGCCGACCGCTAGGGCCGAACGACGTGTTACTTCCATAATTTTTTCCTCCCAAATTGATTCTCAGCCTTGCCGGCTAGGAAAAGGCTACGCCATCTGGAAGGAAGGTAAAGCCCCCTGTCGCGGGTAAAATCAGGCGCCCTGCAACTGAACCTTTTCTTCGGTTTTCTCTGCGGCGTGGTGGAAATTGGCGCGTTGATAGCCGGTCATGAAATCCGGATAGGTGATGGGTTCCATCCGCGCCGCTGCGCCATCAGCGGTGATGGGTGCCATGACAGCGCGGTAATTCGCATCCATGAAGAACGGTATCGCATAGCGTTCGCGGCCCGAGCGATTGATCACGCGATGCGGTGTGGCCAAGAAGCGATTATCCGTCCAGCGCCTGAGCATCATGCCACCATTGATCAGCAGCGCGCCTTCAGGTGCTGGCGCATCCAACCAGCGCCCATCCGGCAAGCGTAGTGAAAGGCCCGGCACCTTGTTCTGCGCCAGGATGGTCATGAAGCTTGTGTCCATATGGGGCGCGATGCCGAATTCATTCTCGGGCGCGGTTGGTTCCTGCGGCGGGTAATGCGACATCCGCAATGTGAACATGGGCTCCCGGAAGAAGGGCGCGAAGTAATCGGTGGGCAGGCCAAGCGCGCGGGCGTAAATTGGCAAAAGCGAAAGCCCCAAGCCCTCAAATGCCCCCATGGCCTGCAAGATGTTATCCCGAAAACCCGGCAAATCCGGCCATTGATTGGCACCGCGAAAGCGCACCTTGTCGAGTACGTCAGGATGATCCGCCGGCAGGTCGCGCTTGAAAAACACTGCCTCATTGGCATTGGGCAGCGCCACGTCACCCACCGCATTCACGCGCGTGGTCGCACCCCGCATCGGCATATAACCGATGTTATGTTCATTGATCTTCAGCGCCAGCTTCGCATCCAAAGACTGCGCATGGAAGCGCGCGGCCTCAGCAAAAGTTTGATCGAGTAGCGCTTCAGAAATGCCGTGATTGCGCACGAAGTAAAAGCCCACCTCGGTAAAGGCGTGGCGGAGTTCTTCGCCGAGTCTGTCGAGCGCCCCGGGCGCACCGGCGCGCAAAGGCCCAAGGTCGAGAACGGGAATGCTGTCAGCCATGCTACGCTATCCTTGCTTGATGGCAGGAAGCATCACGCCTCATGCGCCAACACGCAAGAGGCGCTGGCTAATGGGCCGCGCGGCTCAAATCCCAGAGATTGGGAACGGTTCTATTGTCATAGCCCGAGATGAAATATTCTGGCTGGCTGGTCTCGGCATTGAACATCGCGCGCTTCACCGCGCCGATATTGGCACCATAGACATGGATGCTAATGCTGGTGCGCCCTTCCACCGCATTTTCCACGCGATGCGTGTCGTAGCTATCGCTGCTCAACACAACGACCTCTCCGCGCTTGACGCGATCAACCCGGCCAGGGCGCATCGGTCCGCCATTCGGGTCGGCGACCATTTCGGTGGAGATCTCCTCGCCCTGATGCACACCAACCAAGCCCCAGACGGTGTGGTTGTGCACTGGCGTCTGCTGCCCTGGTCCCCAGACGAAACACACCACGGAAAACCGCTCCTGCGGGTCACAATGCAGTAGCAATTGCCGAAAGGTATCGGTCGGCGCCGTGTATTCCGGCGGCAGCCAATTGTCGGAAAGCACAAGCCTGCGCAGCAGGTCCGGTGCCTCCTTCAGGAAGCGGGTCTCATCCGCCCCCGCATCGGCTAGGGCGGTCATGCCGCGGACGAAGTCTCGCAGCGGGGCGATGTCTTGCACGAGGGCGCTTCCGTTATCCATGAAACGCAGGATTGAACATTCTAAGTGGGATTGCAACCTTTAGTTTAGTATTTTTTCAAAGCCCCTCCGCAGTCAGGACAATACGGCCGGTAACCTTGCCTTCGCGCAACCTATTAAGTGCCGTATCGGCCTGATTAAGCGGCATGCGGGTAATGGGGATACCGGGTAGGGTCCCCTTCTGCGCAATGCCCATCAATTCGCGTAACTCCTTGACATTGCCCACATATGAACCCTGGATGGTCAGCGCCCGCATCGGCATAACCGGCAGCGGCACCGCCAATTCGCCGCCAAACAGCCCCACTTGCACCAGCTTGCCGCCCTTGCGGAGCGAATCAAAAGCGCTCCGCGCGGTCTCGGTCCCGTTCACCAGGTCAATAATGGCGCGAACCGGGCCGCCGCAGGCTTCCATGATGCGCTTGGCTGTATCGGCATCGCCGCCCAGGACGATATCAGTGGCCCCTTCCCGCTTAGCGACTTCAAGCTTGGCGGGGCTGACATCCACCACCACAATCCGCCGATGGCCCATGGCCTTCAGCACCGCAATCGCGTTCAGCCCAAGCCCGCCTGCGCCAATCAGCCCAATGGGCTCATCCGCCGGCATGGGCATGACCTTGTTGATGGCGCTGAACACCGTAATGCCGGAACAGGCATAGGTCGCAGCCAGGGCAGGATCTAGGTTACCCACCGGCACCAGATGTCGCGGCTCCGGCGCCAGCACATGCGTCGCATAGCCACCATGCTGATAAACGCCGAGGCTTTTGGGCGTGAGGCACATATTATCCTCATCCGCCAGGCAGGCCTCGCAGGTGCCGCAGCCGACCCAGGGGAAGACCACCATGTGGTCGCCGACCTTAAGGCCCGCGCCATTGGCATCCGGCCCCCATTTCAGCACGCGGCCCACAATCTCATGCCCCATGGCGAGCGGTAGCTTCACCCCGCGATCGGAGAGCTTCAGGTAGCCGCGCGACCCCAGATCATAGCCACCTTCCCAAATATGCAGATCAGAATGGCAGACGCCCGCATGCGTGATTTCGAGCAATACCTGCTGGCCCGTGGGCTCCGGTGTCGGGATGGTTATTTCCTGAAGGGGCTTACCAGCTTCAACAACTGCCCAGGCGCGCATGATGGGGTTTCCTTGATCCTTGTTTATGGGGGCATGGGATCAATAGTTTCCCCGAAGGTCAAGCTGTGATGTCGGAGGATCGAGGCCGAGAAACTTTGACGAAAAGTAAAAACAGCTTAATGTTGACGGGACTTTCGGAGAGATGACGATGACCAATCAATCGGGCCAGAGCGCTGGCGGCGGTCTTGGCGATTTGCTGGGTGCCATAATGGGGGGCGGTTCGGCGGATGGCCTTGCTTCCCTGGTTGGCAAGTTGCAGCAGGGCGGGCTTGGCCAGGAAGTGGAAAGCTGGGTCGGCCATGGCGAAAACATGCCTGTGGCGCCTGAACGCTTGGAGCAAGCCTATGGCCGCGATGAATTGGCCGGGCTGGCGCAGCAATTCGGCGGCGGCGCGGCTTCGGGCGGCGCCCTCGCTGGTATTCTCGCGCAGCTTCTACCCGCGGTGATCAATGGCATGACGCCGCAGGGACGCTTGCCGCAATCGCAGGCCGATATGGGCGGCGGGCTTGGCGGTGTTCTGGGCAGCGTTCTGTCAGGCATGATGGGCGGGCAGCCGCAGCAACGGCAGCAGCAGGGCGGCCTTGGTGATGTTCTGGGCGCGCTGATGGGCTCCATGTCGGGCGGTGGCGCGCAGCCGCAGGCCGGTGGCGGTCTTGGGGGCTTGCTCGGGACATTGTTGGCCGGCGCTGGCGCCGCTACTGCAGCGGGTATGGCTGGAAAAGGTGGCAAGGTTCTGCCGCCGGGCGATGATTTGCCGACCAAGCCCGCCGCGCTTGGTGGCAGCGGGAGGGGTGGTGCTGGCAGCGGCTACCGGGATAATGATGTGGACCCGCGCAACCCGCTCGGCGATCCAGGCGGGCTGTTTCGGCGGCGTTAATACGTCGCCGCCGATACGGGCGGGGTTCAATCCGGACGGATATTGTTCTCCCGCACCACCCTGCCCCAGGTGGCGATCTGGGCCGACAGGAATTGCATGAAGGCGGCCTCGCCCTGAGGGTTCAGGTCTATGCCAAGGCCCAGGATTCGTTGACGGAGTTCCGGCACGTCCAAAGCCTTGCGAATGGCCGCTTCCATGCGCGCCTTGATCGCATCCGGCAGGCGCGCGGGACCCAGGAAACCCCAAAACGCGCGCGAATCAATGCCAGTGATGCCGAGTTCCGTCATGCTTGGCACATCTGGAATATTGGCGCTGCGCGTGGCGCTGGTCTGCGCGAGTGGCACAAGCGTGCCGGCATCAATATGCACACCAAGCGCGGGGCGGGTGGCGACGGGCAAATCCACCTCACCGGAAGCCGCCGCCACCGCGAGCGGCCCGCCGCCGCGATAGGGCACATGCACAAGCTTGAAGCCACCGGCGCGCTGGATAAGCTCCATGGTCAGATGCGCCAGGCTGCCATTGCCGATGGTGCCGTAGGTGATGGTATCAGGCCGCGCCTTGGCCGCCGCCACCACTTCGGCAAAACTCCGATAGGGGCGCGTGCGATGCGCTGTCAGCACCATGGGCGCAGTGCCGAACAGCAGGAGTGAGGTCAGGTCCTTTTCCGTATCAAAGCCCATATTTGGGATGAGCGCTGGATTGACCGCATGCGTGTCGAACACGATCAGCCAGGTGTTGCCATCGGGTGCCGCGCGCGCGACCTGCGCGGTGCCGAGGGACCCTGAAGCGCCACTGCGATTTTCCACAATGATCGGCACGCCAAGTTCGCTTTGCAAATACGGTTGCAGCAGCCGGCCCAAGGCATCCGTCGAACCACCCGGCGGAAAGGGCACCACGATGCGGATAGGCCCGTTGGGCCAAGCGGCCTGGGCGCGAGCGATTTGCGGTGCCGCGAGCAAGGCTGGCACGCCGGCCAGAATGGCGCGTTTGCTGATCATCTGAGATTTTTTCCGGTATTTTTCTGTTCAGGTTCTAGGCGCGGGCGGCATAGCCTTTGCCGCCATTAGGGCGCGGCGGATCTCGGCTTCCGCCTTGTCCAATTCCACCGCCGCATCGGCGCGCTGGGCGCGGGCGCGTTCAGCGATATTGAGGCTGTCTTCAATCGTCGCGACCAGTAGCTGATTGGCCTGCTTCACCGCTGCCAGATCAAACACGCCGCGCTCAATTTCTGTCCGCGCTTCGGCATTGCCCTGGCGCAGCCGCTCGGCATTCGCGGTCAGCAATTCATTTGTCAGGTCATTGGCCTGCTTCAGCGTCTGCCCTGCATCGCGCATGCGCTGAATGGCCAGTGCCTGGGCAAGCTGCTGGCGCCAAAGCGGCACGGTATTGGCCACCACGGATTGAATCTTCGCCGCCAGCGCCTTGTCATTTTCCTGAATGAGCCGGATGGAGGGCAGCGCCTGCATCGCAACCTGCCGCGTCAGGCGGAGATCATGTACGCGGCGGTCAAGTTCATCCCGCGCGGCGCGCAAATCGCGCAGCTTCTGCGCGGTGAGCATATCGCCGGCGGTGGCCTTCGCTTCAGCATCCGGGATGGCAGTGCTGTCAGTATTGTTCAGCACAATCTCGCCAGCGGCGATGTGATCACCAAGGCCATGGAACCAATCAAGCGTCGCGCCATAAAGCCGTTCAAGCTTTTCGACATCTTCCAAAAGCCGCGTGCGATGCGCATCAAGCTTATCGCCAATCGCTTCCACCTGGTCTTTCAGACCTTCATAACGGCTGACCACCTGCGCCGCTTCCGCACTCGCCTTGTTGAAAATCCGGGCGAAGAAGCCGGGCTTATCCGCAAGCCCCGAGACATCGAAGCCGCGCAAAGTGGTCAGCAAGGTGCCGAGCGTCTGCCCCGCCTCCCCCGCTTCGCGGTTCTTGGCCCCTTCAAGCATGGCGTCAGCGGCGGTAGAGGCGCGGGTTTGCGCTTCCTGCCCGAAGCGCAGCACGGCAGCGGGATCCGTCACATCAAGCTGGGCCGCGAGGCGTTCAACCTCTGCCCGGCGTGTTTCTGGGGTGGTGATGATGTCGCTCATGAATAACCTTCCTCACGCAGCCTATCGGCCAGAACTTTGACTTGGATATCAAGCGCCGCGCTTTCCTCGGCGCGGAGATCATCGCGGAGCCGCCGTGCGGCAGTTTCCAAATCGCGCAGCAGCACACCAAACGCGGGTGGCGGCGTCGCGCCGGCTTCAAGCCGGGTGGCGATGCGTTCCAACCCATCCAGATGCACCGCCAGAAAGCGGCGCGCGCGGGCAATGCCTTCGGGCCGTTCTTCCAGATCATCCAGCACCTGGCCGATCGCCTGCGCCACCGGGATCAGGCGCGGTTCATTGCCGCGCGCCGCGATGGTTTCAATGCCGGTAAGGCGCACACGGGCTTCGGCAAGTGGGCCTGAGGGCGGCGGTGGCGGCGGCGCGGGCGGCGCGGCTTCCGGGATTTCGGCATAAAGCAGCCGCGTCCCGCCCCAGGCGCCGAGCGCAAACAACAGCCCAATGATTGGCCCTGCCCCGGCGCCGAGCCCGGTGGCCAAGCCGGCCGCCACGCCCATGAGCACGGCAGCCTTGCGGGCATCACCCCGCCTGGCACGCTTCATGATTCGCGCGGCAAGGAAGGGCAGGCCGATCCCCAGCAGGCAGCCGAGCAAGGCCTGTTGGCGCATGGCGAAAAGATTGAAGACGGCCGCCGGCACCATTGCCAGGCCCATCATGGGCAGCAGCCAAAGCCGCCAGAAGCTATTCACAGCCCGAGTACCAAAGCGATGGCGCGCCAAAACGCCAGCAAACCCGCCAGCCCCATGGTGCCGCCAAGCAGCATGAAGCCAAGCCAGCGTTTCACGCCAAGCGGCAGGTTCGGGGATTGGGGCGCCGGCAGGGGCGCGTTGCGTCTTTCGCTCACGCGGCCTTACATCGCCTTTGCTGAGCGACTGATCAAGAGCAACTTCGTGAAGGATTTCACCCATGGAACAAATCGCCATCATCGGGACCGGGCTGATTGGTCGTGCCTGGGCCATGGTTTTCGCCCGTGCCGGCCATAGCGTGCGGATTTGGGACCCGGTGGCGGGGGTTTCTGACGCGGCACTCGGCCTTATCGGACAAAGCCTGCAGGATCTGGCCGAGGCAGGGCTGATCACCGAAGCCGCTGGCGTGATCGCCGCGCGCATCAGCGCTGCCGCCAGCATGGAAGAATGTGTCGCGGTGGCGGCGTATGTGCAGGAAAACGGGCCTGAGCGTGTGGAGCCGAAGCGCGCGCTTTTCGCGCAGTTGGATGCGCTGTGTGGGCCGGATGTGGTGCTGGCTTCATCCACCTCCGGCATACCAGCCAGCGCCTTTACCGAGGCGCTTGCCGGGCGCGCGCGCTGCCTGGTCGCGCATCCGGTGAACCCGCCCTATTTGGTGCCGCTGGTGGAATTGGTGGGCGCGCCCTGGACCGCGCCGGAAGTGGTGGCGCGCACACGGGCGCTGATGGCGCGTGTGGGCCAGGTGCCGGTTACGGCGATGAAGGAAACCCGCGGCTTCGTGCTGAACCGCCTGCAAGCCGCGTTGGTTGCCGAGGCCTTCCGCCTGGTGCGTGATGGCGTGATGAGCGTGGAAGATGTGGATGCCTGCGTGAAGGACGGGCTTGGGCTCCGCTGGTCCTTCATGGGGCCGTTTGAGACGATTGATCTGAACGCGCCGGGCGGCGTTGCGGATTACGCCGCGCGCTTTGGCGGGTTGATGGGCGGGATTACGGAAGAACAGACGCCGTTTTTATATGATGACGCAACGGTTGCGCGCGTGACGGCGGAACGGCGTGCCGCGTTGCCACTGGAGAAGATTGGGGAGCGTTCAGCCTGGCGGGATCGGCGGTTGATGGGGGTGTTGGGGCATAAGAAAAAGGTGGGGGAGTAGAACCGCTACTTCGCCTGCAAAAACGCGAGGCTTTCGCCTTCCAGCATCACAGCCGTCAGCCCCCCGCCGGACCAGGCGGCGGTATCAATGCAAATCCGGTTCTCCCGCACCACGGGCATGAAGCCCGCCGTGTGCCCATGCACCACAACATATCCATGATCGCGCGGGCTGTTCAGAAAATCATGCCGGATGCGCAGCAAATCCTCGCGCGATTGGTCTTCAAGCGCCACACCTGGGCGAATGCCGGCATGGACAAACAAGTACCCGCCTTCCTCATGCCATAGCGACAGATCGCGCAGGAAGCGGCGCTGATGCGCGGCAATCGCCTCGGGCCAGGCATCACGCGGCGCATCGGGCGCGACCCCCCAGGAATCGAGTGTCGCCCTGCCCCCGCCCCAAAGCCAATCCGCTGCCGCCGCGCCATCGCCGGCAAGCGCGCCCAGCATGGTTTCCTCATGATTGCCCATCAGATGCAGCGTGGGCAGGCCGGGAATGGGATCACCGCCAGAAAGGTAATCCACCACGCCGCGGGAATCCTGCCCCTTATCCACGTAATCACCCAGATGGATCAGCATGGCGGAAGCCACGGGGCGGCGCCGCAAATCCTCGGCGATTTGCGTGTGCAGATCGCGCAGTTGCGGCAGCGAGCCATGGATATCGCCAATGGCATAAATGCGCCGCCCGCGCGGCAAATGCCCAGGTGCGCCGCGTATTTCCATCACTTCCGATCCGCCCTTGGGTCCAAAGCATCGCGCAGCCCATCGCCCACCAAATTGAAGGCCAGCACAACCATGAAAATCGCCAACCCCGGCATGATGGAAAGCCAGGGCGCCTGCGTCAAAAAACGCTGCGCGCTATTCAGCATGGACCCCCAGGATGGTGCCGGCGGTTGCTGCCCAAGCCCAAGGAAGGAAAGCGATGCCTCGGCGATGATCGCCTCGGCAATCGCGAGGCTCGCCTGCACCAGCAAGGGCGGGATGATATTCGGCAGCACATGGAAAAGCCCGATGCGCCAAGGCGGATTGCCAAGTGCGCGCGCTGCCTCCACCCAATCGGTGGATTTCGCATCAAGTGCCATTCCGCGCGTGAGTCGCACGAAAACCGGCGATGCGGTGATGGCAATGGCGAGCATGGCATTTTCCAGCGCCGGCCCCAGAAAGGCCGCCAGCGCAATCGCCAGAATGAGAAAGGGCACGGACAGCATGGCATCCGCCACGCGCGATATCAGCCCATCCACCCAGCCGCCAATCAAACCTGCGAGCAACCCCAGCGGCACGCCGATGAATAGTGCGCCAAGCACGGAAATCACGCCGGCCATCAGGGATGCCCGAGCACCCCAAATGACTCGGGAAAGCACATCGCGTCCGTTTTCATCCGTGCCGAACCAATGTGCGGCGGAAGGCGGCTTGCGGATGCGGGTCCAGCTTGTTTGCAGCGGATCATAGGGCGCGATCAGCGGCGCCAGCAGCGCCATCAGCACAAAAGCAATCACCACCACCAGGCCAAACACCGCAAGCTTATGGCGGAAAAACCGCTTCAGCGCGCGGCGCGTGGGGCTTTCACCCATGCTGATGGCAGGCGCATTCATGCCTGACGCAGCCTTGGATTGATGGCCATGTACAGCAAATCAGCAACTAGCGAGAGCAGCACGAAAATCAGCGCGGTTGCCAGCACCACGCCCTGCACCACCGGGTAATCGCGATTGAACACCGCATCCACAATCAGCTTGCCAAAGCCCGGAATGGTGAAGACCTGTTCGGTCAACACGGCTCCCGCCAACAGCCGGCCAAATTCAATCGCGCCCAAAGTCACCACCGGGATCAGCGCATTCCTCAGCGCGTGTTTCCAGACCACGACCCGCTCTCGCAGCCCCTTGGCGCGCGCCGTGCGTACATAATCTTGCGACAGCGCCGTCAGCATCGCCGCGCGCGTATGGCGCATGAGCACCGAGGCAACGCCGGTGCCCAGCACGAACGCCGGCATGATGGTGGTGGCGATAGATTGCCAGAAATCCTCAGTCAGCGGCACATAGCCCGAAGGCGGCAGCCAACCCAATTCCACACTGAAGAATAGGATCATCATAATGCCGAGCCAGAAATTCGGCGTCGAAATGCCAAACAGCGCAACACCATTCGCAACCCAATCCGCCGGCTGATCGCGCTTCACGGCGGAGATTATCCCGGCCGGTACACCGATCAGCACCGCGATGATGAAGGACATGGCGGCAAGCTGGGCGGTGACTGGCAGCTTATCCAGAATAAGCTGGCTGACGGGCATCCTGATACGCCAGGAAAAGCCGAAATCGCCCGTCAGCACATTGCCGATCCAATAGAGGTATTGTTCGTAGATCGGCCGATCAAGCCTGAGTTCCGCGCGGATTTGCGCCAGCACTTGCGGGTCGCCGCGTTCTTCCCCTGCCAGGATCAACGCCGGATCGCCGGGCATGAGTTGTTGCAGCCCGAAGATCAGGATGGAGAGGATGAAAAGCGTGGGCAGAACCTGCCCAATCCGCTTGAGAAGCCAGACCCACATGACGACTACTGCAACCGCACGCCTTGCAGCCGCACCAGACCATCCGCGATGGGCCGATAGCCGGAAAGCCGCGCGCTATGCGCCATGATATTCTTGCGTTGCCAAAGATAAATGCGGTGGACATCATCGCCATAGGCAATGCGCGCGGCGCGGGCATACAGCGCCTGGCGCTTGGCCAGGTCCAATTCCGTGCGGGCATCATCCAACAGCTTATCCACTTCCGCATTTGAATAGCGGCCATCATTCTGCCCGCCGCCGGTGCGGGTGAAGCTGAAGATATTGCCATCCGGATCGGTGCGGCCAGACCAGCCGACCAGATAGGTTTCAAACTCGCCCCGCGCGGCCGCCTGCAAGGATGAAGCGAATTCCATGGCGCGCAGGCGAAGATCAAAGCCCGCTTCCTTCACCATGGCTTGGATCACTTCGCCAACCTGGCGAAGATCAGGATTATTCGGCACAGTCATTTCAACGGTAACTGGCAGCGTTGCCCCCGCTTCACGCAGCAGCGCTTGCGCGCGCGCCACATCGCGCGTGGTGGGCGGGAAATCGCGCATATGAAAGGGGCTGGCCGCCGGGAAGGGCTGGCGCGTTGGCACATACATGCCTTCATAAACCACTTGATTCACCGCAGCGCGATCAATCGCCAATTCAAAGGCGCGGCGGATGCGTGCATCGCGCCCGAAGGGCGTATTGGCGCGTTCGCCATTGCCGGTATTGATGGTGATGCCTTGATAGCCAAGCTCATCCACCGCAACGGCGCGCAGATTGCGGCTGCGTTGGATGGGCTTCATGTCATCGGGTTCCATCCGTTCGGCGAATTCCACCGCGCCGGATTGCAGATTGGCTAGGCGCACGGTGTTGTCCGGAATGGGCAGATAGGTGACACGTGCGATATGGATATTCCGCGCATCCCAATATTCGGGAAAGCGTTCAGCAACAATGCGTTCCTGCGCCACACGCTCCACGAACCGAAACGGCCCGGTGCATACGGGGCGCGTGCCAAAATTACGCCCCAGTGCCTCCGCCGCCTTGGGGCTGACAGGCATGCCGGCACGATCCGTGAGTGCGGCCAGGAAGGAAGCCGATGGCCCCTTCAGGCGAATGCGGATGGTCAGCGGGTCCACCACTTCCACCGTTTCCATATCGGCGATTTCGCTGCGGCGGAAACTGCCCTGCAAGGTCAAATGCCGCATCAGCGAATAGCGCACCGCTTCCGCATCCATCACTTCATTGTCGTGAAAGCGCACGCCTTCCCGCAGGGTAATGATCAGGCTGCGTGGGTCTTCCCAGCGATGGCCGGTCGCTAATTGCGGGACGATTTCCAGCTTTTCATTGATGTCAAAAAGCTTGTCGCACAGCGCGGCATAGACAATGCGCCCAACAAAGGTGCGCGATAAAGTCGGGTCCAGAATATCGGGGTCTTCCTTCAGCGCAATGCGCAAATGCTGTGCGCTTGCCGGCACTGCGGCGACGGCCAACACGCCAAAAGCGGCCAAGGCAGCGCGGATCATGGTTCTCATGCTTGTTCTCCCATCCCGTTGGGTTGCGGGGCATTGCCCCGGAAAAACGACTGCAACCGCGCGAGCCTTTCCCCGCCACCAAGCGCGGCAATGCGCTCAGCAGGTGGCGGCAGGCTTTCGGCAAAATGGCAGGCAACCGCGTGGCCCGCACCTTCAAGGCGCGGGGTTTCAGCGCGGCAGCGTTCGGCAGCAAAGGCGCAGCGCGTATGAAAGCGGCAGCCGGATGGCGGCGCAATCGGGCTTGGCACATCGCCTTCCAGCGGCGGCGTTTTGGTCTGTGCGCCCGGCATGGCAGCAACAAGCGCGCGCGTATAGGGGTGGCGCGGCGCGCCCAACACATCCTCCGCCGGGCCTTCTTCCACAATACGGCCCAGATACATCACCGCCACGCGGTCCGCGACATGGCGCACCACGCCAAGATCATGGCTGACCAACACAAAGGTCAGGCGCAAATCGCGGATCAGATCACGCAGCAGATTGATCACCTGCGCCTGCACCGAAACATCCAAAGCGCTGACAGGTTCATCACCAATGATCAGGCGCGGATTGCTGGCGAGTGCACGGGCGATGGCGATGCGTTGGCGCTGCCCGCCCGAGAATTCATGCGGCCAGCGCCCAGCGCTTTCCGGCCGCAAGCCAACACGGCGCAGCAAATCTGCAACGCGGCTGGCCTCCTCAGCACGCGGCACCAGCCGATGCAGGCGGAGCGGTTCAGCGATGGCCTGCGCCACGGTCATGCGCGGATCAAGGCTGCCGAAAGGATCCTGGAAAATGATCTGCATGTCGCGCCGACGTGCGCGCAACGCGGATGGCGAAAGGCTGGCGAGGTCCTCTCCAGCAAAACGCACCGAACCACTATCCGGTTCAATCAGCCGCAGCATCACGCGCCCAAGCGTTGATTTGCCGCAACCGCTTTCACCGACAATGGCCAGCACCTCGCCTTCCGCAACCGAAAGGGAAACGCCATCCACCGCATGCACAGCACCTGCGCGCCGGCCCAAAGCATCACGTACCGGGAAATGCTTCACGACATCGCGGAGTTCCAAAAGCGCGGTCATGCCGCTACCCCCAGCATGCCATCCAGTGGCGCGCGCAGGCAGGCGCTGAAATGCCCGGGCGCGACCTCGGTCAATGGAGGCGCGCCTTCAGCGCAGCGGGCGATGGCAAAGGGACAGCGCGGCGCGAAGCGGCAGCCAGGCGGCGGCGCGCGCAAATCCGGCACGGTGCCTTCAATGCTAGCAAGCCTTTCGCCGCGCACCCCTGCGGCTGGCGCGGCGCCGAGTAACCCAACAGTATAGGGATGTTCAGGCCGCGCAAAAAGATCAGCCGCACGCGCCTGTTCCGCCACACGCCCGGCATACATCACCACAACATCATCGGCATGATCCGCAACCACGCCCAGATCATGCGTGATCAGGATCACCGCCGTACCGGTCTCCCGCTTCAGATCATCCAGCAATGCCAGGATTTGCGCCTGCACCGTCACATCCAAGGCCGTGGTCGGTTCATCGGCAATCAGCAGCTTGGGTCGGCAGGCGAGCGCAATCGCGATCATCACGCGCTGACGCATGCCGCCTGAAAGCTGATGCGGGTATTGCCGCGCGCGCCGCGCCGCATCGGGTATGCGCACCTTCTCCAGCATCGCGATAGCCGCCTTGAAGGCCGCGTCACGGTCCAGGCGCTGATGCAGCCGCAAAGCCTCCGCCACCTGCTCACCAGCTGTGAAAGCCGGGTTCAGGCTGGTCATGGGTTCCTGGAAGATCATGGCCATTTCAGCGCCGCGCAACGCCCGGCGTTCTTCCGCGGACATGCCGAGCAAGTCCCGCCCCATCAGCCGCGCGCTGCCAGACACCATCGCATTCTCCGGCAGCAGCCCCATGATGGCCAGCGAAGCCACAGATTTCCCGCAGCCGCTTTCACCCACAATCGCGAGCGTCTTGCCGGCTTCAGCGCGAGAGGAAATGCCATCCAGAATGCCGAGCATCCGCCCATCCTGGCGAAAGCCAAGGCTGAGCCCGGACACGTCCAGAACCGGCGTGCTCACAGGGAAATCCCGATGGCGGAAATGGGCGGCTTCATCACCCACCTAGAAACCCCTAAAGCGCCGCTTTCGCAAGCCCTGGATTGCTGAAGGCGGCCCAGCGGCGCCGCGGCATGCCCAAAAGCAAAGCGCCCCTGCCGCGAACCGCAGCAGAGGCGCCCTGTTTCAGAAACGCTGAGCCGCTTACAGACGAACGCGCAGCAGATTGCCGATTTCACCAACGATGCCGCGCCGGAAGGCGAGCACGCAGGCGATGAAGATCACGCCCTGGATCACCGTGACCCAAGCGCCCATCTCCGCCAGGTAGTTCTGCATAGCGACAATCACGGCGGCACCGATCATGGGCCCGAACACTGTGCCAAGCCCGCCCACCAGCGTCATCAGCAGCACTTCACCGGACATGGACCAATGCACATCGGTCAGTGTCGCAATGCCGAACACCAGCGACTTGGTCCCGCCCGCAACACCGGCAATGGTGGCGGAAAGGATGAAGGCCACAAGCTTATAGTCATCCGTCCGATAACCGAGCGATGTGGTGCGCGGTTCATTCTCACGAATGGCTTTCAGCACCTGGCCGAAGGGCGAATGCACAATGCGGTGGATCAGCAGGAAGCAAAGCACAAACACCGCCGCGACAAACCAATACATGTTCATGTCCGGGGCGAGTGAGATGAAGCCGAACAGATGGCCGCGCGGCACTGCCTGGATGCCATCCTCACCGCCGGTGAAGGGCGCTTGCAGACAGAAGAAGTAGATCATCTGCGCCAGCGCCAGCGTGATCATGGCGAAGTAAATGCCCTGGCGGCGAATGGCGACCCAACCGAAAATCGCCCCCTGCACCCCCGCCAAAAGCGCCCCGATCAGGATCGAGATTTCCGGCGTCAGCCCCCAAACCTTGGCGCTATGTGCGGCGATATACCCACCCATACCGAAATAGGCGGCATGGCCGAAGGATGTCAGCCCCACATAGCCAATCAGCAGATTGAAGGCGCAGGCGAATAGCGCGAAGCAGAGCAGCTTCATCAGGAAGACGGGATACAGGAAGAAGGGCGCCACCACCAAGGCTGCGAACATCACCAAAAGTGCGATGAACTGCGCCTTGGTGAAGCCGAAGATTGATTCCTGCGGGCCCGCAGGCACGGCGCTGCTTGTCATGGATTGACCAGCCATGGATCAAGCCCTCCCGAAAAGGCCGGCAGGACGCGCCAGCAACACAATAACCATGATGATGAAGATCACGGTGGCCGAGGCTTCCGGATAGAAAACCTTGGTCAGACCTTCGACGATACCAAGACCAAAGCCCGTCAGCACCGACCCCAGGATGGAGCCCATGCCCCCGATCACCACCACGGCAAACACCACGATAATCAGGTTCGTGCCCATTTGCGGATTGACCGAATAGATCGGCGCGGCCAGCACGCCCGCCAGCGCAGCCAAAGCCACACCCGCACCATAGGTCAGTGTGATCATGCGCGGCACATTCACGCCAAAGGCCTGCACCAGCGGCGCGTTTTCCGTCGCCGCGCGCAGATAGGCGCCGAGCCGGGTCTTTTCGATCACAAGCCAGGTGGTGATGCAGGCAAAAAGCGCAAACACAACAACCCAACCGCGATAGACCGGCATGAACATGAAGCCGAGATCCCAAGCGCCCGAAAGTTCCGGCGGAATGCGATACGGCATGCCGGAAGAACCATATTGATTTCGGAACACACCTTCAATGATTAGCGATAACCCGAAGGTCAACAGCATCCCGTATAAATGATCCATCTTGTAAAGCTGACAGATCATAGTTCGTTCAAGTATCACCCCTGTCAGTCCAACCAGTAGGGGCGAGAGGATCAGCGCCCACCAATAGCCGATGCCCAGGTAATTCAGCAGCATCCAGGCCACGAAGGCACCCATCATGAACTGCGCGCCATGGGTGAAGTTGATGATGTTGAGCAGCCCGAAAATTACCGCAAGGCCGAGTGACAGCATCGCGTAAAAGGCGCCATTGATCAGTCCGAGCAGAAGCTGTCCAAAGAGCAGCGGCGTCGGTATGCCGAATATCTCATCCATGCGGAGAATTTCCCTCAGGGCACCGACGCCCCATGGCGGATGCCATGGGCGGGGCGCGAAGTGGATAACAATTGTTTCATGTCAGGCCCGAACGAGAGGGCAATTGCCCTCACTCATCGGGCGGAAAGCTTCCTCGGCCGGGGTGGTCTGCAGAAGCTTGTAGTAATCATAAGCACCGCGGCTTTCGGACGGCGCCTTCACCTCAAACAGATAGGAAGGGCAAAGCTTGCGGCCATCGGGGCGGATGGTACCGGCGCCGAAAGCGTCATCATCGCAGGGCAACGCCTTCATGCGATTAACAACATCCACACCGGCAACCTTGGAAGCAGGCACCCCCATATCGGCAATCGCCTTCAGGTAATGCAGCGTTGCGGAGTAATTCGCGATGGAAGCCATATTGGGCCGCACATCCCGCAGGCGCGGACGAAGCCTTTCGGAAATGGCGCGGGTGCGGTCATTCAGATCCCAATAGAAGCTTTCGGTCAGGATCAGCCCCTGCGCGGTTTGCAGGCCAAGCGCATGCACATCCGGCAGGAACATCAGCAACGCTGCCAGCTTCACGCCACGGCGCGTGATGCCGAATTCGGCCGCCTGCTTCACCGTATTGATGGTATCGGCGCCGGCATTCGCCATGCCGATCACCTTGGCGCGCGAAGCCTGCGCCTGCACCAGGAAGGATGAGAAATCTGTCGTCGCCGGGAAGGGATAACGCACCTGCCCCATCACACGCCCGCCGGCATTGCGCACAAAATTCGCCGTATCGCGTTCAAGCGCATGGCCGAAGGCGTAGTCGGCGGTGATGAAGAACCAGCTATCGCCACCGGCGCGCACCATGGCACCCCCCGTGGATTTCGCCAGCATGTAGGTGTCATACATCCAATGAACGGTATTGGGCGTGCAGGCTGGGCCTGTAAGGTCCGAGGTTGCAGAACCCGTATTCACGCAAACCTTGTTCTTTTCCCGCGCGATATTGGCAACCGCGAGACCGACCGAAGATGTTGGTACATCAATGATCATATCAACGCCCTGATCATACCATTGGCGCGCGATATTCACGCCAATATCAGGCCGGTTCTGATGGTCCGCATTGATGACTTCAACATTGAAGCCGCGATTGCCGAATTCCTGCACCGCCTGGCGCGTGCATTCCAACCCATAGGGGCCGCTGATGTCGCGGTAAGGGCCGGACATGTCGTTCAGCACGCCGATGCGGATGGTATTCGCGGCCTGCGCGCGGGCAGAGCGCCATGGCAAGCCACCAAGGGCAGCACCGCCAGCAGCCGCGCCCCCGAGAACACTACGCCTTGTTGTTGTCATGACGCTTCCCCCCTTGCTTGATTAAATCAGGAACGAACCAAGGCGCAGCCGCCTTCATTGATGGGTCGGAAGGCTTCCTCGGCCGCTGTGGTTTGCAGCAGCTTGTAGTAATCCCAAGGCTTCGTGCTTTCCGCCGGTGTTTTCACCTCAAACAGGTATGAGGGGATAAGGCGGCGGCCATCCGCGCGGATGGTAGCCTTGCCGAACAGATCATCATCAGAAGGCTGCGCCTTCATGCGGTTCACCACGTCAAGGCCGGAAGCCTTGGCGGCCGGCACGCCCATCGCTGCCACGGTCTTCAGGAAGTGCAGCGCGCCGGAATAGCAGCCGGCATGGATCATGTTCGGGTAATTGGTGGGCACGCGGCGCAGCATACGCTCGGTCCAGGCGCGGGTCTTGTCGTTCATGTCCCAATAGAAGCTTTCGGTGCAGACCAGCCCCTGCGCCACTTGCAGCCCCATGCCATGCACGTCATTCACAAACAGCAGCAGCGAAGCGAGCTTGATCCCGCGCCGCGTCAGCCCGAATTCCGCCGCCTGCTTCACGCAATTCTGCGTATCGGCGCCGGCATTGGCAAAGCCAATCACCTTCGCGCGCGAAGCTTGCGCCTGCAGCAGGAAGGCAGAAAAATCAGTCGTACCCGGGAAGGGCGTGCGCACCTGGCCCAAAATACGCCCACCCGCGCTGCGCACGAAGTTTGACGTATCGCGTTCAAGCGCATGGCCGAAGGCGTAGTCAGCCGTGATGAAGAACCAGGTATCACCGCCCGCGCGCACCGTCGCACCACCGGTGGACCGCGCCAGCATGAAGGTGTCGTAGGCCCAATGGATTGTATTCGGGCTGCACTGCGCGCCGGTCAGGTCAGCGGTGGCGGACCCCACGCAAATATAAGACTTGTTCTTTTCGCGCGCGACGCCAGAAACCGCGAGGCCCACGGAAGACGTCGGCACATCCAGGATCAGATCCACACCCTGGTCATACCATTGCCGCGCCAGGTTCACGCCAACATCCGGGCGGTTCTGGTGATCGGCTTCAATCACTTCAACCCGGAAGCCGTGGCTCGCGCCAAACTCCGCGGCCGCTTCACGGGTAGCAGCGACCGAAGTCGGGCCCGTATTGTCGCGATAGGTGCCCGACATATCGGTCATGACACCAATGCGCACCGTATTCGCCGCCTGCGCGCGAGCGAGAGAGAGCGGAAGAGCGCCGGTGGCGGCCGCTCCCGCGAGGATATTCCGACGTGAAACCTGCATGTTCATCTCCCTCAAGCGATGTTGTTGTTGGATCAGCTACGCACTAGCGGGCAAGCGCCCTCGGAAACTGGACGGAAGGCTTCGTCACCCGGCGTGGTTTGCAGCAGTTTGTAGTAGTCCCAAGGACCGCTGCTTTCCGATGGCGCCTTCACTTCAAACAAATAGGCCGGGTGCAGTTTGCGCCCATCCGCACGGATGCTGCCCTTGCCGAAGCAATCATCATCCGTGGGAATCGCCTTCATGCGCGCCACCGCCGCCGCGCCATCGGCCTTGGCCGCGGCCGGCCCCATATCGGCAACCGCCTTAAGGTAATGCAGCGCGCCGGCATAGCAGCCAGCATGGGTCATGGAAGGCATATTGGGCGACATGGCAGAACGCACCTTATTGGTGAAACGACGCGTCGCGTCGTTCAAATCCCAATAGAAGGTCTCGGTCAGCACCAGCCCCTGCGCAGTCGCCAAGCCAAGCGCATGCACGTCATTGATAAACATGAGCAATGAGGCAAGCTTGACACCGCGGCGCGTAATGCCGAACTCAGCGGCCTGCTTCACACAATTGGTCGTATCCGCCCCGGCATTGGCAAAGCCAATCACCTTGGCGCGCGAAGCCTGAGCCTGCACCAGGAAGGATGAGAAATCCGTTGTGCCCGGGAAGGGCGTGCGCACCTGGCCAAGTACGCGCCCTCCGGCATTGCGCACGAAATTCCCCGTATCGCGTTCCAGCGCATGGCCGAAGGCGTAATCGGCGGTGATGAAGAACCAGCTATCACCGCCTGCGCGCACCATCGCGCCACCAGTGGATTTGGCGCACATCCAGGTGTCATAGGTCCAATGCACCGTATTCGCATTGCAGCGCGCGCCGGTCAGGTCACTGGACGCGGCGCTGCTGTTCAGATGCACCTTGTTCTTTTCGCGGCAGATATCCGAAACGGCGAGCGCCACAGAGGATGTGGTCACATCCAGCAGCACATCCACGCCATCACGATCAATCCATTGCCGCGCGATATTCACGCCAACATCGGGGCGGTTCTGATGGTCAGCCGCGAGCACTTCGATATTGATGCCACGACCGGCAAATTCCTGCACCGCAGCGCGAACGCAGGCCACCGCACTCATGCCTGCAATGTCACGATACATGCCGGACATGTCGTTCAGCACGCCAATCTTTATGGTGGGCCCGCCCTGCGCCTTGGCGCTGCGATAGGGCAGCGCACCAAAAGCCGCAGCGCCGGCTGAACCGGCCATAATGTCCCGACGTGAAAGGCTCATTTGTTGTCTCCCCTTTTTTGTTTGCCGCGCCCGCAAGAAGCGCAGTTCTGGTTAAACCCCAAGATACTGATGCAACCGATCGAGCGAGGCATTCAGGTCTTCATTCGCGACCATATCCACCACGCGGCCATGTTCCATCACGTAATGCCGATCAGCGACCGTCTGCGCGAAGCGAAAATTCTGTTCCACCAGCAGCACGGTAAAGCCGCGCTTCTTCAATTCGCGGATGGTGCGCCCGATCTGCTGCACAATCACCGGCGCCAGACCTTCTGAAGGCTCATCCAGCAGCAGCAACCGCGCGCCGGTGCGCAGAATCCGCGCAATGGCCAGCATCTGCTGCTCACCGCCCGAAAGCTTGGTGCCTTGGCTGCGGGCGCGTTCCTTCAAATTCGGAAACAGCGTGTAGATTTCATCCAAGGGCATCCCACCCGGGCGCACCATGGGCGGCAGCATCAGATTTTCCGTAACATCGAGCGAGGCGAAAATCCCGCGCTCCTCCGGGCAATAGGCAATGCCGGCACGCGCAATCACATCCGGACGCGCATTCACGAATTCCTTGCCTTCATACTTCACCGAACCGGTACGGCGCGGCACCAGCCCCATGATGGAACGCAAGGTGGATGTCTTGCCCGCACCGTTGCGCCCAAGCAGCGTCACCACTTCGCCTTCGCGGATATCAATATCCACGCCATGCAATACGTGGCTTTCGCCATACCAGGCCTCAAGCCCGCGCAGTTCCATCAGCGCGCCAGTGCTGGCCTTGGCGCCGGCGGGCGCTGTCATCACATCAGCCATGGGCGGCCTCCGTCGGGGCTTCGGAACCAAGATAGGCAGCAACCACATCCGGGTTGCGCGACACGGCGGCGTAATCGCCTTCCGCAAGCACACTGCCGCGCGCGAGCACGGTAATGGTATCGCAAAGCCCCTGCACCACGCGAAGATTGTGTTCCACCAGCAGCACGGTACGGCCCACGGATACGCGCTTCACCAGCGCTACCACGCGGTCCACGTCATCATGCGCCATGCCGGCGGTTGGTTCATCCAGCAGCATCATCACGGGATCAAGCGCCAGCGTGGTCGCGATTTCCAAGGCGCGCTTGCGGCCATAGGGCAATTCGCCCGCCGTCAGGTGCATCCATTCGGTCAAGCCCACATCGGCCAGCAATTCCTCAGCCCGCGTGTCGAATTTGCGCAGTACCGAATCGGAACGCCAGAAATCGAAGGAACCGCCACGGGCGCGTTGCAGCGCCACGCGTACATTCTCAATCACCGTCAGATGCGGAAACACCGCTGAGATCTGAAAGCTCCGCACCAGACCAAGGCGCGCTACTTCGGCGGCCTTCATGCCCGTGATGTCGCGCCCTTCATAGCGAATGACACCACGCGTCGGCGGCAGGAATTTCGTCAGCAGATTAAAGCAAGTGGTCTTGCCGGCGCCATTCGGGCCGATCAAGCCATGGATAGTACCCCGACGAACATTCAGGTTCACGTCGCTTACCGCGACGAAGCCCCGGAATTCCTTGGTAAGCCCTACCGTTTCAAGGATGGTATCAGACACCCGAACCACGCCCCCCTTCTTATGCAGCGGTTGATACCGCCACGCCTCTTTGAGTCATTCCTATGCGAGGCGTGGCCTTCCTGCAAGCCACCCCCTTCAATTCCTGAGAAAAATTGGCACCGGCCCTACTGAACAAAAAAAGGGCAGAGGTTGCCCCCTGCCCTTTCCAACCCTTTCCGGCATGCCGGCTTAGGCTTCAGACAATTCCTCAGGCTTCACCTGGCGCTCCGCCACCTTGGCGAGTTCCAGGATAAAATCGACAACCTTTTCCTCAAAAATCGGGGCGCGGAGGTTTTCCATCGCTTCCGGATTCTTGCGGAAGAATTCGATCACCTGTTGTTCCTGGCCACGATAGCGCATGGCTTCCTGACGCAAAGCACCGCTCAGCTCATCCGGTGTCACCTGGATGTTGTTGCTACGCCCAATTTCAGACAGCAGCAGGCCAAGCCGGATACGGCGCTGGGCGATGCCGCGATATTCGTCGCGCAGCGTCGCCTCATCCTTGCCCTGGTCGTCGGAGTCGAGTCGCCCAGCCTTCAAATCGGCTTCCACGCGCTGCCAGATCTGACCGAATTCGCCATCCACCATGCCTTCCGGCACGGGGAAGCTTGCCTGATCCGAGAGCTTGTCCAGAAGCGCGCGCT
>JBBAUC010000005.1:0-36216 GCA_040398485.1 Roseomonas sp. | reverse complement strand
CTGAAGCGCCGCGTTTTCGGGCGGATAGGCCACATCAAGGCCGCCTGGCAGCACCGCCAGCGTCCGCCCAACGCGGAGCGCACCCTGATGCGCCGCCGCATCCACCCCGCGCGCCAGGCCCGAGATCACCAGCACCCCGGCTTCGGTCAGTGCCTCGGCGATGTCTTCCGCAATGCGTCGTCCGGCGGCCGAGGCATTGCGCGCGCCGACAATGGCGAAGCTTGGCACCTGGGATAGCAAAGCGGCATCGCCCTGCACCGCGAGCATGGCTGGCGCATCCGCCAGCAAGGCCAGCAAGGGCGGGTAGTCAGCACTGCCCCAAAAGATAAATCGCGCGCCAAGCTTGGCCATGGCATCGGCTTCCCGCCGCGCGTCATCCAGGCTTGGGATGCGCGCCGGGGCTTCGCGCTTCGCCAGTAGGCGGGGCAAGGCATCCAGCGCCGCGGCCCCGCTGCCATGGCGGGCGAGCAGGCGGCGAAAGCCCATGGGGCCAATGCCCTCGGTCTCTGCGATGCGCCAGAGGGCGAGGCTTTCGGCGGGGCTGAAGGTGGTTGCTGGCATAGGAGAAATCCTATGCCATAATTCAACCTATACGGGAAATACTAAATCCTATTGCTACTTGGCCGTTTTGCCGATGCGCGGTTCGGTCCCGGCCAATAGGCGGCGGATGTTCGCCTCATGCCGCCAAAACACGAGCACGGCGATCAGCAAGGCCATCAGCGCATGATCCGTGCTGGACAGGACCAGGGCGAAAAGCGGTGCCGCCGCAAAGGCAGCCAGCGCCGCCGCTGACGACATTTTCAGAAGTTTCGCTGCCACCAACCAAAGGGCGCAGCAGGCGAGCCCCACCGGCCAGGCCGCGGACAACAGCACGCCAAGCCCGGTCGCCACCCCCTTGCCGCCGCGAAAACCAAGCCAGACCGGGAAAAGATGCCCGAGCACCGCCGCCGTGCCCACCACCAAATCCTGATCGCCGAGGAATTGCCGCGCCAGCAAAATCGCCACCGCCCCCTTCAGCCCATCCAGGATCAGCGTCGCCGCCGCCAGGCCTTTGCGGCCTGTCCGCAGCACATTGGTCGCCCCGATATTGCCGGAACCGACCTGGCGGATATCGCCAAGCCCGGCGGCCTTGGTCAGCAGCAGGCCGAAGGGGATGGACCCGATCAAATAGCCACCCAGCAGCGCAATGAGAAAACTAATGCTGTCCGCATGCTCGGCCATAACTCAGCCCCCGAAAACGCGGCGACCGGCTTTCCAGGTGCCAAGCACCCGGCCTTCCAGGGCGCGGCCATCAAAAGGCGAGTTCTGCGCCTTGCCGGGCAGCTTGCCGGCTTCAACCTTCCAGCCGCGATCGGGATGGAACAGCACGAGGTCCGCCGGCGCACCCTTGGCCAGCCTGCCCTGCGGCAAATCCAGCAGCGTCGCGGGCCGTGCGGTCATCAGCCCAAGCGCGGTCAGCATCGGCAGATCGCCCGCATGCACCCGCGCCAAAGTCACGCCCAGCAAAGTCGCCAACCCCGCACCGCCCGCTTCGGCCTGCGCAAAAGGCAAGCGCTTGTCATCGGCATCGCGCGGCTGATGGTCTGAGGCAATCGCGTCAACCGTGCCATCGGCAAGTGCGGCCACCACCGCCTGCCGATCCAATTCGGTGCGCAGCGGCGGGGAGAGCTTGGCGTAGCTGCGATAATCGCCAATCGCGGTTTCGTTCAGATCAAAATAGGGCGGCGCTGTATCGCAGGTGACGGCCAGCCCCTCAGCCTTGGCCGCGCGGATCAAATCAAGCGCGGTGGCGGTGGAGATATGCGCGAAATGTACATGCCCGCCCGTGATGCGCGCGAGTGCGATATCGCGCGCCACCATGATGGCTTCCGCCGCCGGGGTGATGCCGGGCAGGCCAAGGCGCGTGGCCAATTCGCCTTCGGTAGCGGCGCCGCCGGCAGCCAGGCTCGGTTCTTCCGGGTGCTGCACAATGAAGGCGCCAAAGGCCCGCGCGTAAGATAGCGCAAGCCGCATGGTGCGTGCCGAGGCAATGGCGCGCACCCCATCGGTAAAGGCAATGGCGCCGGCTTCGCGCAGCAGCCCGTATTCGGCCAATTCCTTGCCGGCGCAGCCCGCCGTCGCGGCGCCATAGGGCAGCAGCGTGACCGAACCCGTGGCCTCACCCTGCCGCGTGATGAAGGAAATCAGCGCCGGGTCATCAAGCGCCGGGTCGGTATCCGGCAGCACGCAAATGGTGGTGATGCCGCCAGCAGCGGCTGCTTGCGCGGCTGAGGCGATGGTTTCCCGATGCTCTGCGCCCGGTTCGCCGAGGTTGGCGCGGAGATCAATCAAGCCAGGCGCGAGGCAGGCCCCGCCTGCGTCCACCACGGCGGCACCTTCAGGCGCGGTAAGGCCAGCGCCGAAATCGGCGATCAGCCCATCGCGGATCAGCAAGGCGCCCGGCGCATCGAGGCCAGAGGCGGGGTCGAGCAGGCGGACATTGGTGATGAGGGTATTGGCCATGCTCAACGGTTCCGCGGCAACTGGCGAGAAAGCATATCCAGCACCGCCATCCGGCAAGCGACACCCATTTCCACCTGTTCGCCGATCACGCTGCGGGTTGGATGGTCGGCGACGGCGCTATCAATTTCCACGCCGCGATTCATCGGGCCCGGATGCATCACAATCGAATCCGGCTTGGCATAAGCAAGCTTTTCCGCATCCAGCCCATAGAAGCGAAAAAATTCCCGCGCCGAGGGCACCATGCCACCCGACATGCGTTCGCGTTGCAGGCGGAGCATCATCACAACATCAGCGCCGGCCAGCCCGGCCTTCATGTCGTGAAACACCTCAACGCCCAAGCGCGCGGCTTCGGCGGGGATCAGTGTGGGCGGCCCCACCACGCGCACGCGACTGCCCATGGTGGTCAGCAGATGCATGTTGGAACGCGCGACGCGCGAATGGGCGATATCGCCGCAAATCGCGACAATCAAACCCTCAAGCCGACCCTTATGGCGGCGGATGGTCAGCGCATCCAGCAGCGCCTGGGTTGGGTGTTCATGCGTGCCATCGCCGGCATTGATCACCGCCGCATCCACCTTCTGGCTCAGCAGCGAAGGCGCGCCGGATTGCCCATGGCGCACCACCAGCAAATCGCAATGCATCGCGTTCAAGGTGCTGGCCGTATCCAGCAGGGTTTCGCCCTTATTCACGCTGGATGTGCTGACCGACATATTGATGACATCGGCGCCCAGCCTTTTGCCGGCGAGTTCGAAACTCGTGCGGGTGCGGGTGCTGTCTTCAAAAAACAGATTGATCAGCGTGCGGCCCTTCAGCAGGTCGCGCTGGGTTTTGCCACTGCGATTGAGCAGCGCATAGGATTCCGCCAGATCCAGCAAATCCGCGATATGCGGCGGCTCAAGACCCTCAATGGCGAGGAGGTGTTTGCGGGGATAGGTCACGCGCCCTTTCTAGCCGCCGAGCAGCGGGAAAGACCAGACCCGTTCATGGTAGCTTGAGCGCGCCGCGCAGCGCCGCGGCTTTTTCATCCAGCGAAGCCCGGCCAGGGCTGCGCTGCACTTCCCGCACCGCGCCATCCGAAAGCCGCAGCACCAGGCGCCATTCCTTTGACGTGGCTGAGAAATCCGTCTCTCCGCTGCGGGTGGTGCCAACAGGCGCATCAATGGATTCCACCGCAACCCCGGTGATCGTGCCGGGCGGCAGCGTCTCAAACATGTCAAAAAACCGCCACCAGGTAGTGACGCTGCGGGTAAAGACCGCGCTGCCATCGGCGCGAATCGCAAGCGCATGAGGTGCCGGGATGAAGGACAGCCACAGGAACATCCCAAGCCCCAGGATCGGGAAGCCCAGCCCCAAAAGCCGGGGCGTGATGGCCGGCCATTCGGCCAGGAATTGCGGCAGCAGCGCCAGGCCGACCATGGCAAAGCCAAGCCCCGCCAGCGCGCCAACAGCGTAGCGGATGCGCCCATCCAGCGCGATTTCCACCAGAATTTGATCCATGCGCCTCATCCTTTGGTTGCGTCCAAAGCCGCCTGTAGCATCCACGCCGCTGCCGCCTTGTCCACTGCCGCCGCCCTTTTACCCCGACTGAGATCGGCTTCCCCCACCATCATGCGGTTCACCGCCGCCGAGGAAAGCCTTTCATCCCAAAGCGCCGCCGGCAAGCCGGTGGCATCAGACAGGGACCGCGCCCAATCCCGCGCCGCCTGCGCCGCCGGGCCGAAGGACCCATCAAGGCCAAGGGGTAGGCCCACCACCAAGCCCCCCACGCCTTCCTTAGCGGCAATCACCTTGATCTCGGCCGCCATGGCGGCAAGTTTCCCGCGTTTCAGGCTGACATAGGGGCTGGCCAACATCAGTGAGACATCACTCAGCGCCACGCCCACGGTCTTCTCCCCGGGATCAAGGCCGATCAGCCGGGAATGTCGGGGCAATGCTGCGCGCAAATCTGTTAGGTTGAAGAGTGGCATCGGGGGCCTTATGGTCCGGCGCTCTTTTTCCGGGAAGTACTGATTTCATGTCCCTCGACACCGCCACCGTCAGGCGCGTTGCGGCTTTGGCCCGCTTGCGCCTTGAAGAACAGGATGTCGCCCGCGTGCAGGGCGAACTCAACGGCATTTTGGGCTGGATCGAACAGCTCCAGGCCGTGAATACGGATGGGGTGGAGCCCATGGCCGGCGGCACCCCCGGCGGCGTGGCGGCCATGCCGATGCGCAAAGATGTGGTGACCGATGGCGGCCAGGCCGAAGCCGTGCTGGCCAATGCGCCTGACCGAGAGGGCGAATATTTCGGCGTACCGAAGGTGGTGGAATAATGCATCCGACCGATTTTACCCTGGCCGGTGCGCTTGCCGCGCTGAATGAGGGAGCGATCAGCGCCGAGGAATTGACGCGCGCCCATGTGGCCGCGGTTGAAGCGCTGAACCCGAAGCTGAATGCCTTCATCACCACCACGAGTGAGAAGGCGCTGGACGCCGCCCGCGCATCCGATGCGCGCCGTGCGCGGGGTGAGGCCGGGCCGCTTGAGGGTATCCCCCTTGCGATCAAGGATCTGTTCTGCACGGAAGCTGTGCGCACCACGGCGGGTTCGAAAATCCTGGGCAATTTCATCCCGCCTTATGAAAGCACCGTGACCGCGCAGTTGAAGCGTGATGGGGCGGTGTTTCTGGGCAAGGCCAATCTGGATGAATTCGCGATGGGGTCATCGAATTTGACCTCGGCCTATGGGGGCGTTTTGAACCCTTGGCAGCGCAAGGATGACCCAGGCGCGCGGCTGGTGCCGGGTGGGTCTTCGGGTGGGTCTGCGGCGGCGGTTGCGGCGCGCATGGCGCTGGGGGCGACGGGCACGGATACGGGCGGTTCCATCCGTCAGCCGGCAGCGTTTTGCGGCATTACCGGCATCAAGCCGACTTATGGGCGCTGTTCGCGTTTTGGCATTGTGGCTTTTGCATCTTCGCTTGATCAGGCCGGCCCCTTTGCCCGCACTGTGGAAGATTGCGCCATTTTGCTGCGGTCCATGGCCGGCCATGACCCGAAGGATTCCACCAGCGCCGCGCAGCCCGTGCCGGATTTCGCTGCAGCTTGCGCGCGCAGCGTGAAGGGAATGCGCATTGGCGTGCCACGCGAATATCGGCTGGATGGCATGCCGGCGGAGATTGAAAAGCTCTGGCGCCAGGGCTTGGATTGGCTGCGCGATGCGGGGGCGGAGATTGTCGAGATTTCCCTCCCACACACGAAATACGCGCTGCCCACTTATTACATTGTTGCACCCGCTGAGGCGTCTTCCAATCTGGCGCGCTATGATGGCGTACGCTTTGGCCTGCGCGTGGCCGAGAAGGATAGCGACCTGCGCGATCTATATGAACGCACGCGGGCCGAAGGGTTTGGTGCGGAAGTGCGCCGGCGCATCATGATCGGCACCTATGTGTTGAGTGCTGGCTATTACGATGCCTATTACCTGAAGGCGCAAAAAATCCGCGCCCTGATTGCGAGCGATTTTGATGCTGCCTGGGGCAAGGTGGATGCGATTGTGACCCCCGCCACACCATCAGCGGCCTTTGCGGAAGGCGAAAATGCGGATGACCCGGTGAAGATGTATTTGAATGATGTCTTCACCGTGACCGCCAATCTGGCCGGCTTGCCTGGTTTGGCTCTGCCGACAGGGCTTGATCATCAGGGCCTGCCCTTGGGCTTGCAAGTGATTGGCCGCGCCTTTGATGAGGAAACGGTTTTCGCGGTGGGGGCAGCGCTGGAACGCGCGGCTGATTTCAAGGCAGTGCCAGCAATGAGGGCCGGGGCATGAGCTATATCATCGAAGGGGAATCAGGCCCCTGGGAAGTGGTGATCGGGCTTGAGGTTCATGCCCAGGTCACCTCCAACGCCAAGCTGTTTTCCGGCGCGGCGACGGCATTTGGTGCGGAACCCAATGCCCAGGTTTCCTTCATTGATGCGGGCTTCCCCGGTATGTTGCCGGTGATCAACCATGAATGCGTGGCGCAGGCCGTGCGCACCGGGCTTGGCTTGAATGCCAAGGTCAATCTCTGGTCGCGCTTTGATCGCAAGAATTATTTCTATGCCGATCTGCCGCAGGGCTATCAGATCAGCCAATACGCGCATCCCATTATCGGTGAAGGTGCGATTGATATTGAATTGTCTGATGGCCGCACGAAGACCATCGGCATTACGCGACTGCATCTGGAACAGGATGCCGGCAAATCCCAGCACGACCAGCACGCGACAAAATCCTTCATTGATCTGAACCGTTCCGGTGTCGCGCTGATGGAAATTGTCTCGGAGCCGGATATGCGCAGCCCCGAGGAAGCCGGCGCTTACCTCACCAAACTCCGCCAGATCATGCGCTATCTGGGCACTTGCGATGGCAATATGGATGAAGGCTCCATGCGGGCGGATGTGAATGTTTCCGTCCGTAAGGCGGGCGAAGGGTTCCGCACGCGCTGCGAAGTGAAGAATGTGAATTCCATCCGCTTTGTCATGCAGGCGGTGGAAACCGAGGCGCGTCGCCAGGTTGAGGTGTGGGAATCCGGCGGCACGGTTGATCAGGAAACGCGGCTTTTCGATACGGGCCGCGGGATCACGCGTTCGATGCGGTCAAAAGAAGACGCGCATGATTATCGTTATTTCCCGGACCCGGATTTGCCCCCGCTGGTGATTGATGCAGCCTGGGTGGAAGGCCTGAAGGCCGCTTTGCCGGAACTGCCCGATCAGCGCCGCGCGCGCTATGTGCGCGATTACGGCATCACGCCCTATGATGCGCATGTGTTGACGCTGGAACGCGAAACCGCCGCCTATTACGAGGCCGTCGCCAAGGGGCGGGATGCGAAGCAGGCGGCGAATTGGGTGATGGGTGATCTTTTCGCGGCCATCAACCGCACCAAAAGCTCCATCGCCGAACCGCCCGTGAGTGCTGCTGATCTTGGCGCGCTGCTTGATCTGATGGCTGACAACACGCTTTCCGGCAAATTGGCCAAGGAAGTGTTTGAAGCCATGGTGGAAACGGGCCGCGCGCCAGGCGCCATTGTGGAAGAACGCGGCCTGAAGCAGGTGACGGATACCGGCGCGATTGAAGCGGTGATTGACCAGGTGCTGGCTGCCAATGCCGATAAGGTTGCGGAGTATCGTTCCGGCAAGGATAAGCTGTTTGGTTTCTTTGTCGGCCAGACCATGAAGGCCATGCAGGGCAAGGGCAATCCTGCGCTGGTCAATGATGTGCTGAAGCAGAAGCTTTCGTGATTGCGTCCCTCGCGCGGGGTTAACCCCCCCGCGCGGCGCTGCGCAATTCCTCAGCGAAATCGGCGCGTTTTTGGTGGATGGAGGCGATTACGCGCCCCATAGGCACGCCAAGCCCAACCAAGGCCGCTTCGGATAATTGCAAGCTTGCTTCAATCGTCTCCGGCACTGTCTCATTCACGCCTTGCGCATAGAGATGGCGCGCATGCGCAGCATCCCGCGCGCGAGAGATAATGGGCAAATCCGGCCGCAGCCCGCGAATGGCGGTGATAATCTGATCAATCTCGGCTGCGGCATTGATGGTGATGATGACGCTACGCGCCGTACCAATCCCGCAAGCCTGCAAAAAGGCCGGGCGCGCGGCATCGCCGAAGAAAACTTCCTCACCGGCGCGGCGGGCGCGGGAGACCGAGGCAGGGTCGTTATCAATCGCGATCTGATGCAAATCATGCTGGCGGAGCAACGCGGCCACGGTTTTGCCCACGCGCCCATAGCCGATGATGATGGCATGGCCCTGTTGTGCGTCGGGCAGGGCTTCCAGCGCTGGGTCTTTCGGCCTCGCTTCTTCCAGCAAAGGCGTCAGGCGCCGCGCCAGCGCAGACAGCAAGGGCAGCAAAGCCATGGTCAGGCTGATCGCCGCCAGAACAAAGCTGCCAAGCTTTGGTTCAATCAACGCCAAGCCGGTCGCGAGCCCAATGCCCACAAAGGCGAATTCGCCGCCCGGGCCAAGCAATAGTGCCGCTTCCAAGGAAGCCGCGCGCGTCAGCGCAAAATACCGCGCCAGCGCATAGACAATCCCGGCCTTGAGTGCGATCAGCCCAAAAGCCAAACCGAAAAGCAGCACGGGTTCGCGCGCCACTTCGCGGAAATCAATATTCATGCCGACGCTAAAGAAGAAAATACCCAGCAGCAGGCCCTTGAAGGGCTCGATCGTGGCCTGTACCGCGCGGCGATATTCGGTCTCGGCCAGCAAAAGCCCGGCGACAAAGGCGCCAATCGCCATGGAAAGCCCAGCCTTGGCGGCCAGGATGCCGGTTGCGACAATCACGAACAATACAGCGGCGATGAACAATTCTTCCGAACGCTGGCCGCCCACCAGACGGAAAAGCGGGCGCAGTACCGCGCGCCCCACAAGTACAATCACCGCCAGCACCAGCAGCGCCTGGCCAAGCGCAGTTGCGATACTCAGCAGCACGGAATCGCCGCCCTTCGCGCCAAGGATGCCGATGAAAAGCAGAATGGGCACCACCGCCACATCCTGCGCCAGCAGCACAGAGAAACTGGCGCGCCCGCCGCTGGTCAGCAGCCTTTCCTGCTGCGCCAGCAATTCCAGCACAATGGCGGTGGAAGAAAGTGCCAAACATGCGGCGAGCACCGCAGCAATCTGGGGTGTCAGGCCGTAGGCGAGCGCAATGAGGCTGATCACCACAAAGCTGATCGCCAATTGCAGCCCGCCCAGGCCCAGCACCAGCCGGCGCATCGCCTTCAGGCGTTCAAAGGAAAGTTCAAGCCCAATCAGAAATAGCAGAAAAACCACGCCAAGTTCCGCAATCGCGGTGACACTTTTCGCATCAATCACCGTGAACCAATAAAGCAGCGGGTATTCATTGATGAAGGACCCAAGCGCGAGCGGCCCCAGCACCGCCCCTGCGCCCAGATAGCCAAGGACGGGGCTCACTCCAGCACGGCGCAACAGGGGCACAATCACACCCGCCGTGCCCAGCACAACAAGCGCATCGCTATAGGCCTGGTAGTTAACCGCCTCAGCCAAAACCCGCCCCTTCGCCCTTTCGGATGCTCATATGGGGCGGCGATGGTGAATTTGAGGCAGCGTCAAGCCTTTAATGCGGCGGAATAGCGTGCGGGGTCGAAGCCAATGATCAGCTTATCGCCATGCGTTAGCACCGGGCGCTTGATCATGCTTGGCTGCGCCAGCATCAGCGCCATGGCGCGGGCTTCGTCCAGCCCTTGCTTCTGGTCATCCGGCAATTTGCGGAAGGTGGTGCCGGCGCGGTTCAGTAGGGCCTCCCACCCCGCCTTGTGGACCCAGGTTTGCAGCTTGGCTGGCGCGATGCCCGCCGTTTTGTAGTCATGGAAATCATGGGCGAGGCCTGCTTCTTCCAGCCAGGCGCGCGCCTTTTTCATGGTGTCGCAATTCTTGATGCCATGGATGGTGATGGTCATGTCGCCTGCCCCGTGCCCGATCGCCCCGCGATACCAGCCTTGCGCGCCACCGCCAATCGCGCCAGCTTCAGCCAATCCCAAGGAGCACCCCCCATGAGCAGCAGCAGCGATTACACCCCCCCAAAAGTCTGGACCTGGAACAAGGCCAATGGCGGGCGCTTCGCCAATATCAACCGCCCCATCGCCGGCCCGACGCATGACAAGGAATTGCCGGTGGGGCGCCACCCCTTGCAGCTTTATTCGCTGGGCACGCCCAATGGCCAGAAGGTGACGATCCTGCTGGAGGAGCTTTTGGCGCTTGGCCACACAGGCGCGGAATACGACGCATGGCTGATCCGCATTGGAGAAGGCCAGCAATTCGGCAGCGGCTTTGTGGATATCAACCCCAATTCCAAAATCCCGGCGCTACTGGATCGCAGCGGGCCAAAGCCCATTCGCGTTTTCGAAAGCGGCGCAATCCTGGTTCATCTGGCGGAGAAATTCGGCGCCTTCCTGCCGCAGGACCCCGCTTTGCGCGCCGAATGCCTTTCCTGGCTATTCTGGCAAATGGGCAGCGCGCCTTATCTGGGCGGCGGCTTTGGGCATTTCTATGCCTATGCGCCGGTGAAGATCGAATACCCGATTGATCGCTTCGCCATGGAAACCAAGCGACAATTGGATGTGCTGGACCGGCGGCTCGCGGAAAGCGCCTATCTGGGCGGTGATGATTATACCATCGCCGATATCGCCGTTTGGCCCTGGTATGGTGGCCTGGTGAAGGGCTTCCTGTATGGCGCGGCGGAATTCCTGAGCGTGCATGAATACAAGAATGTGCAGCGCTGGGCCGATGCCATCTTCGCCCGCCCCGCGGTGAAGCGCGGGCGCATGGTGAACCGAGTGACCGGTGAACCATCCGAGCAATTGCACGAACGCCATGACGCGAGCGATTTCGCCACCAAAACCCAAGACAAGCTGGCGCCTGGTGGCGCCGCTTGATCAGGCTTCAACACACATCACTTCCACAGGGGAAACACCATGCCTATCGCTCCTAATTTCGCGCGTCGCCGCCTGGAAAAGGGTGAACTCGCCCTTGGCTTTGGCGTGCATCATTTGCGCACGCCCGCTGTCGGCATGATTGCCGCGGCTTCCGGCTTTGATTGGCTGTTCATTGACATGGAACATGGCGCGATGAGTGTGGATGATGCCACGCGCATGGCCATGGCCGCACTTTCGCAAGGCATCACGCCAATGGTGCGCTGCTGCAAGGATGCGCTGTTTGAAGGCACGCGCTGCCTGGATAATGGCGCCATGGGCGTGGTGGTGCCGCATATTGATAACGCGGATGAAGCCCGCGATGTGGTGCGCGCTTTCCGCTACCCGCCTTTGGGTGAGCGTTCCTGGGGTGGCCCGCCGGCGCAATATGCCTTCCAGGTTGCGGATACCGCCGCGGCACAAAAAGAACTCAACGAACAGATCATGGTGACAGTCATGATCGAAACGCCGGAAGCGGTCGCGAATGCCGATGCCATCGCCGCCGTGCCGGGCGTTGATTGCCTGATGATCGGCACATCGGATCTGACCGCTTCCATGGGCATTGCCGGGCAGATCGGCCACCCTGATGTGCGCGCGGCCTATGCCAAGGTGGCGGCGGCCTGCAAGGCGCATGGCAAAATCATGGGCATGGGCGGCGTGTATGATGAGAAGGTCGCCCCGGATTACATCGCCCTTGGCGCGCGCTTCCTGTTGAGCGGTTCAGACCACGCCTTCCTGATGGCGGGCGGCGGCGCGCGGGCGAAATTCCTCCGCGGCTTGCAGGGCTGATTGTAACGGGAGTCGGTAACAGGCGGGGTTTGCGCGGCGCTCAAGTATTTGCCGCGCAGGGCTGCCGCGCCCGACCTGCATGGCGGCTGCATGCCTGGCAAGGCTAGACTGTTGGCTGCGCCGTCTTGATCCCGGCCAGCCGCGACAACACCTCCCGCGCCGAAAGGTTTCCCTCATGCGCCGCCGTTCCCTGCTTGCCCTGCCCTTTGCCGCCCCGCTGGCCAGCCCCGCCTTGGTCGCGGCGCAGGAACGCGTGATCAATCTTTATTCGTCGCGCCATTACGATACGGATCGCGCGTTGTATGAGGGCTTCACGGCGGAAACCGGCATTCGTACCCGCCTGATTGAAGGCGATGCGGATCAGTTGATCGCGCGCATTCAATCGGAAGGGGCGAATAGCCCGGCCGATGTGCTGATCACGGTGGATGCAGCCAAGCTCGCCCGCGCAGTAGAGGTCGGCATTCTGGCCGAAACACGAAGCGAGATTCTGGAAGCGCGCATCCCCGCGCATCTCCGCGCCGCAGACGGGCAATGGTTTGGGCTTTCCAGCCGCGCGCGCGTGATCATGTATGACCGCCAACGCGGTGTGCCGGAAGGTGTCGCGAGGTATGAGGATTTGGCCCTGCCGGCGCAACGGGGGCAGGTGCTTATCCGGGCGGCGGCGCATCCCTATAACACCTCGCTGATGGCGAGCATTCTGCTGGCCAATGGCGCGGAAGCGGCGGAAGCCTGGGCGCGCGGCTTGGTGGCCAACATGGCGCGCCCACCGCAGGGCGGCGATACGCCGCAATTCCAGGCGGTGGCCGCGGGCGTTGGGCGCTTGGCAGTCGCCAATACCTATTACCTTGCGCGGTTCGGCGCTTCATCCAACCCGCAGGAAAAGGCGCTGTTTGATCGGATTGGGGTGATCTTCCCCAATCAGGCGCCGGGGGATCGCGGCACGCATGTGAATGTCTCGGGCGCTGGCGTGGTGCGGAGTTCGGCGAACAAGGCAGGCGCGCTGCGCTTCATTGAATACCTCAGCAGCCAGCGCGCGCAGGAATTATTCGCCAATGGCAATTTTGAATATCCGGTGGTGGCGGGGGTTGCGCCACATCCCGCGCTGACAGCACTTGGCAGCTTCCGCGCCGATCAATTGAACGCTCAACGCTATGGCGCACTGGCGCCGGAGGCGCTGCGGATTATGCAAAGGGCGGGGTGGCGGTGAGGGGGGAGGCTTTCAAAAGCCGCGCGCTGAAATGGGGGGCGAGAGAACTCGCCCCCCAAACCCCCCACTCCTTTTTTTGACTTTTGGCGCTGGGCCTTTCGCAACGCGGCTTGACCGTGAATGCCGCTGCGGCATCGTCGGCGATGACCAGGAAGGTAATGAGATAAGGATCCAGAATGAAGCTCGGTATCAGCCGAGCGTCCTGGCAACACGGAAGCCATAGATGAAGAATACGGTCCCGGCGGCGTCTGTGAAACGAGTAGCAGAGCGCAAGCCCAAGGTCTCAATAAAACAGGACCCACCACGCAGCACGCGCTCAGTTTCGTCAGCATGCATTAAGGGGCTGGCATCTGTCGCCTGGGCAGGATAAGGACCATAGGCTTCCTCCACCCATTCCCATACATTGCCATGCATCTCGTGAAGGCCCCAAGAGTTTGCCGGCAAGCTGCCTACCGGGACGGTGCGGCCTCGGTACACGTTGAGGCCTGGGTATTCGCCCCGCTTTACTCTCACATAGGTGTTGCCGCCATCATAATTCGCCTGCTCGGTCGAAATCGTCTCGCCAAAGCTGAAGGGCGTTGTCGTCCCCGCCCGGCAGGCATATTCCCACTCGGCCTCACTCGGTAGCCGGTAGGTGCCCGAGCGTAGCCCGAGACGCTGGTTCAGCCATCTGCAATAGGCCTGGGCATCGTGCCAGGAGACATTGATCACCGGCCGGTCGTTGCGCCCCCAGCCCGCATCTTCAGGAGGCTTGCCGGAAGGTGGCACGAAGCCTGCTGCCATCGCCGCATCCCACATCGCGAAGGTGACCGCCGTCCGGCCCAGGGCAAAGGGGCGCGGAACGGTGACACGGCGTTGCGGGCGTTCGATGTTGGCACTGCCCTCCTCGCCCTCCGGCGCGCCCATGAGGAATTCCCCGGCGGGCAACGTGATCATGTCGGGCCATGCCTCCTCCGGGAGGCTAGGGATGGGCTCGCGCCAACGCGCCAGCGGTTTCAGCGGCGGGCGGAAAGGCTTCGAACCGTCAGCGGGCATGATAGCAGGCGTTTGTGGCGGCGGGTCCCCTTCTTGCCGCAAACGATTGACCTTGAGTGCATGCTCAAGCGCAATCCGCAAATCATCGGGGGCGCCGGCTGCTAGCTGGAGCGCCTGCTCCTCAGCCCGCGCCAGGAAGCTGCCCGCTCGCTGAACCAGAACAGATTTCGTGGCAAAATCGGACGCAATCGCTCCTGAATAGAAACTCACAAAAGAAACAACGGCAATACGCGTTAATAAGCCCAACGCATTGCCGTGGCCTCGATAGCCTGCCTTCTCGCCTAGTACGCCGCCGCGTTCGGCTGTTTCTATTGGTAGAGTAGCCCGCGCTGCATCTTCGGGCGAGAGAACTCCTTCCTGACCTGCGATCGCCAGGAATTCACGCGCGGCCGGCAGCGCGCGCCGTATTGGCTCGAAGAGTTCGGGCCGGGTCAGAAATTCACGTCGTGCATCATCTGCACCCAGCACACTTGGGAAGCTACGCAGCCAGGGCGAGGCTGACGAAATAAAATCAACAAGCGCCCGTCTGATGTCGTGATCGAGTGGCTCATCGGACGCATTTTGGTCAGCACCAATCGCGTCATCCTGGCTCACATATGACCCAAGAGAGACAGTATGGTCATAAAGATCGACCAGCGCGTCGGGCAATTCTATCGTCGGGCGATCCGCAGCCGCAAGTGCGCGCTTCGCTATTTGCGGTAGTCGGCGCCAGGAACGCTGATTATCCAGGCGGGTACCACATGCGTCTATAAGGACTTCGATTTTTGTGATGACGTTGCGATGGCGTTGTGCCGTTGCGGGTTGTGCAGCGACCTCTGCATCCGTTGCTTGCCCTTGTACAATAGCGAAGCCTGTCTCTGTCTCAGTATAGATAACAGAATCGGGCGGCGAATTTGCCGCCTTGAGAGTTTGTAAATCCCGATCGAGACGCGCGGTATCCCGGGTGTAGTCAGGGTTAAGTTCTGGATCGTGGTCGGTGGCGATAGTGTTGCCACTCACCGAAGTTATCGCCGTTCCCGCAGATGGACGGCGCTCTATTCGCACGGTATCTTGCGTTGCGAGCACGCGTCTTTCGAAGAGTTTCGCCTGTTCAAAAAAATCAGCTAAGCTTGCACGATATGGAGAAAGGGCAGGGTCTTCGCCGAAGAGTAGCTGTAGGATAGCCGGGAATGTTGTTTGGTCATCAGGCAAGGAAGCACCGTTCAGCCAATCTTCGACAGTGTCCGGAGATATCGTGTCCGCCCCGAGCAAACCAGCAAGGCGGTCAACAAATTCTTCCTTAGTCCAAGGGGCTTGGTCTGACGCTCCCGGCCTCATGCCGCGACGAAAAAGATATTGGGCGAGTAGATCGCCGAATGAGCGCCGAAACTTCACAAGGTGGCGGTCGAACCTTTCAGAATCGGGCATTGCTGGCGGAGCCTTTTCCATGTGTGCGTAATATGCCTTTGTTCCGTTCCACAGTCCAACAGGAGAGAGACGCTGCCCCGCGGACAACTTGTGGAAAACGAGCCTGCCTAAACAGCGCCTCCATCAAACACCCTTCTAATCTCCCTAGCCCCACACCCCATTCCGCCCCGTCTTCCCCCCCATGTCTTTCCCCAACCACCCCATCCAGCTGAATAACCACGTTGGTTGATGCGCGCGTGATGCAGGCCACGCGCCGCGCCATGACGCCTGGATCAGCCAAAGCGCTGGTCGGTGAAGGCGTCTCAGGTCTCGCACTCAAGCGCCATGGCCTATCCTCTCGGAGAAGCGCAGCAGGTAGCCGTCCGGATCCTGCACCAGGAATTGCCGCACCGTCACCGAGCCCTCGCCGACGCGGTAGGTCTTCTCCTCGGGGCTGAGGAAAAGCGGCCAGCTCGCCGCCGCCAGCGCCGCCAGGATTGGCGCGATATCCTCGACCGCTATCTCAAGGTTGATCCCCCGCCCAAGCGGCGGTTCGAGCGGCGCCGTCACCCAGTCCCGGCCCGTGCCGAGTTGGTCCAGCATCACCCGCGCCGTGCCGCGCTGGATGCAAGCGAAGCCTTGCTCCGGACGGTCGAAGACAACGGCGAAGCCACAGGGCCCGCACCAGAAGGCAAGGCTTGCAGCGAGGTCCCGCACCGAAAGCTCGGGGACGAGGTCGGCGGGACACGCCGGGGGGGCCAAGGTCATGGGTCATTTCTCCCCGAATGAAGGATCATCATGGGGCGCGATCAGTCGAATCCCGTAAGCCTCAGCCGCGCAGGGCAGCCCCCAGGAACGCCGCGACCGCCGCGATACCCATGACGCTAAAAGTCCCCACCATGCCAAAGACGCGAAAGCGGTAATCTTCCGGGTCTTGCACAATGCCAATTCCATGGGAAAGCCGTGCGGCGACTAGCAGCGCCCCAAGCGCATGCAAAAGCCAAGGCCAGGCGCCGCCCCATTCCGCCAGGATCAGCAGCAGTACCGCAAAGGGCACAAATTCCGCGAAATTGGCATGCGCCCTGATGGCGCGTTCCAGCGCGGGATTACCGCCCGACCCAAGTGGGATCCGCTCAGCACGCCGATAACGGATCACGCGCAAGCTGAGCCAGAGGAATATCAGCGTCAAAGGCAGGGTCCAGAAGGCGATGATCATGGCGGGATGGGTTCCTTTTGGCTTCGGCGAGAAGGGGCCTTGCCTTGCACCGACTAGGCAAAGGTGGTTTGCCCTTCGCGGCTTGATAAAACAAGGATTCCCATTCCCCGCCCAAACCGGCATAGGTTAACCCCATGGCAGCACAACGAAACGCCCTGATTCTTGGCGCCGGCATTATGGGGCTTTGCACCGCCTGGGCGCTGACCCGCGCCGGCTGGCAGGTGCGCGTGATTGAACAGGCGCCCATCCCCAATCCGCGCGGTGCATCCGTGGATCAGCACCGCCTGATCCGCCATGCCTATGGCGCGCAGGCCGGCTATATGCGGATGGTTGACCCCGCCTTTGCGGCTTGGGACATGGTCTGGGCAGCGCTCGGCGTGCGGCATTATGTGGAAACCGGCGTGCTCGCGCTGGCCAATCACCAGGGTGGCTGGCTTGCTGAAAGCCGCGCCGCGCTGCGGGCCGATGGGCATGCTTGCGCGGATTTGGCACCGGATCAGATCACCACGCGCTTTCCCATGCTATCCGATACCGGCATCGCCGCCGCCTTCACCTTGCCGCGCGGTGGCGCGCTGCTCGCGGAACGCATCGTCGCCGGGCTCGCCGCGCATCTCGCCGCGCAGGGCGTGGTGTTCGAGGCCGCCGAGGTCGCCGCAGCCCAACCGGCGCGCAAAACACTGCGCCTGGCCAATGGCGCGGAACGCAGCGCCGATCTGCTGGTACTCGCCGCCGGCCCCTGGGGGCCAAGGCTGCTCGGCACTGGGCTTGCCGGGCGCGTGGTGCCTTCCCGCCAAATCCTGGTGCGGCTTGAAGCCCCACCGGCTTTTCGTGCCGCCTGGGAAGCCGCGCCCATGCTGCTTGATCTGGCCGAAGATGGCGGGTTTTACGCCGTGCCGCCGGTGGCCGGCACCGCGCTCAAAATCGGGGATCACCGCTTTTCCCGCCAGGGCGATGCCGGGGCTGATTCCCGCGCGGCAACGCCCGCGGAAATCGAGGAAATCCTGGCCCTCGCCCGCCCGCGCCTGATCAATGCCGGTGCTTATCGCGTGCTTGGCGCGCAAGCCTGCTATTATGATGTGGAAGACCGGGAGGAATTCATCCTGGAAGCCGCCGCCCCTGGCTGCTTTGTCATGTCCGGCTTTTCCGGCCATGGCTTCAAATTCGCCCCGCTTTTGGGTCTGGCCCTGGCCGCGGCGGCGGAGGATACTGCGCTCGCCCGCGCCCTGCCGGGTTGGGCCGCCGGGCGGGATGCCCCGGCGCTTGGCCTGCTGGCCGGATTGGAGAGCACAACATGACCACCACCGCCGCTGATGATCTGATTTTCGGCCTGACCCGCCTGGTTGACCTGCCGGGCCTGACCAACGCCGCCGGCGCGCCGCTTTCCGCCGATGACATTGCGCAGATCGTCAATGAGGCTAACCGCTTCTGCACCGACGCGCTGCAACCGAAAGCCCAGGAAGCGGATAAGCAGGGCGCCCGCTACGCCAATGGCACGGTGACGACGCCGGCGCATTACCCGGCCTTGTACGACCAATGGCGCGAAGGCGGCTGGCAGGGGCTCGCCGCGCCGGTGGAACATGGCGGGCAGGGTCTGCCGCTCAGCCTTTGGACCGCCATGACGGAATTGGGCATGGCGGCGGATACATCCTTCATGCTCGGCCCGCTGCTGACGGCGGGGGCGATTGATCTACTCCGCCATCACGCAAGCCCGGATCAGGCGGCGCGCTGGCTGCCGCCCTTGATCGCGGGCGAATGGACCGGCGCGATGTGCCTGACCGAACCGCAAGCGGGCAGTGATTTGGGCATGCTGCGCACGCGTGCGGAACCCCTCGGCAATGGGCGCTATGCGCTGCACGGGCAGAAGATTTTCATCACTTGGGGCGAACATGATTGCGCCGGCAATATCCTGCATCTGGTGCTGGCGCGCCTGCCGGATGCGCCGCCGGGCTCGCGCGGGATTTCGCTATTCGCCGCGCCGAAAATCCTGCCCGATGGCGCGCGCAATGCCTTCCGCTGCGGTGGCATCGAACGCAAAATGGGCATCCATGGCAGCCCCACCTGCATCATGCTGTATGAGGGCGCCGAAGCCGAGATGGTCGGCGAACCGCATCGCGGCCTGCAAGCCATGTTCGCCATGATGAACAACGCCAGGCTTGGCGTTGGTACCCAGGGTGTGGCGCATGGCGCTGCGGCGTTGCGCCTGGCCGAAACCTATGCCGCGCAGCGTGTGCAGAATGGGCGGGCCATTGCCGAACACCCGGATGTTGCGCGCATGCTGATGGAAATGCGCGCGACCACCCTCGCCGCCCGGCTGATCATGCTGGAAGCCGCCGTGGCTGCGGACCGGGCAGAGCTGATGGGCGACGCCGCTGCCAGCACGCGGTTGGCGCTGCTGATCCCGGTGCTGAAGGCTTGGGCCACGGATCGCGGGGTGGAAACTGCCTCCCTCGGCGTGCAGGTGCATGGCGGCATGGGCTTTATCGAGGATACCGGCGCCGCCCAGGTGCTGCGCGATGCCCGTATTGCCCCGATTTATGAGGGCACCAACGGCATCCAGGCGATTGACCTGCTGACCCGCAAGCTCGCCCGCGATGGCGGGGCGGAGATGCGGAGCCTTATCGCGGAGATCGCCGCCCTGCCCGATGCAAGGCTGCGCGCCGCAGCGGAAGGCCTGGCGCGGACCACAGAAGCGGTGCTGGCCGAACAAGGTCGCGATGCGGAGGCTAGCCAATCGCTCGCGACTGCCTATCTGGATGCAGTGGGCTGGGTCCTGGGGGGTGCTCTTCTCGCGCGGGCGGCTGCGGCGGATGGCGCAGCCTATGGGGCAGTGGCGGATTTCTATCTGCGCCGGCTTCTCCCGCGTGCTGGGGCGCGCTTCGCGGAAATTGAGGGGGCAATGGCGGCCTGAGGGCTACCCAACCCCTTCGGCCGGCTCGGCTTTTACTTCCTTTTAGACATTTGGTACGGATAGGCCGTAAAGACAGATTGCCGGATGAACGCATCACCTCCCTCGCTCTCACAAACTCGCCCCCATGTTGCCGTGATCGGCGCCGGCCCCGGAGGCTTGGCCGCGGCCATGCTGCTGGCCTCCTCAGGCGTGCGCGTCACGGTATTCGAAAAGGATGCCGTGGTGGGCGGGCGGACCCGCACCGTAACGGCGCCCGGCGGCTACCGCTTTGATATTGGGCCGACTTTCTTCCTGTATCCGCGCATCCTGGCGGAAATCTTCGAAGCCTGTGGTGCTCGGCTTGAGGATGAGGTGGATCTGATCCGCCTTGATCCGCAATATCGGCTGATCTTTGAAGGTGCCAATCCCGTATCCATTGAAGCGACGCCCGATCTGGCGCGGATGGAAGCGGAAGTGGCGAAGATCAACCCGGCCGATGCCGCGGGGGTACGCAGCTTCATGGCGGAAAACCGCGTGAAGCTGGAAGCCTTCCGCCCCGTGTTGGAACGGCCCTTTCCTGGCGTGATGACCTATTTGGCGCCGGAAGTGATGAATGGGCTCAAGCATCTGCGGCCCTGGCTTTCGCTGGATCAGGAATTGCAAAGACACTTCTCGGACCCGCGCACGCGCTTGGCTTTCTCCTTCCAGTCCAAATACCTGGGCATGAGTCCCTTCCGCTGCCCGAGCATGTTCTCCATCCTATCTTTCCTGGAATACGAACATGGCGTGTTTCATCCGCGCGGCGGGTGCGGTGTTGTGTCCGAAGCCATGGCGCGGGTTGCGGAAAGTGTGGGCGTGGATATCCGCCTGAACACCAAGGTTGATCGCATTGTCTTTGAAGGCCGGCGCGCCGTTGGTGTTGAAGCAGGCGGTCGGCTTCATGCGGTGGATGCGGTGGTGGTGAATGCTGATTTCGCGCATGCAATTCCTGGGCTGATGGAAGAAGAACAGCGCCCGCAATGGCCCGATAAGAAAATCGCTGAAGCACGTTATTCCTGTTCCACCTTCATGCTGTATCTGGGCATTGAAGGGCAGCTTGATCTGGCGCATCACACCGTGCTGCTTGCAGAAGATTATGAGAATAACCTCGCGCAGATCGAAGCAGGGATTATTCCGCAAAACCCTTCGCTTTATGTGCAGGCCGCGGCCAGTACCGATCCTTCCATGGCACCGCCCGGGCATTCCACATTGTATATGCTGGTACCTGTGCCGAATCTTTTGGGCGGGGCGGATTGGGCGACGGAAGAACCGCGCTATCGGCGCCTTGCGTTGGACCGGCTGAAGGCGATTGGCTTGCATGATATCGAAAGCCGTATTCGGTATGAGAAAATCCTCTCGCCACAAGGTTGGCAGGATGATTATGCAGTGGGCTATGGGGCGACCTTCAACTTGGCGCATAATGTGCGCCAGATGATGCATTTCCGCCCGCGCAATCGCTTCGGTAAGGCGCGGGGCGTGTATCTGGTGGGTGGCGGTACGCATCCGGGCAGTGGGCTGCCGGTGATTTATGAAGGTGCGCGCATCAGCGCGGATTTATTGTTGCAGGATTTGGGCATGGCGCGCAGCGAACGCAGCCCAAGCCAGATGCGGGCCAATGTGTCTGTAGCCGGTGAGTAAGAAGGAGAGGGCGCGATGGGTGCCAAGGTAATTGTCATCGGCAGCGGTTTGGGCGGGCTTGCTGCAGCCGCCACCGCGCAGGCGCGTGGGCATCAGGTCACGGTCCTTGAGCGTAATGCCTGGCTTGGTGGCAAGGCGGCGGTACTGAACATGCCATCACCCGATGGGCGCGGGAATTTCCGCTTTGATATGGGCCCCACCATCCTGACCGTGCCGCGCGTGCTGCGCCGCATCTTCGCCGAAGCGGGGCGCGATCAGCAAAAGGAAATGCCGCTGATCCGGCTTGATCCGCAATGGCGCTGCTTTTTTGATGGCAGCAAGCAGATTGATCTGATCGAAAATGTGCAGGATATGGCACGGCTGATGGATGAATTCGCACCTGGCGGGCCGAATGGCGCGGGGTATGAAAGCTTCCAGCGCGTCGCCCGCCATTTGCACAAGGTTTCGGAAAAATTCTTCTTCTGGAAGCCCGTGGAAGGCATCGGCGATACGCTGAACCTTGGTGATAATTTCAAGCCCAATGTGCTGCGTGATGTCATGGCGCTGCGCATGGGCCAGACGGTGGCGAAAGTGATTCGCGGCCATGTGCCGAATGAGCAATTGGCGCAGATGCTGGATCACTTCACCCAATATGTCGGGTCCAGCCCTTACCTTGCGCCAGCGGTACTGTGCAGCATTGGCGATATGCAAGCATCCGAAGGTGTTTGGTATCCGGTGGGTGGCACGCGCGCCACGGCGGAAGGGCTAGCAAACCTCGCGGCATCCCTTGGGGCTGATCTGCGCACCAATGCCGAAGTGACGGATATTGAAATTGTCGGCGGCGCGGTGCGCAGCGTCACCGCCAATGGCGAACGCATTGCCTGTGATGCGCTGATTTCGAACATGGATGCGATCCGCACCTATACGGAATTGGTGAAGGGCAATGCGTCTCAGCGCTACACCAAGAAGTATGAACCTGCCTGTTCCGGCATTGTGCTCTATCTCGGGCTTAATCGCCGTTACGAACATTTGGCGCATCATGATTTCGTCTTCTCCCGCGATGCGGAAGAAGAATTCGATGCCATCTATCGCAAGGGCGAACCGGCGCCGGACCCGACAGCCTATCTGGCCGCGCCGTCAGGCACTGATCCTTCGGTTGCGCCGGAAGGTGGGGAAGCGCTTTATGTGCTGGTGCATACGCCTTATCTGCGGCCACATCATGATTGGTCGAAGATGTTCCCGGCCTATCGCCAGAAAATCCTGGACAAGCTGAAGCGCACGGCGGGGATGGAAGACATTGAAAGCCGCATTGTCTGCGAAAGCCAATTGACGCCGGTGGATATCCATAACCGCTACAAGGTGCTGAATGGCGCGATTTATGGCCTGGCATCGCATGGCTCCTTCACTGGCGCCTTCAAGCCGAGCAATCGCAGCAAGGCGATCAAGGGCCTCTATTTGGCCGGCGGCGCGGCGCATCCTGGCCCCGGCATGCCGATGGTGATGATGTCCGGCTGGATCGCGGCCGATGCTTTGGACCGTGATCTTGGCGGGCGCGGCATGTCCCCCGAAGCGGAATTGGCCGGCCGGCGAGAGGCCGATCTGCCAGCCGCGGCTGAATGACGACAGGCCAGGCAAAACAAGTGCCTGACCCGGTGGCGCTGCGTTCAGCGCGCCATCTGGATTTTTTCGATTTCATGTTCACGCGGTTTTTCCGCAAACACATGCGCGCGCTGCGTGTGGCGCGCTGGGGCCTGCCCGAATTGCCGGAAGGCAAGCCCGTGGTGATCTTCGCCAATCACCCTTCTTGGTGGGATGGCGTTGCCTTCATGCTGCTCTATCGCCGGCTTTTGCCGCACCGGCCGCTTTTTACGCCAATGGAAGCGAAGGCCATTGAGAAATATCGCTTCATGACGCGGCTTGGTGTTTTCGGCATTGAAATCGGCTCGGCGCGCGGATCAATTGCCTTCTTACGCGTGGTGGAAAAGGTGCTGGCCAATCCCGCGCATATTCTGTGGATCAATGCGCCGGGCCGCTTCAGTGATCCGCGCGAAAGGCCCGTGCCGATTGCGCCTGGCATGATCCGCCTGCCGGAAATCGCACCCGATGCGGTGTTTGTGCCGCTCGCGCTGGATTATCCGTTCTGGGGCGAACGCAAGGCGGAAATGCTCGCCGCTTTTGGCGCGCCCATCCCCGCTGCGACGTTGCTGGAAGCGCCGCGAGAGGCGCGCGGCGCCATGCTTTCCGATGCCTTGGCAGGCGTGATGGAAAAGCTCAGCGCCGATGCCATTGCGCGCGATCCCGCGGCGTTTCAAACCCTGGTGCAGGGGCAGGAAGGCATGGGCGGCATTTATCAAGCCTGGCGCCGCGCCAAGGCGCTGCTGCGCGGTGAACGCTTCGACCCCCGACATGAACAACGCGCGGAGACAGCGCCATGACAGATTTCCTGCCCTGGATCGCGCTTGCCTTGGCGCTCATGCCGATTGGGTTCGCGATAGATAATCTTCGCCGTATGGCCAAGGCGCACGGGCCGGCGCCGAAGGATGCGCTGGTATCCATCCTGATCCCGGCGCGGAATGAGGAAGCGCATATCAGCGCCTGTCTGGATGCCGCACTCGCGCAGCGTGGTGTCGCGATTGAAGTGCTGGTGATGGATGATGGTTCAAGCGATCGCACCGCCGCGCTTGTGAATGCTTATGCGGCGCGGGATGCGCGGGTGCGGCTGCTGGATTGCCCGCCGCTGCCGCAGGGCTGGACCGGCAAAGTGCATGCCTGCGCGCGGCTGGCAGAAGCGGCGCGGGGGACGCATTTCCTGTTCATTGATGCCGATGTGCGGCTTGCGCGTGATGCCGCTGCTGCCATGTGCGGCCATGCCGCGCAGCAAAAGCTTGCCATGGTGACTGGCGTGCCGCGCCAGATCATTGGAACTTTGGGTGAAGCGCTGACAGTGCCTATGATCAATCTGCTGCTGATCGGCTATCTGCCGGGTGGCGGACGCGCCGAGACAGAACGCGCGGAGCTTGGCGCTGCTTGCGGGCAATTGATTCTGTTTGAGCGTGGCGCTTACGAATCCATCGGCGGGCATGGCGCCATTCGCACGCTGTTGCATGATGGCTTGCAGCTTTCGCGCAAGCTTCGTGGCGCTGGTTTCCGGACGGAAATGGTGGAAGGCGTGACGCTTGCCGAATGCCGCATGTATGATGGGCTGCGCGCAAGCTGGAATGGCTTCATCAAGAATGCACATGAAGGCATGGCGACGCCGGTTGGCTTGCCCATTTGGACCACGCTTTTGGCCGGCGCGCATATCTGGCCCTTTTTCCTGCTGCCGGCTTGGCAGGCGGGGCTTGCCATTGCGCTGGTGTTCGCGCTGCGCGCCGCCATCACCTTCAAAACGCGCGAAGCTTGGTGGACCGTGCCGCTGCATCCCTTGGCCGTGCTGGTTGGGCTCGCCATTCAATGGACCGCGCTGGTGCGCGTGCTGATCGGACGCCCTGCCGGCTGGAAGGGTCGCGCCTATTCCGCCAGCGGCGCGGCATGACGGATCAAGGCGCTGCCTCCCGCGCGCCAACGCGAGACGCGGGGTCTGAGAATTTCCCTGTCGCGTCCCGGCTGCTGGCGCCGGAAATCCGCCCGAAGGTGCTGGGCTTTTACCGCTTTGTGCGCACCGCCGATGATATTGCTGATGACCCGGCGCTGAGCAGCGAAGAAAAACTGCGCCGCCTGGCCGCGCTTGAAGCCGCCCTTGATGACCCCGCAACTGATGACCCCGCCGCAACCGCTTTGCATAGCGCAGGCAGCGGCACTGATGAGGCGCGGCTGATGCTCTCCGCCTTTCGGCAGGATGCAGTGCAGGCGCGGTATCCGGATTGGGCGGCTTTGGAAGATTACTGCGCAAGGTCCGCGAATCCTGTCGGGCGCATGTTACTGCGCCTGCATAATGAGGCGATGCCCGAAGCCCTGGCGGCCGCAGATGCGCTCTGCACCGCTTTGCAAATCCTCAATCATGTGCAGGATCTGGTGCCGGATCGGCGCGATATCGGGCGCGTCTATATGCCCGAAGCCTGGATGGATTTGGCTGGTGGTGAGACACGGTTTTTCGATCCCACCAATACCGAGGCGCGGCGCGCCGTGCTGGATGCTGCGCTCGATCAAGTAGAGGAAAGGCTGGATGCCGCCGCCGCTTTGCCGCGGTTGCTCTCGGCCAAGCGCCTAGCGCGCGAAAGTGCAGTGACCATTGCTCTGGCACGGCGGCTGCTGGCGCGGCTGCGCGCGGCGGACCCGGTGCTCGGGCGCGTTGCTGTATCGCGCCTCGATTTCCTGCATGGCTTTCGCGCGGCACTCGGCACAGGCCCAAGCGATGCGGCTTTGGTCAGTGCGCGGGTTGGGCGCGCGGGGTCTTCCTTTGCGCGCGGCATGTCGGCGTTGAAGGGCGAAAGGCGTCGTGCGCTGTGGGCGGTATATGCCTTTTGCCGCGCCGTGGATGACATTGCCGATGGCGCGATGCCGGAGGCTGAAAAGCGCCGCTTCCTGGCTGATTGGCGCGGTAAGCTCCGCGCGCCGGATTGTGCGCTTTCGCGTGAATTGGCGCTGGCGCGCGAAAATTTCGCACTGCCCATCCAGGAATGCGAAGCGATGATCGCGGGGATGGAAACCGATTCCACACCCAGCCTGCGGATCACCGATACCGAAGCGCTGAACCTTTATTGCCGCCGCGTCGCCGGCAGTGTCGGCGCCATGGCGGTGCGTATTTTCGGCGCGCCAGAAGCCGCTGATTTCGGCCTTGGCCTGGGGCGCACGCTGCAATTGGTGAATATCCTACGCGATCTGGATGAGGATGCAACGCGCGACCGCGTCTATCTGCCGCTTGATCTGTTGGCGGCTGAGGGTGTGGCCGATGCGCCCGCCGCCACGCTGATTGCAAGCCCAGGCTTCGCGCGCGCTGCGGCGCATTTGGCGCAGCAGGCGGAGGCAGGTTTTGCGCAGGCCGCAGCGGAACTACGCCATCTGGATCAACGCGCGCTGTTGCCGGCGCGCATCATGATGTGGGGCTATCAGCGGCTGTTTGAACGCCTGATGGCGCGCGGCTTCGGCCTGCCTCGGCCACGTCCGCGCCTGACGCGTGGTGAGAAGCTTCAAATGGCGGCCTATGCCATGGGAATCATGCCCATGCCGCAAGCAAGCGCCAGCCGCGCGTGAGCAACACGGCCACATGCCATGTCATTGGCGCGGGTGTTGCGGGCTTGGTGGCGGCGCTGCGCCTCGCTGACCAAGGCCGCGCCGTGATGCTGCATGAAGCAACGCCTGTGGCCGGCGGGCGCTGCCGCGCGCTGCCCGATGGCACGGATAACGGCACCCATGCGCTGATGGGCGCCAATCACGCCGCTTTGCGCTTTCTGGCAGATATCGGCGCGCGCGAAGGCTGGGTGGAAGCGGAGCCAGAAGGCCTGCCCGTATTTGACCTGGCCGATGGCAGCGCGCGGCGCATCGCGGCAAGCCCGCTCGCCTGGCGAGACCCTGCCAAGCGCCCGCCAGGCTTGAGTGCCTCTGCCTTTGCAGCGCTGCTGCGCCTTGCCTTGCCCATTGGTGATCGGCCCGTGGCGGAAATGATGGCGGCGCATCCGGTTCTTTATCGAGCGCTGATCGAACCACTCACTGTGGCCGCGCTGAATACGCCGGGGCATGAGGCATCTTCCGCGCGGCTTGGCGTGGTGCTGCGCCGGCTTGGGCGGCCAGGGGCGGGCGCGGTGCTGGTGGCACGTGAGGGCCTCGGGCCAGATTTGATCTCGCCCGCTTTGCACAGGTTGCAAAAGGCTGGCGTCACCACGCGATTCGGTGCGCGGCTGCGCGCCATGACGGAAGCGGAAGGGCGCATCATTGCGCTGCATTTCGGTGAGGACAGCATCGTGCTGGAAGCGCGTGACCAGGTGGTGTTGGCGCTGCCGCCTTGGGAAGTTGCGCGGTTGATCCCCAAGCTGCGCGTGCCGGAACGCCATGCGCCCATTCTCAATCTGCATTTCGCGCATGAAACGGCGGGGCCAGTGCGCTTTATCGGCGTGCTGGGCGGGCTGACCCAATGGGTACTGGTGCGCCCGAGCGGGGTCAGCGTCACCGTCAGCGCGGCTGATGCTGAAGTTGAAGAACAGGCGCCGGATTTGGCGCCGCGCGCCTGGGCGGAAATCTGCGCTGCGGTAAAGGCTTTTGGTTTGCCGGGGGAATGGCCAGAAGCGCCGCCCGCCATGCGCGCGGTGAAGGAACGCCGCGCCACGCCGCGCCATGCGGTGGGCATGCCGCCGCAACCGCCGCGGCAGATTTATCGCAACCTGGTCCTGGCCGGGGATTGGACCTGGCCGCGCCTGCCCGCCACCATTGAAGCCGCCGTGCTTTCTGGCGAGGCTGCGGTAAAAGAATTGCCGCGATGACCCCTGCCGAAGCCCTTGCCGCCTTGCGCGCCGCTGAAGCGCGTGATGGCGCGCCTAATCTCAAGCAACGCCGTGCGCTGCTGGCGGGCCTCGCACGCGCCGTGATGGCGCGGTCGCATGAGATCATGGCCGTGCTGGATGCTGAATATGAAGGCCGCGCGCCGATTGAAACCTTGCTTGCGGATGTGCTGCTGGTCGCGGATGCGGCGCGTTATGCGCGGCGCAATTTGTGGCATTGGATGCACGCACGCCGCGTGAGCGTACCCTATCCTTTCTGGCCCGCCCGCGCGCGGGAGGAATTCGTCCCCAAAGGCGTGGTCGGCATCATGGCGCCGTGGAATTACCCGGTGCAATTGGCGCTGCTGCCCGCGATTGATGCCATTGCCGCCGGGAATCGCGTGTGTGTGAAACCCTCGGAAGCGCTGCCGCGCACCGCCGCGCTGATTGCCGATATTCTGCGCGATGCCTGGGGCGATGACATTGCGCTTTGCGTGCAAGGTGGCGCTGACATCGGCGCGGATTTCGCCGCCCAGCCCTGGGATCATCTGGTCTTCACCGGTAGTACCGCGACGGGGCGCAAGATCATGGCCGCTGCCGCACCTAACCTGACGCCGTTGACGCTGGAACTCGGCGGCAAATGCCCGGTGCTGGTACTGCCGGGGGCGGATTTGAAGCGCGCCGCACGCGATATCCTGGCGGGCAAGGCCTTCAATGCAGGGCAGACCTGCGTCGCCCCCGATACAGTGCTGCTGGTTGGCCATAGCAAGCAGGCTTTCATCGAAGCCTGCCGCGGGAGTGGCATCAGCCTGCCGGACACGGGCGTGATCAATGCCGCCCAATATGCCCGGCTGCAGCGGTTGATGGCGGGTGCCAGCCTGACCCCCCTGGCAGAAGACGGCCCTGGCCGGCGCATGGCGCTGCGGCTGGCAGAAGCCGCGCCCGAAGCGCCGATCTGCCATGAAGAAATTTTTGGCCCGATACTACTCTTGCGCGAAGAAGTTTCATTGGAAGAAGCACTCGCCTGGGTTGTGGCTCGCCCAGCATCGCTTGCTATTTACTTGTTTGGCGCCGATTCAAAGGAAGAAAATCAGATTTCGGCCCTGGCCCGGGGCAGCGCCATCATCGCCGGCCGCACAGTTGAATTCGCTGGTTTTCAAGCCTTGGGCTTTGGCGGATCAGGAGAATCCGGCTTCGGGCGACGCAATGGTTTGGCGGGGTTTTTGGAATTCTCCCACCGTCGCGCCCGCGTACATCATGGGAAGTTCTCCCTTTCGAGGATGTTTGACCAACCTCGCGGAAAAGCTGTGGAACGGTTAAAAAATTTCCTAGCCAAATAGATTTCCACGGTCTATATACATCTTATGGTTGTTTTTCTCCCATCTGCTCCCGTAGCAGAAACGCCTCGCCTTCGGTTGCGCTGCGTCGAAGGTCGCGATGCCCCGGCCATTGCGGAGATGATGACGGAAGCGATCAGCAAGCGATTGGCCTCCTGGCCGGTGCCCTTCTCCTCCCCCATGGCGGAAGAGAAAATCGTGGCGGCCCGCGGCGCTGCGGCTCAAAGGCGGTCTCTGCCGCTCGCACTGGAGCGGAAATCCGATGGCGCGATATGCGGCTGGGTCAGCCTGATCTGCCCGCCTGGCGATGAAAGGGTGGCGCTGACCACATATTGGCTTGGGGAGCAGTATCAGGGTCAGGGGTTGATGCGCGAAGCTGGCCCGGTCGCGGTGGAACTCGCCTTCAAGCATATGGATATTGATTGCCTGCGCGCGGCGGTGCAGCCGGATAATGCGGCTTCGCTCGCGGTCATTCGCCTATTGGGCTTTGACCCAATGGGGGAAGGGCGCATCTGGTGCCCTTCGCGCGGTGTCGAGGAAACCTGCTTTTGGTTTGAAAAGCCTCGGCCAATCGTGCCGGCCTGGGCGGCGGGTACGGCAGCCGGCAAGCGCGATTTGGTGCGGCAGGTTCCCGCCTGAAGCGGGGCACCTGTCGGGCCATCTTTCGCATGGACGGCGCGCGATTTACCGCGTTACGCTCCCCTGAACGCGCTGAGGGCTGAGGCCTTCGGCGCGGCAATAAAAACCGGGGAGGAAATTCATGACAGCATCGCTTTCGCGGCGTGGCCTGATGATGGGCGGCGCGGCTTTGATTGGTTCCGGCACTGCCACCGGCGCCTTTGCACAAACGGCCTGGCCGGATCGCCCGGTGCGTCTGGTTGTAGGCTTCACCGCCGGTAGCGCTACAGATGTGACGGGCCGTATCTTCGCGCAAAGATTCAGCGAAGCCTGGGGCCAGCCGGTGGTGGTGGAAAACGTGGCAGGCAATTCAGGCGCCATTGGTGTGGATCGCGTCGCGAAAGCGGCGCCGGATGGCTATACGCTGATGTGGGCGGCGAGTGCGGCCTTGACCCTTCTGCCAAACCTGCAGCGCCTACCTTTTGATCCCGTGAAGGATTTGGCGCCAATTCATCTTGCCTTCGCCATGCCATCGCTTTTTGTGTCGAACCGCGATTTTCCGCCACGCACGATCCAGGAATTGATCGCTTACGCCCGCGCCAATCCCGGCAAGGTATCCTATGGCACGCCGGGCGTCGGTACGCCGCAGCATGCTGCTGGCGAGATGTTCTGCAGCCAGGCCGGCATCAAGATGGAACACATCCCCTATCGCGGCGCGAATATGGCCGATGTGCTGAATGGCAGTGTCCAGCTTGGCATCCAGAATATCGGCGCCGTGCTTCCCATGGTGCGCGATGGCCAATTGCGCGGGCTTGGCATCACCACGCTCCAGCGTTCAACCAATGCGCCGGAAATACCAACGCTGGTTGAGCAAGGCTTCCCAGGTTTTGAGGCGAGTTCCTGGTTCGGCACCATGGCGCCGGCAGGCACGCCTCAGCCCATCCTGGATCGCGTGCAGGCGACATCGCGGGCCATTCTGGCGGACCCCGCCATGCGCCAGCGCTTCACCGGGCTTGGCCTTGATATTGTGGATGGCGATAGTGAGCAGATGCGCGCCAGGATTGCCGATGACATCAACAAATGGGCGCGGGTGATCCGGGATTCCGGGATCAGGTTACAAGGTTAGGGCGCGTTCCATGGCGTGATCCGTTTTCCAAGGATCACGCCACCATCAGCCGCGCCACGCAAACAACAACAAAAGGCTGCGCTGCAAGACGCTTTCATTATCATCCGAAATCAGCGCCACCAGCGTCTGATCACCAAGGCGCGTGACCGCCACAGCCTCCCAATTCTCGGACGGCAGTGGCGCGTCGTTCAGCATCAGGATTGTCTCGCCACGCAGCACTGCACCTTCGCGCGCTGAGCGCAGCGCATCGGGCGCGGTCATCACCAGCCGGGCGCTGAAACCGCCGAGCAGGCTGAAGCGGCGTTCCAGAACCAGCGCGCGGCCATCGGGCAGGATCGCGGCATCGGTTGGGTGAAAGCCAGGCGCGGGTTGCCAATAAAGCGACGTCCAGCGACCAGGCACCCCAAGCCAAGCATGGCGCAATTCAGGCCGATCCGGTGGGGTGAAGGTCTCGGCAATGGTGAAAAGCCGGCCATCTTGCAGCACGGCCAGGCTTTCCAGCCCGCCATTGGGTGGCGCGGCCTCAAGCCCCGGCGGTGCCGCCACATAGGCGCCCGGCCCATCCAGCCGGCGATAGGCACGAATGCGGTGGCGGCGTTCAAAGGCCACCAGCCAAGTACCATCAGGCCGCCGCGCTAGCGCTTCCGCATCGGCAGCGAAACCGCGCGGGATGGGTTTGCCCGCTTCATCCCGCAAAGGCCCGTGGCGGAGAGGTGCCAAGCCCACCGGCGTCAGGCCATCCAGCAGCAGCCGCGCTTCGGCCCAATGGCCGCGATCACTGATCAGGGTCAGTGTCAAATCCGGCGCGAGATGCACCCCGGAAAACCCGCCGCCGCCCAGCATATCGGGCGCCAACACCAGGCCGCCCAAGGGGCGCAACGGGCCGGGGAGATCGGGCAGCGCGAATGGCTGCGCCGCAATCTGTGCCTTGGCCGATGCTACGCTTGTCGCGCCCAGCGCGGCGAGGAAAGCACGGCGCGAAACACGGGGTTCCTGCGCCATAGCGTTTTGCTGCGTCAGGCCACCATGGCGGAGCGTTCCGTCGCACTTCGCTGCCAGGCTTCCGCCGCATCCTCATCGAACAATTCGGCGAGCTTCTTCATCATGGTGCCGCCAAGTTCTTCGGCATCCACAATGGTCACGGCGCGGCGGTAATAGCGCGTGACATCATGGCCAATGCCAATGGCGACCAATTCCACCGCATTGCGGCTTTCAATCTCGCCAATCACTTTACGCAAATGGCGTTCCAGGTAATTGCCCGGATTGACGGAAAGCGTGCTGTCATCCACCGGCGCGCCATCGGAAATCACCATCAGGATACGGCGATGTTCAGGCCGCGCGAGCAGGCGCTTATAGGCCCATTCCAACGCCTCACCATCAATGTTTTCCTTGAGCAAACCTTCACGCAGCATCAGGCCAAGATTCTTGCGCGCGCGCCGCCAAGGTGCATCGGCGGGCTTATAGATCACATGGCGCAGATCATTCAGCCGGCCCGGATTGCGCGCCTTGCCTTCCGCCACCCAACGTTCACGGCTTTGCCCACCCTTCCAGGCGCGTGTGGTGAAGCCAAGAATTTCTGTTTTGACCGCGCAGCGTTCCAAAGTGCGCGCCAGGATATCGCTGCACATGGCGGCAACGGTGATCGGGCGCCCGCGCATGGACCCTGAATTATCAATCAGCAGTGTCACTACCGTGTCGCGGAAATCTGTTTCACGTTCCCGCTTATAGGACAGGGAATGGGTCGGATTGGCGACAATGCGCGCCAGCCGCGCGACATCCAGAATGCCTTCTTCCAAATCGAAATCCCAGGCGCGCTGCTGTTGCGCAAGCAAGCGCCGCTGAAGCCGATTGGCAAGTTTGGAAACAACGCCCTGCAAATGGGAAAGCTGCTGGTCAAGCTGTTGGCGCAGCCGCGTCAGTTCATCCGCATCGCAAAGATCATCGGCCGCCACCACTTCATCGAATTGCGTGCTGAAGGCGTGGTAGCGCGTGGTGTCATCCACCTGCGGCACTTCGCGGCGCTGCTGCGGGCCACCTGGCTTGTCGTCGCCATCGGCTGCGGCGCCATCTTCTTCGGATTCCTCGGCTTCTTCGTCCGAAGCTTCGCCCTGCATCTGCTCAGGCTGGGCGCCGAGCATTTCATCTTCCTGGTCGGATTGGCTTTGCCCTTCGCCGGATTGATCCTGCTGGGGCGTGCTTTCGCCGCCTTCTTCGCCTTCTTCGTCCTGCTGTTCGCTTTCCGCTTCCATCTCGGCCTCGGCGAGGTCGAGTGCGGTCAGCAGCTTGCGCGCAGCGCGGGCGAAGGCGCCTTGGTCTTCGGCAGTGGTCGCCATTTCGGTGAGCGCCTTTTCGGCGTCTTCACCAATCGTGTCGCGCCACAAATCAAGCACGCGATGCGCGGCTTCTGGCGCGGCTTCGCCGGTCAGGCGTTCACGCGCAATCAGGCCGAGCGCCGCCGGCAGCGGCATCTGGTCCTTGCGCGTCATGCGATCATAGCCTTCGGCTTCGCATTCTTCGATCAGCTTGGCGCGCAAATTCGCCGCGACGCCAGCCATATGCTGGGAACCCACGGCTTCGACGCGCACTTGTTCCAGCGCGTCGAATACTTCCTTGGCTTCACGCCGCGTTGGGATTCGGCTGGCATGGAGCGCTTCATCATGATGGCGCAGCTTGAGCGCGGCAGCATCCGCCGCACCGCGCAGCTTGGCCATTTCATTGGCCGGCAAAGCGCGGGTTGGCAGCGGCAGGCGCACGCGCTTGCCGGCAACACCGGAAGGCCCGGGCTGGAAGGCCACCTGCACTTCCGCATCCGCATGCGCCATGGCACGCAACACACCTGCGGTGGCGCGCTTGAATTCTTCCTGCCGCGTCAGATCCTGCTTGCCGCTCATGTAATTCTCTCTGGCATGCAATGGCGGCGCCAGTGGCTGACGCCGCCGTTACTGGATTTAGCCCGCCTTGCGGAGCAAGGAGCCTGAGGGCAATTCCTCATTGAAGCAGCGCTGATAATATTCAGCCACCGTGCTGCGTTCCGCCTCATCGCATTTATTCAGGAAGGAAAGGCGGAAGGCGAAGCCGATATCACCGAAAATCTTGGCATTATCAGCCCAGGTGATGACGGTGCGCGGCGACATGACGGTGCTGATATCGCCCGCGATGAAGCCGGCGCGCGTCAAATCCGCCAGAGCCACCATGGCTTCCACCTGCTTCTTCATCTTGGCATCGCCTTCGGCGCCGAGCTTCGCCAGCACGATTTCCGTTTCCTGCTTATGCGGCAGGTAATTCAGGGTGGCGACGATGTTCCAGCGGTCCATCTGGCCCTGATTGATCTGCTGCGTGCCGTGGTAAAGCCCGGTGGTATCACCAAGCCCAACCGTATTCGCGGTGGAGAAAAGCCGGAAATACGGGTTGGGGCGAATGACGCGGCTTTGGTCCAGCAGTGTCAGCTTGCCTTCCACTTCCAGCACGCGCTGGATCACGAACATCACATCCGGGCGGCCGGCATCATATTCGTCGAACACCAAAGCGCAGGGGTGTTGCAGCGCCCAGGGCAGAATGCCTTCGCGGAATTCCGTGACCTGCTGGCCATCCTTCAGCACGATCGCGTCCTTGCCGATCAGGTCAATACGGCTGATGTGGCTATCCAGATTGACGCGAATGCAAGGCCAGTTCAGCCGAGCCGCCACCTGTTCGATATGGGTTGATTTCCCGGTGCCGTGATAGCCCTGGATCATCACGCGGCGATTGAAGGCAAAGCCCGCAATAATGGCCAGCGTGGTTTCCTTGTCGAAGCGGTAGCTGGTGTCAATTTCCGGCACATGTTCTGTGCGCACCGAAAAGGCGGGCACATCCATGTCAATATCTACGCCAAAGGCTTCGCGCGCCTTGACGGTGGTATCCGGGGCAGAGATCGCCGAAGTCGGTTTGATATCGGCAATGGGGGCGATTTGGTTCATCGCTGGTCAGGTTCCGTGCATAGAGAGAAAAGACAGCTTAGGCGCGTAATGCAAATCCGGCTACCCAGCCGTGGCAGGTTGTTTGGCCAGGCGGTGGCGCAGCAGGCTATAGGCGCGGTTGATATCTTTCAAACGCTCCTCTGCCTGCTTGTCGCCGCCGGTGGCATCGGGGTGGTGCTGCTTGGCCAGATCCTTGTAGCGGGCGCGCAAATCCACTGAATCCAGCGGCCATTTCAGGCCCAAAAGGTCCAAAGCGGCGCGGAGTTCCGGGGGGACGGCGCTTTCCGGCGGCTGGCGGCGGGGGGTGGGGGCTTCGGCGCCCAGCACACCCAGCGGGTCGCGCAGGATTTCTGGGTCAAAGCGGCCAGAACTGCCAACCCGCCCCAGCGGCCAGGTGGGGCGCTGCCAGGATGTATCGGCGCGCAGACAGGCTTCGATCTCGTCCGGACCCATGCCCTTATAGAAATCCCAACTGGCGTTGTAGGCGCGCACATGATCAAGGCAGAACCAATGGAATTCACGTAAGGACCGGTCCCGGGGCGCGCGATATTGCCCGGCTTCGGCGCAATCCGGTGCATCGCAAAGCCGCCCAGGGGGCGCTGCGTCATCCGGGGCATAGGCCTTGCGTCGTTTGCGCGGGAACATCAGGCGGTTATGGGGGCGGGGGCGCGAAGCCGCAAGGCAGAATGGGGCTTGGCAAAAAAGTCACAAGCGCGGAAAAACACAACATGACCCAACGCGCAGACCGTATGCGGCTAAGCCTGGAAGCGCGCTTCCAGCCAGCCTTGCTTGAAATCACTGATGATAGCGCCAGCCATGCCGGCCATGCCGGCGCCAGCCCGGGGGGGGAGACGCATTACTCCGTGCATATGGTCTCGGCCGCCTTTGCCGGGGTTTCGCGCGTAGCGCGGTCCCGTGCGGTGCATGAGGCTTTGGCGGGGGAGTTTGCGTCTGGGCTGCACGCGCTGGCGCTCAGGCTGCAAAGCCCTGAGGAGGTCATGGGGTTGGAAGGGCGGGCGTGAGCCCGTCGTCAAGGCCGAGAAGCTCCGCCGCGCCCGAACTCGTCACCAAGGGCCTTACCGCGCGAGACGCGGCGGTGCGGCTGAAAATTGGCAATACTGCCCCCTGTGCTGCATTGAAGGGGTCATGACCTCCACGACGCGGACCGTCTACTTCATCACTCACCCTGATGTCCTGATTGACCCGGCGGTGCCAGTACCCGAATGGCCGTTGTCGCCGCGAGGTCGTGACCGGATGGTCCAGGCTCTTGCGCGCCCCTGGGCGAGCGGGCTGGGCGTCGTGTGGTGCAGCACGGAGCGCAAGGCGCGCGATGGTGCGGAAATTCTGGCAGGACCGTTGGGCCTGCCCATCATGGAGTTGGATAACCTCGGCGAGAATGACCGATCGGCTACGGGCTACCTGCCCAAGGAGGAGTTTGAGGCCGTCGCCAACCTGTTCTTTACTCATCCTGAAGAAAGCATCCGAGGCTGGGAACGAGCTGCCGACGCCCAGCGTCGGATCGTCAGTGCTGTTCAAGAGGTGCTCACCGCGTCGGCGGGTTACGCCGGCGACGTTGCCATCGTCGCGCATGGCGGGGTCGGGACGCTGCTGCTGTGCCATTTCCGTGGCGACGTCATCGGAAGACAGCAC
>JBBAUC010000004.1:21741-40678 GCA_040398485.1 Roseomonas sp. | reverse complement strand
AACCCGCGGCGCTGGAGTTCCGGCACCACATGCGTCACGAAATCGCGGTAGCCATCCGGCACATAAGTCGCAGCCACCACAAAGCCATCGCAAGCAGGCTTGGTGAACCATTCTTCCATCTTGTCGGCGATTTCCTTGGGGCCACCGACCATGTTCATATTGGGTCGGCCTCGACCGCTGCCGGTGATGAATTCCCGCACGGTTGGGTTCTTCTTGCCGGTATTCCTCACCACACGATCCCGAATGGCTTGCAGCCCCTGCATAGCGGCCATTTCTTCATCGCTGAAGGGCTCATCCATGCCTTTGGTCGAGAAATCGAAATTCAGCGCTTCTGACAGCAGCGAAAGCGCATCAATTTCAAGCGGCAGGCTGGCAATCAGCGCGGCCCTGTCTTCCGCTTCGGCTTTGGTCGCGGCGCAGATCGGGGAGATCAGCGTCGCCACCTTCACATGATCCGGATTGCGCCCGGCAGCAGCAATCATGTGCTTGAATTCGGCATATTCGCGCGCACCAGAAGCCACATCATGATAGGCGACGAAAACCAATTCCGCCCAGCGTGCGGAGAAGCTTTTGCCGCGCCCGCTACTGCCGGCTTGGATCAGTACTGGGCGACCTTGCGGGCTGCGTGGCACGGTGAAGGGGCCGCGCGATTTCAGGAATTTGCCGCGATAATCCAGCCGATGCACCTTATTGCCATCGCCGAAACGGCCTGTGGTTTTGTCAATAATCAGCGCATCATCTTCCCAGGCATCCCAATGGCCCAGCACGATTTCCACAAATTCATCGGCGCGGTCATAGCGCCGATCATGTTCCATCATTTCGTCATGGCCCATATTGGCCGCTTCGCCATCATTCAATGACGTGACGATATTCCAGGCCGCGCGCCCCGCACTCATCAGATCCAACGTCTGCATGGCGCGCGCCACATGGAAGGGTTCATAATAGGTGGTGGAGGCGGTGGAACCCAGGCCAAGGCGTGATGTGACAGCGGCCATCATGGTGAGCGTCACCACCGGGTCCAGCTTCACGCAGCGAATGCCGTGTTCCACCGTGTGGTGATGGTCGCTGCCGTAACGATCGGGCATGGAAAGCCGGTCATCGAAGAAGCCCATGTCGAATTTTCCGGCTTCAAGGATGCGGCCGATTTCCTGGAAGAAATCCGCCGTCAGGAAATCCGTGCGCGACTGCGGGTGCCGCCAGGAACTGGCGTAATTCGTGCAGTTTTGTGCCTGCATGAAGCCGACAAGATGCATTTGCCGCATGGCCTGTTCCCACCTTCTTGATGGAAACAGTTTTGCACCTTGGCGGGCAGCGTCAACCGGCCCTCAACCCAGCGCGGCAACCCCCGGCAATTCCTTGCCTTCAAGCCATTCCAGGAAGGCGCCGCCGGCGGTTGAGACATAGCTCATGCGTTCCAGTACGCCGGCATGGCGGAGCGCCGCCACCGTATCACCCCCGCCCGCGATGGATTTGAGCGCGCCGGATTGCGTCAGTGCGGCCGCGGTTTGCGCCGCCGCCACCGTTGCCGCATCAAAAGGCACAGTTTCAAACGCGCCGAGCGGGCCATTCCAAACCAGGGTGGAAGCGGTGCGGAGCCGCGCTACCAGCGCCGCCTCGGTCTCCGGGCCGACATCCAGCGCCATCATGTTTGCCGGCACGCGATCCGCGTCCACGGTGCGGGTTGGCGGATTGGCGCGGAATTCCTCGGCCACCACCAGGTCAACCGGCAGCAGGATTTCGCAATTCGCTGCCTTGGCCTGTTCCAGGATCTGGCGCGCCGTTGCGTGCATTTCGGCTTCTTGCAGGGATTTGCCCATGCCGTGGCCCTGGGCGGCCAGGAAAGTATTGGCCATTGCGCCGCCAATCACCAGCACATCCACCTTGCTGCAAAGATTACCCAGCAATTCCAACTTGGTTGAAACCTTGGCACCGCCCACAATCGCCACCACCGGCCGTGCCGGATTGCCCAACGCCGCATCAAGCGCCTTCAATTCCGCTTCCATGAGCCGCCCGGCATAGGCCGGCAGCAGCCGCGCCACGCCTTCTGTGCTGGCATGGGCGCGATGGGCCGCCGAAAACGCATCATTCACAAAGGCATCGCCGAGCTTGGCGAGTGCTGCCGCCATGGCGGGGTCATTCTTTTCCTCGCCGGGATGAAAGCGCGTGTTTTCCAACAGCAACACGTCACCATCGGCCAAAGCCGCTACGGCGGCTTCCGCCGCTTCACCCACGCAATCATCACACCAGGCGACAGGGCGGTTCAGCGCAGCGGCCAAGGCTTCCTGCATGGGCTTCAGCGACATTTCCGGCACGCGCTTGCCTTTGGGGCGATCAAAATGGCTCAGCACCACCACGCGCGCACCTTTGTGCGCCAATTCCGCGATGGTCGGGCAAAGCCGTTCGATGCGGGTGCGATCGGTGATGCGGCCATCCTTGACCGGCACATTCAAATCCGCGCGCAGCAATACGCGCTGACCCTTGGCGGGAAGCGCATCAATCGTCTTGAAAGCCATGATGGAACCTCGTGCAGGGGTGGGGCAGCACGTGGCCGCGCTGCCCCGTAACACTAAATCAGAGGGAGCCGAACAGCGCCGCAGTATCGCTCATGCGGTTCGAAAAACCCCATTCATTGTCATACCAGGACAGCACGCGCACCAACCCGCCATCCACCACCTGCGTCTGCGTCGCATCAAAGGTGGAAGAAGCCGGGTTGTGGTTGAAATCAATGCTGACCAGCGGTTCGGTATTATAGCCAAGAATACCCTTCAATTCGCCTTCAGCCGCCGCCTTCATCGCGGCGTTCACAGCCTCCTTCGTCACACCTTCCTTGGCGGGCACGAAATCAAGCGACACGAGCGATACATTGGGCGTTGGGATACGAATGGCCGTGCCATCCAGCTTGCCCTTCAATTCCGGCATCACCAGGCCCACGGCCTTGGCCGCGCCAGTCGAGGTCGGGATCGCGGAAACCGCCGCGGCACGAGCACGATGCAGATCCTTATGCAGCGTATCCACAGTGTTCTGATCGCCCGTATAGGCGTGGATCGTCACCATATAGCCGCGTAGAATGCCGAAATTCTCATGCAGCACCTTGGCCACAGGTGCCAAGCAATTGGTGGTGCAAGACGCATTGGAAATTACCGTCATGTCTTTCGTCAGCGTCTTGTGATTGACGCCATAGACAATGGTCGCATCCGCATTATCGCCGGGGGCGGAGATCACCACCTTGCGGGCACCAGCCGTGATCAGCGCGGAAGCCTTTTCCTTGCTCGTGAAAATGCCGGTGCATTCCAAGGCGACATCAACGCCCTGGAAGGGCACCTTGGTCGGGTCACGCTCAGCGCTCACGATAATCGGCGCATAAATTCGGCCATTGGCAGTGATGATGATCTTATTGCCATCTACCGCAACCTCACCGGGGAAGCGGCCATGCACACTGTCATAGCGGAACAGATGCGCATTGGCTTCCACGCTACCCAGGTCATTGATCGCGACGCATTCCACATCGCGGCGATTGCTTTCAATCATCGCGCGCAGCACCAGGCGCCCGATGCGCCCGAACCCATTGATGGCAACCTTCACGGCCATGATATTTCCCCTCCCCGACAGAACCGAAATCAGACAGCAAGCCGCTTGCGTACGGCTTCAACCACCGCATCCGGCGTGATGCCGAAATGCTTGAACAAATCATCGGCGGGGGCCGAAGCGCCGAAGCCCGCCATGCCAATGAAAACGCCATCCGCGCCAAGCCAGCGTTCCCAGCCAAAGCCAACCGCGGCTTCAATCCCAAAACGCGGCGCACTGCCCAAAACGCCAGCGCGATAAGCATCATCCTGCGCCGCGAATAATTCCCAGCACGGCAAAGACACCACAGCGGTTGGAATGCCGGCTGCCTGCAAGGCATCCCGCGCGATCATAGCCAGCGAGACTTCGCTGCCGGTTGCAATCAGCGTCGCGCCGCGCGCACCATCGGCTTCCGCCAGCACATAGCCACCGCGGGCTGAGCGATTCTCGGCTGTGTCGGTGCGCAGCGTCGGCAGGTTTTGGCGTGATAGCGCCAGCAAGGAAGGCCCATCGGCACGCCGCAGCGCCAATTCCCAGCATTCCGCTGTCTCCATCGCATCCGCCGGGCGGAAGACATGCACATTCGGCATGGCGCGGAAGGAAGCGAGATGTTCCACCGGCTGATGCGTCGGGCCATCTTCGCCAAGGCCGATCGAATCATGCGTCAGCACATGAATGACACGCTGGCGCATCAGTGCCGCAAGCCGCACGGCGGGGCGGAGGTAATCGCCAAAGACCAGGAAGGTGCCGCTATAGGGGATGATGCCGCCATGCAGCGCCATGCCATTCATGGCCGCCGCCATACCATGTTCACGCACGCCCCAATGGACGAAGCGACCACTGAAATTGCTCGGCGTAATCGCCGGCACGCCCTTCACATTGGTGTTATTGGACCCCGTGAGGTCCGCCGAACCGCCGACCATTTCCAGCACGGATGGCACCAAGGCTTCCAAAGCCTTCTGGCTGGAAACGCGGGTTGCCAGCTTTGGCTTATCGGTCGCGATTTGGGTACGCAGTGCCGAAAGCGCCTCATTCCAAGCTTCGGGCAGGCGGCCAGCCATGGCGCGTTCAAATTCCGCGCGCTGCGGGTGCTTGGCGATGCGCTTCAGCCAGGAACGCCGCGCACCCGCGCCGCGCTTGCCGGCGCTTTCCCAAAGCGCCTTGATATCCGCCGGCACTTCAAAGGGCGCCGCAGTCCAACCCAGCGCCTGTTTGGCGGCGGCAGCTTCAGCCGCGCCCAGTGGCGCGCCATGGCTGCCCGCGGTCCCCGCCTTGGTCGGTGCGCCGAGGCCAATGATGGTCCGGCAGGCAATCAGCGTCGGTTTGCGGTTACGCATGGCCCAGGACATGGCCGATGCCAATTCGCCCGCATCATGCCCATCAACGCGCCGCACGGCCCAGCCATAGGCCTGGAAGCGCTTCAGCACATCTTCCGAAAATGACAGCGCGGTGTCGCCATCAATCGAGATATGGTTGTCGTCCCAAAGCACCGTCAGCTTGGAAAGTCCGTAATGGCCTGCCAACGCAGCCGCTTCATGGGAGATGCCTTCCTGAAGGTCCCCATCCGAGGCGATGACCCAGGTGCGATGATCCACCAGCGAAACGCCAAACCGCGCCGCCATCATGCGTTCCGCCATCGCCATGCCGACCGCAGTGGAAATCCCCTGGCCGAGCGGGCCGGTGGTGGTTTCAATCGCCGGATGTTCGCCAAATTCCGGATGGCCGGCGGCTGGGGAATGAAGCTGGCGGAAGCGCCTCAGCTCATCCGCCCCCATGCCTTCATGCCCCGTCAGGTGCAAAAGGGCATAAAGCAGCATGGATCCATGGCCGGCGGAAAGCACAAAGCGGTCCCGATCCGGCCAGCGCGGGTCGGCCGCGTCATATTTCAAAAAACCGGCAAAAAGCGCGGTCGCGGCATCGGCCATGCCCATTGGCATGCCGGGATGGCCGGATTTGGCTTGCTCCACCCCATCAATCGCTAGCGCGCGAATGGCATTGGCCATACGGCGGGGATCATCCAGCGGGCGGGCAAGAATGGCCGCCTGGGCGGCGAGCGCGGGGTTGGGCGCGTCGGGGGCGGCAATGGTGGCCACGTGCGGGGGGACCTTAATGGCTGTGTTTTGACCCTGGTCGCTATAGGGCGCGGGGCGTGCTCAGGCAACCGGGGCGGAGGGGCGCGGCGGCACGGCGGCACGGCGCCACACGCCAATAGACTTTTCAGTTCAGGGCAAAGCCCCCAAGCGCCGTTCCACCAAGGCGCGCCAAGGCGCATCGGGCGGGCTATCCGCCAAAAGCGCACGCCATGTCGCGCGCGCGCGGTCCGGGTGCCCTGCCTCGGCCTCCACCACACCAAGCAAAAAGCGCAGCTTAGGCTCCTGCGGCGCCTCGGTCAGGGCGCGCAGCAAGATGGGACCGGCGGCGACAAATTCACCGCGCCCGATTTCCATCTCAACCAGATCAGCCGCCAATTCCACATCAAAGCGGGATGCCAGGGCGCGGCGCCAGGCCTCGGCCGCCGCATCGGCATTGCCGCGGCTGCGTTCCGCATTGCCCAGCATCACATAACCCTGCCGCGCTGCGTCGCTCATCGGGTCAAGCCCGGCCAGTCTTTCACGCAGGCGATTCAAAAGCTCATCATCCCGCGCGGCAATCTCCGCCCTTTCGCGATGCGGTGCGGAAGGCATATCCGGCGTGCCTTGCACCAGATAAAGCCCAAGCCCGGCTGCGGGGATCAGGAAGACCAGCGGCAGGAAGCCAAGCGCGCGGCCACGCATTGCAGGGGCCGCTTCCGCCGGCGCCTGTAACAAACGCCGTTGTACTTCCACCTGCGCAGCGCGGAGCGCATCGCCTTCCAACCGGCCAGCAGCGGCTTCACGGTCAAGCTCGGCCAATTGCGCGCGATACAGCGCCAAATCGGCCTCTCGCCTGCCCCGCGTCACCACGGGGCGGAACAGCATGGCCACCAGCGGCACCATGGTGGCCGAAGCCAGCAGCAATAATGCAATCCAGATCATGCCGCCCCGCGATCAAGTTCAGCCAAGCGCTTTGCTTCGTCGGGCGAAAGGGCTGCCGCTTCGGCCAGGGCGCGGCGGCGGCGGAACATGATCACGGCAATGCCGCCACCAAGCGCTAAAATCGGCGTCGCCCAAAGCAGCATGGTCGCCGCCGTGACTGGCGGGCGCAGCAGCACGAAATCGCCGTAACGCTCATGCACAAAGCGAATGACGGCGGTCTGATCCTCGCCAGCCGCGACACGTTCGCGCACCAGGCGGCGCAAATCCCGCGCCAATTGCGCATCACTGTCTTCGATGGATTGGTTTTGACAGACCAGGCAGCGCAATTCGCGCCCAATCTCCCGCGCCAGCGCTTCCTTGGCGGGGTCGGCCAGCCTTTCATTCGGATCGCCCACCGCGCCCCAGGCGGGCAGCGCCAGCAGCAGGCAGAAGAAAACCCAGCGCGTCACGCATATCTCCGCAAAAGGGGGCGCAATTCATTCTCCAGCGTATCGGCGGTGATGGGCCCGGCCCAGCGCCAGCGGATCATGCCTTGGCGATCCAGCAAATAGGTCTCCGGCACGCCATAAACGCCCCAATCAATCGCGGTGCGCCCGGGTTCATCGCGCCCAAGCCGGCGATAGGGATTGCCATGGCGTTGCAGGAAGGCGCCGGCTTCCGGGATGCGATCCTTGTAATTGATGCCGTAAACCGCGACCCCTTCGCGCGAAAGACGCATCAATTGCGGGTGTTCAATGATGCAGGGCGCGCACCAGGAAGCCCAGAAATTGACCAAAACGGGCCCCGGCAAAGGCCCGCGCAAATCCGCCGCCGCCAGGGCGGGCAGACCAACGCCTTCCAGCGCCGGCAGGCTGAAATCTGGCGCGGGCTTGCCAAGCAGCACGGAAGGCACGCCGCGCGGGTTGTAGCTGCCATCCTGCAAGCCTTGCAGCATGGCGTAAAAGCCAGCTCCCGCCGCCGCCGCCAGCCCAAGCGGCGCATAGAGCATCCAGCGCCGCGGGCGCTTTGGTGGCGCGCTATCGCTCATGCTGGTGCGGCTGCCGTCTTGCGGGAAGGTGCTGAAACCCGAATGCGCCGATCAGAAAGCGAAAGCCCGCCGCCCAAAGCCATGATCCCCGCGCCAAACCAAATCCAGGGGGCGAGGGGATTGTGATGCAACCGCACGACACCACCGCCATCACGTTCATCGCCCAGCACCGCGTAAAGGTCTCGCATGGCGTTGGTATGGATGGCCGCTTCCGTGGTGTTCATGCGCCCGACTGGGAAGAAGCGCTTTTCAGGCTCCAGCACCGTCACCACGCGCCCGCCATCCAGCACGGTGATGGTGGCGCGACGCGAAGACCAATTCGGTCCCTGCACATCGCGGATGCGTTCCAGCCGCCATTCATACCCCGCCAGCCGCGTTGATTGGCCGGGCTTCAGTTCCACCAGCGCATCGGTCGCCAGCCCCATGCCAGCCAACCCCGCAAACATCACGCCCATGCCGGCATGGGCAACCGCCCCACCCCAGGCGGCGCGGGGCAGGCCTCGGGCGCGGTTCCAGGCTTGGGAAGGCCGGCGGAAGGCAGCGATGCGGTCCAGAATATCCGCCGCCGCGCCGGCAATCAGCCAGGCAGCCGCCGCAAAGCCAAGCGCCGGCCACACATGATAGCCCGCGACCAGCAGCGTCAGGAACGCCGAAGCCACCGCCAGCAACCCTACCCACCACAAGCGCTGCAAGGCCCCCGCCAGATCGGCGCGCTTCCAGGCCAGCAGCGGCCCCACCGCCATGGCCGCGACCAAAGGAATGGCCAGCGGCGCCGTCGCCGCATTGAAGAAAGGCGCACCTACGGAGATTTTGGCCTCGAACAGGATATCGGCAAACATCGGCCAAAGCGTACCCACCAGCACCACCGCCGCAATGGAACAGAGCAGCAGATTATTCAGCACCAGCCCGCCTTCGCGCGAGATTGGCGCGAAGATCCCGGTGCCCCCCAGCTTGGGCGCGCGCCAGGCGAACAACGCCAAAGCCCCCGCCACATAGGCCATCAACAGCGCCAGGATGAACACACCACGCGCCGGATCATTGGCGAAGGCATGCACGGAATTCAACACGCCCGAACGCACCAGGAAGGTGCCGAGCAGCGACATGCCAAAGGCCAGAATCGCCAGCAGCACGGTCCAGATTTTCAGGCTTTCGCGCTTCTCCACCACAATCGCCGAATGCAGCAGCGCCGTGCCAATCAGCCATGGCAGAAGCGAGGCATTTTCCACCGGGTCCCAGAACCAATACCCGCCCCAGCCAAGTTCGTAATAAGCCCACCAGGACCCAAGCGCGATACCAAGCGTCAGGAAGGACCAGGCCGCGAGCGACCAGGGCCGCACCCAACGCCCCCAGGCTGCATCCACGCGGCCTTCCAGCAGGGCTGCCACGGCAAAGGCAAACGTCACCGCATAACCGACATAGCCCAGGTAAAGCATGGGCGGATGCAGCGCCAAGCCAAGGTCTTGCAATAGCGGATTGAGCCCTTGCCCATCCATCGGCGGTGGCCAAACACGCTCAAACGGGTTTGAGGTGAAAATGATAAAGCCCAGAAACCCCACCGCGATCAGCCCCAGAATGCCGATCACGCGTGCTTGCAAGGCGCTCGGCAAATCGCGCCCAAAGCCGGCCACCGCGCCACCACAAAGCGCCAAGATCAACACCCAAAGCACCATGGACCCTTCATGATTGCCCCAGGCGCCTGAAAACTTATAAATCAGCGGCTTCGCTGAATGGCTGTTCAGCACCACGTTGGAGACTGTGGTGTCATTCACCGCAAAGGCCCAAAGCAGCGCGCCAAAAGCCGACGCAATCGCGATCAACTGCGCGCCTGCGAGCGGCGAGGCCAGCGCCATCAACCGCGCATCGGCCCGATGCGCGCCAATCAGCGGCAAGATCGCCTGCACCAAAGCCAGAATGCAGCCAAGCGCCAGGGCAAAATGCCCGATTTCCCCAATCATCCGCCTCTCCTTGGTGCGGTATTCCATTCCGCCGGTGGCGGGGCCGCGCCTTGCGCCGGGTTCCAATGGCCGGCGCGCTTCAGCGCATCGGCCACTTCCGGCGGCATATAGGTTTCATCATGCCGCGCCAGCACTTCACTTGCACGGAAAGACCCATCGGGCAGCATCATGCCAAGCGTCACCACGCCCTGCCCTTCGCGGAACAAATCCGGCAGCACCCCGGCGTAGGAGACGCGAATGACATGCGCGCCATCGGTCACACGGAAATTGGCGGTGGGCTTGCCATCCGCGTTCGTCGCGCGTTCCAGGCTGCCCGCTTCCACCAGCCCGCCCAGGCGAAAGGCGCGATTGGCCGGTGGCGCTTCGCGCATGATGTCAGAAGGGGAGCGGAAAAACACCAGATTGTCCTGAAACGCCGTCAGCGTCAGCGCGGTCGCGCTGCCAAGCCCAAGCCCACAGAGCAGCAGAATGTAAAGCCGGCGCTTCTTGCGAGTCATGGCCGATCCCCGCGCGGGTCAAGCTCCGCCAGCAGCCGCTTGGCCGCGGCATGGCGGCGCGCGGCATCCAGCACCAAAGCACCAAAGCCAAGCAGGACCAGCGCATAGGAAGCGGTGATGAAGAATGTGTGGCTCATGCGCCTGCTGCCTCCTCTCGCCGCGCGCGGGCCAATTGCAGGGCGCGGATGCGTCGTTCCATCACGGCGGCCCGCGTGCGGGCCAGCACCACCGCGCCAAACAACAGCGAAAAGCCAAGCGCGCAGGTCAATAACGGATAAAGAATATCCACATGCATCCCCGGCGCATCAAGCCGCGTGACGGAAGCCGGTTGATGAAGCGTATTCCACCAATCCACGCTGAATTTCACAATCGGGATATTCACAATGCCCACCAAGGCAAGGATGGCGCCAACCCGTGCGCCGCGTTCCTGATCCTCAAAAGCGCGGGTCAGCGCCGCGTGACCCAACCACAGGAAGAACAGCACCAAAACGGAAGTGAGCCGCGCATCCCAAACCCACCAGGTGCCCCACATGGGCCGGCCCCAAAGGCTGCCCGTGGCCAAACAGAGCGCCGTCACCAAAGCGCCCACCGGCGATAATTCCCGCGCGAAAAGATCAGCCAAGGGATGGCGCCAGATCAGGGACATGATGGAAGCCGCAGCCAGCGCGGTGTAGCCACCCATCGCAAGCCAGGCCATCGGCACATGCACATACATGATGCGGACGGTTTGGCCCTGCTGCCAGTCCGCCGGCGATAGAAACAGCCCCCAAACCAGCCCCGCGCCCAGCACCAAAGCTGCCGCCGCCCATAGCCATACCTGTACCTTGGCCGAGGCGCGCAAAAAGCGCCCCGGATTGGCGAAGCGGTGCAACGAACGCGCGCCTGGGGCGGCACCGCTCGGGCTGCTGTCAGCTTTGGCTGTCATTCTGATGTCCACATGGTCAGACTAGCCTAGATTTTTGGCGGGTGGAATCACCCGCGTGCCTCCCTTTTAGCTTCACATGGGGGGCGGTGCTTCGCCAAGGGAGTCCCCCCCTGCACGAAAACCAGGCCCGGCTTATTGAAGCAAGTCGCGTCTGGGGTTACCTGATTGGCAAGAGCCCCTCCGGGGCCAAAGGGGGGCGAGTCTCATCATGCCAGCAGCCAGGACCACAGCGCCGATAGCCCGCTGGCTGGTGAAATCCGAACCCGATGCCTTTTCCTGGGACCAGCAGGTGGCCAATGGCGTGGAGCCCTGGACGGGCGTGCGCAATCACTTGGCCAAGAAAAACCTGATGGCGATGAAAAAGGGCGATTTGGCCTTCTTCTACCATTCCAATATCGGGAAGGAGGTTGTGGGCGTGGTCGAAGTCGCGCGCGAAGCCTATCCGGACCCGTCCGCAGAAGAAGGGTCACCCTGGGTTTGCGTGGATATGCGCGCGGTGGGGCCCATGCCAAAGCCCGTCGGCCTGGCTGCCATCAAGGCCGAGCCCGCACTGGCTGAGGTGGCGTTGATCCGGCAATCCAGGCTTTCTGTGATGCCGATTGCGCCCGAGCATTGGGCGGTGATTGCCCGTATGGGCGGCTGGGCCGGCAAATGAGCAAGCCAGAACGCGCGCTTTGTGCGCTTGAGGATATCCCCGATGGCGGGTCCAAGGGCTTCCCGGCCGCCCCCGGCGCCTTCATGGGGCTTTTTGCCGTCCGGCGCGGTAGCGTGGTTTGGGTTTATGTGAATTCCTGCCCGCATATTGGCCTGCCTTTGGACCCCGTGCCGGATCGCTTTCTGGATGCCAAGCGCCAGCATATTCTCTGTTCCGCCCATGGCGCGCGGTTTGAGATTGAATCCGGCGAATGCGTCTCCGGCCCCTGTTACGGAGAAGCCCTGGAAGCCGTGGCGGCGCGGGTGGATGAGGCTGGGCAGGTGCTGGTGCCTGCCGATGCGGGGCTGTGAGCCGATTTCACTCGGCCCGATAATGTTTTAGAGCCTTCTGCTTCGTTTTCCTTTTGGCCTAAGGGTTTCGCATGTCGGCTTGGCAATTCTGGATTGATCGTGGCGGCACCTTCACCGATATCGTCGCGCGCGATCCGGCCGGGCGGCTTTCCACGCTGAAACTGCTGTCGGAAAACCCGGAACGCTATAAGGACGCTGCCGTTGCCGGCATTCGCCAATGCCTGGGCCTTGCCGCCGGTGCGCCGATTCCGCCCGGGCTGATCGAGGCGGTGAAAATGGGCACCACGGTCGCCACCAATGCGCTTTTGGAACGCAAGGGCGAACGAGTGCTGCTGCTGGTCAATCGCGGCTTTGCTGATCTGCTGCGTATCGGCAATCAGGCGCGGCCAAGGCTATTCGATCTTGATGTACGCCTGCCGGAATTGCTGCATGAACGCGCCGTTGAAATCGGCGGGCGTGTGGCGGTGGATGGCTCGGAATTGGAAGCCTTGGATGAGGTCGGGGCGCGGGATGCTTTGCGCGCCGCTTATCAGGAAGGTCTGCGCGCTGTCGCGATTCTGATGATGCATGCCTGGGCTTATCCCGCCCATGAAGAACGGCTTGGTGCGATTGCGCGCGAGGTTGGTTTCACACAAATCTCGCTCAGCCACCGCGCAAGCCCGCTGCCGCGCATTGTGCCGCGCGGGGATACTACTGTTGTTGATGCGTATCTCTCGCCCATTCTGCGCCGCTATGTGGATCAGGTGGCGGCGGAATTGCCGGGCGTCCGGCTTTACTTCATGCAATCAAGCGGCGGCTTGACGGAGGCCGGGCATTTCCAAGGCAAGGATGCGATCCTGTCTGGCCCCGCGGGCGGCATTGTGGGCGCTGCGCGCACCGCGGCGATGGGCGGGTTTGAGCGGATCATCGGTTTTGACATGGGCGGCACTTCCACCGATGTCGCGCTTTACGCTGGCGCTTTTGAGCGCGCGTTTGAAACCGAAGTCGCTGGTGTGCGCATGCGCGCGCCGATGATGGCAATCAATACGGTGGCAGCGGGCGGCGGTTCCATTCTGCATTTTGATGGTGCGCGTTTCCGTGTGGGGCCGGATTCTGCCGGTGCCGTGCCTGGGCCTGCCTGTTATCGGCGCGGCGGGCCGCTCACGGTGACGGATGCGAATGTTATGGTGGGCAAAATCCAGCCGCATCACTTCCCGGCAATTTTCGGCCCCAAGGGTGATCAGCCTTTGGATGCGGCAATTGTCGCGGAGAAATTCGCGGTCCTGGCGGCTGAAATCGGCAAGGCGCAGGGCAAAGCGGCGCCCGATCCGCGCGCGGTGGCGGAAGGGTTTTTGCGTGTTGCGGTCGCCAATATGGCCAATGCCATCAAGCAGGTTTCGATCCAGAAGGGCCATGACGCGACGCGCTTCGCGCTGCAATGCTTCGGCGGCGCGGGCGGGCAGCATGCCTGCCTCGTCGCTGATGAATTGGGCATGGAAACGGTGTTTATCCATCCCTTCGCGGGCGTGCTTTCCGCTTATGGTATGGGGCTGGCTGATCAAGCGGTTATCCGTGAAGCCGCAGTGGAAGCGCCCTTCACCGCTGATGCCATCAGCGATCTGACGGCACGGCTTGATGCGCTAGTGGCGGCGGGGCGGGAAGAATTGGCGCGCCAAGGCGCCGATCCTGCGCGCTTGCAAGCGGCGCGGCGGCTGCATCTGCGCTATGCCGGCACCGATGCTTTCCTGCCTGTCGCTTTCGGCGCGCATCAGGAAGTGCTGGCGGAATTCACCGAAGCGCATCGCCGGCGTTTTGGCTTCGCCACGCCGGAACGCCAGGTGATTGTTGAAGCCTGCATCGCGGAAGTCACCGCGCCGGGTGAGGAAGTGCGCGAAGCCGCGCTGCCAGCGCGGATCGCGGGCCAAGCGCCCGTGGCGGTTGATAGCATCACGCTATTCACCCAGGGCGCTGAACATGCTGCGCCGGTGCATGATCGCGATGCGCTCTGCGCGGGGGATCGCATCGCAGGGCCTGCGCTGCTGCGCGAAGCCAATGCCACCACCGTGGTGGAACCGGGCTGGGAGGCAGAAGTAACCGCGCGCAATCATTTGGTACTGCGCCGCATCGCCGCGCGCGTGCGTACAGGCAGTGCCGCCGATGCGGCGCGGCCCGATCCAGTGATGCTGGAACTCTTCAACAACCTGTTCATGAGCATTGCGGAGCAAACCGGCGCTGTGCTGCAAAACACCAGCCTTTCAGTGAATATCAAGGAAAGGCTCGATTTTTCCTGCGCCATTTTCGATGCCACTGGCGCGCTGATTGCCAATGCGCCGCATGTGCCGGTGCATCTGGGCGCCATGGGGGAAAGTGTGCGCACCGTTATCCGCACGCGGGGCGCGACCCTCAAGCCCGGCGATGTCGTGGCGCTCAATAACCCCTATAATGGCGGCACGCATTTGCCGGATGTGACGGTGATCACGCCGGTCTTCGATGCGGCGGGGAAAGACATCCTGTTCTTTGTGGGTTCACGCGGGCATCACGCTGATATTGGCGGCCTGACACCTGGTTCCACGCCGCCGCTGTCTCGCACGCTGGAAGAAGAAGGCGTGGTGATTGATGATTTCCTGCTGGTGGATGGCGGGCATTTCCGTGAAGCGGAATTCCGCGCCCTGCTGTCCGGCGCGCGCTATCCCGCGCGCAGCCCGGATGTGAATGTCGCTGACATCAAGGCGCAAATCGCCGCCAATGAAAAAGGCGTGCAGGAATTGAGCCGTGCCGTTGCCGATTACGGGCTTGCCACCGTCAGCGCCTATATGCGGCACGTCATGGATAATGCCGAAGAAAGCGTGCGTCGCGTTTTGGAAAAACTCCCCGATGGCCATTTTGAAACGAGCATTGATGATGGCGCGCCGCTGAAGGTTGCCATCCGCGTTGATCGCGCCGCGCGCAAGGCGGTGATTGATTTCACAGGTACAGGACCGCAACGTCCAAGCAATTTCAACGCTCCATCCGCAGTCTGCCGCGCCGTGGTGCTTTATTGCTTCCGCTGCCTGGTGGGTGAGGATATTCCGCTCAATGATGGCTGCCTGAAGCCCTTGGAAATCGTGATACCGGAGGGAACTTTCCTGTCACCGCGCCCAGGTGCTGCAGTGGTGGCCGGCAACACGGAAGTCAGCCAAATGACCTGCAATGCGTTGCTCGCTGCCCTTGGTGCCTGCGCTTCCGCCCAGGCCACCATGAACAACCTGCTTTTTGGCGATGCGCGCTACCAATATTATGAGACGATCTGCGGCGGCATTGGCGCCGGGCCTGGCTTCAATGGCGCGGGTCCCGTGCAAACCCACATGACCAATACGCGCATGACGGACCCTGAAATCCTGGAATTGCGTTATCCGGTTCGGCTTGAGGAATCTTCCATCCGTCGCGGCTCGGGCGGGGCGGGGCGCTGGCATGGCGGCGATGGATCGCGCCGGCGCATTCGCTTTCTGCACCCCATGGAAGCGGTGATTGTGGCGTCGCGCCGCAACGTGCCGCCGCATGGGCTGCAAGGCGGTGCCGATGGCGCTGCTGGCCGGCAATGGGTGGAACGCGCCGATGGCAGCATTCAATGGCTGAAGGGCAGCGATTCCGCGCATCTGGCCGCCGGCGAAGTGCTTGGCATTGAAACGCCCGGTGGCGGTGGTTGGGGGGCTGCAAGCTGAAATCGCGCCGCAGCCTTTTCGCGCTTCTTCTGGTCGGGATCGCCTTGGCGGCGGCGTGGGTCGGGCCGCGCCTGATTTCCTGGGAAGGGCAGCGCCATCGGCTGGCCGCACTCGCATCTGAACGGCTTGGCCGGCCGGTCGCTTTGCAGGGGCCGCTCCGTGTTGTGTTGCTCCCGCAGCCCATGATCGAAGCGGATGAGGTGCATCTGGGGCAGGATGAAGGCGGGCTAGGTGTGAAGGCGCAAACGCTGCGTCTGAGGCTTGGCCTGGCACCCTTGCTGATGGGGCGGTTTGAAGCGCGCGATCTGGTGCTGGTCGGCGCCGATATCCGCGTGCCTTGGCCGCTGCCGACTGCCGGCGCCTGGCGCCCGCCGCCCTGGCTTTCCGATTTCGCCGCGCGGATTGAAGGAAGCCGCGTGACGCTAGGCGAAGTGGCCTTTGAAAACGTCGCCGCGCGCCTGGTTGCGCCTGGTCCGCTGGATGCGGTGCGTATGGAAGGCAGCTTCACCCGCGCGGGCGCCGAGGCGCGCTTCCAGGCCGTGCTAGGCCGGCCTGGCTATGATGGCATCGGCACGCTGGAATTGCGCCTGAATGGCCAGGGGGCCGCGTTGGTCACGCGCGGCGCTTTGCTGGCCGAAGGTGGCTATGAGGGGCGGCTTGAAGCTTCTGGCGCTTATCTTTCGGCCTTTCTGCCGGCACCCACGCTGCCCTTCCGAATCTCCGGCCGCATGCGCGCCAGCGAAGACCGGATCATTGCACCAGACCTGGCCGTAGAATTTGATGGCGGCACCGGTCGGGCCGCGGCGGAGATCAAGTTGGCACCTGAAGCGAAGATGGATCTGGCCATCACCATGAACCGGCTGGATCTGGACCCCTGGATCGTCGCCATGCGCGGCGCGCGAGATTGGCCCTTCCCCGTCGTGCTCGACATCGCTGCCGAATCCGCTCGCTGGCAGGGACATGAATTGCGCCGCTTCAAGGCTGGCATCGCCCGCGATGGCGCGCGCATGACACTGACGGATATCGCAGCGCTTTTGCCCGGTGAGGCAGAGCTTGAAGCGCGCGGCGCCACGCTTGGCGAAAGGCTGGAACTGGCGCTGAGCATCTCCGGCCCCAGCCTGCGCGATAGCCTTACTGCCTTTGGCTTTGCGGTGGCGGCGCCAGACCCCGCAAGGCTGCGCCGTTTTGAAGGCCGCGGGCGCTTGGTACTGGAACCCAACCTGATCGAGGCGCCTGAGTTTTCCCTGCTGGTGGATGGCGGGCGCTACGCCGGGGCTGGCGCTTTGCGGCTGGGCGCGAGGCCCGCGCTTGGGCTTGGGCTTTCCATTGATGCGCTGTCGCTGGATGGGGTGTTGTCTGAAAGCCTGTCCTGGCAGGAAGCCACCGAAGCGCTGCAAGGCTTTGATGCCAATCTGCGCCTGACGGCGGGCAAGGTGGAATGGCAGGGGCAGGCTTTGGATGGCGTGGCGCTGGAAGCCACGCTGGATGCGGGCCGGCTTTCGCTACAACGCTTCTCGGCGCGCCAGGGCAGTGCCAGCCTATCGGCATCGGGTAGCGTCAGCCTTGGCGCCGCGCCAAGCCTTGCCGATGCAGCGCTTGAAATCGCCGCCCCCATGGCCAGCGCCCTGCCGCCTCTGCTGAGTGAAGCGCTCAACCTGCCCGCCGGGTTGACGGCGCTGCCGGTTTCGCTCCGCCTTCGGGGCAATGGCACGGCTGATGCGCTGTCACTCAACGCCGATATCGCACTTGAGGATGCACGGCTTGACGCCAATGGCGTGCTCGATCTGCCAAAGGCGCGCGGTGAGGGCAGCCTGACCTTCCGCCACCCCAGCGCGGCGCGGCTTTTCGCGCTTTCGCTCGGCCGCGAGGAGCCCGGCTGGATGGGTGAGGGATCGGCTTCCGTCATTGCGCGCATCGCTGCGGAAGGCAGCGTCTTCTCGCTGCCCTTCTTCACGCTTGTTGCGGCTGAGGCGCGGCTTGAAGGAGAAGCGCGGCTGGAGTTGAACGACGCAAGGCCCAAGCTGGCGCTACGCATTGCCGCGGAAAACCTGGCCTTGCCGGCGCTTGATTTGACAGATCAAGAACCGCTGCCATTGGCTTTTTTGGCGGCGCTGGACGGCGCGCTCAGCCTCAACGCCACGCGCATTGCGGTTTCGGGGCTGCCGGCGGTGGAGAACGCCCAAGCGGAGGTGACGCTTGAAGGGGGCCGGCTGCAGCTTGTGTCCTTCCGCACTGGCCTTGCCGGTGGGCAGATGGAAGGGCGCGGCGTTTTGGACATCTCCGCCCAGCCCCCGCGCTTGGAAGGCGATTTCGAGATTGCCGACGCAACACTGGCGCACCCCATCTTTGATCTGCCACTTGACCTTGCCGCGGGCAGGATTGCGCTGGCCGGCCGGCTGGCGGGATCGGGCCATGCGCCATCGGCGCTGCTTTCCTCCCTGGAAGGCTCTGGGCGCTTCCTGCTTGCGGATGGCGTCGTGGCCGGGATGGCGCTGCGTGATGCCCATGCCGCGGCAGGGCTTGCTGATCCTGTGGCAGCAGAGGCTGCGCTGCGCCGCGCCCTTTCCGGTGGCGCAACGGCTGTGGAGCGGCTGGAAGGTGGCTGGCAAATCGCCGCCGGGCGGCTTTCATTGCAAGAGGTGAATATGGTTGGGGAGGGTGGGGTTTCTGCCCGCATCACTGGATCGATGGATTTACCGCGCCAAGTGCTGGACCTTGGCTTCGCGCTGCGCCCACCGGTGGCCGAAGCGCCCGAGATTGGGCTGCGTTTTTCAGGCCCGGCCGCGGCGCCGCAGCGCTTGCCCGATATTGCGCCCTGGGCGCGTTGGCGGGCGGAGCAGCGCTGAGGCTATGCGCGCCCTGGGAATGGCTTTCAGCAACCACAGCCAACCGGGGTGCCTGCACGGCCTTCTGAGCCCGCAGTCTGATAGCCGTCGCGCTTCCACCAATCCAAGCCGCCGATCAATTCACGCACCTTGAAACCAAGGGTCAGTAATTTGAGCGCGGTCTTGGTTGAAGCGTTGCACCCAACGCCATCGCAATAGCATATGTAGGTCTTCGATTTATCCAATGCTTCGGTGCTGAGGGTAGAAATACCTCGATGCGGCAGGCTGATCGCGCCGGGGATATGTTCCTTCGCAAAGGCGGCTTCGGATCGGCCGTCCACCACGACGAAGGGTTCTCCATTGCTGATTGCAACATGCAGGTCCCAGGAATCCATCTCATAAGCCAGCTTGCTTTGGTAATGGCGCAGTTGATCCAGGTTCATGA
>JBBAUC010000004.1:6143-21731 GCA_040398485.1 Roseomonas sp. | reverse complement strand
GGTTCATGACACCCCCTATTCTGCTGCGATGGCCGGCGCTTCACTCATCGGCACCGGCAGATATTGCGCATATTCCTTCGGCACCACATGCCAGAAGCGCCCGCGTTCCATCGCCCATTCATTCAATAGGCGCGCGGCGAATCGGCTGCCAGTTTCGGCCACATGCCGCGCGATCAGATCACGCAGCGCTTCTTCCCAATGCGGATGGGCAAGGCGTGACCAGAGCAAGGTTTCCGGATTGATGCGCTTTTCGAAAGTGCCATCTGCATCATAGATGAAGGCCTGGCCGCCAGTGAAACCTGCACCGTAATTATCGCCAACCGCGCCCAGGATCACCACCGTCCCGCCGGTCATGTATTCACAGCCATTGGCGCCGCAGCCTTCCACCACGGCAGTCGCGCCGGAATTGCGCACGGCGAAGCGCTCACCGGCCTGGCCTGCCGCGAAAAGCTCCCCAGCCGTGGCGCCATAGAGTACCGTATTGCCGATGATGGTATTCTCCTGAGAGATCAGGCTGGATGAGGGCGCGGGGCGCACCACAATGGAAGCGCCCGACAACCCCTTGCCAACATAATCATTGGCGTCGCCAAAAACCTCCAGCTTCAAGCCCCGCACACCAAAGGCGCCGAGTGATTGGCCAGCACTGCCACGCAGCCGCACGGTCAAATGCCCGGCTTGCAGCCCTGTCATGCCGAATTGCCGAACGATGCGGGAAGACACCTTGGTGCCAATCGCGCGATGCGTGTTGCGGATATTATATTGCAGCTGCATTTTCTCGCCGTGGCGGAACAGCGCATCCGCATCGCGGATCATCTCCGCATCCAAAGTCTCCGGCACCTCATTGCGGCCGTCCAAGGTGCAATAGGATGCGTGCGGGCCGGCATCGGCCTGCACCAAAAGCGGGTTGAGATCTAGGTCATCCAAATCCTCAGACCCGCGACTGACCTGTTGCAGCAGGTCAGTGCGGCCAATCACATCGGTCAGCTTGCGCATGCCAAGGCTTGCCAGGATTTCGCGCACTTCTTCGGCGACGAAGGAGAAAAGATTGATTACCTTCTCTGGGCTGCCAGCGAATTTGGCGCGCAACGCCTCATCCTGCGTGCAGACGCCCACGGGGCAGGTATTGGAATGGCATTGCCGCACCATGATGCAGCCCATCGCCACCAAGGATGCCGTGCCAATGCCGAATTCCTCGGCGCCCAGCATGGCCGCAATCACCACATCGCGCCCGGTCTTGATGCCGCCATCGGTGCGCAGCTTCACGCGATGCCGCAAGCGATTGAGCAACAAAACCTGATGCGTCTCAGACAGCCCCATTTCCCAGGGCAGGCCGGCATACTTGATGGAAGATTGCGGAGAAGCGCCGGTGCCCCCGGAATGGCCGGAGATGAGAATCGCATCCGCCTTTGCCTTCGCAACACCCGCGGCAATGGTGCCAATGCCCGAACGGCTCACCAGCTTCACACACACCGTCGCATCCGGGTTGATCTGCTTCAGGTCGTAGATCAACTGTGCCAGATCTTCGATTGAATAGATGTCGTGATGCGGCGGCGGGCTGATCAGCATCACACCCGGTGTGGAATGCCGCAGCTTGGCAATCAGCCCCGTGACTTTGAAGCCAGGCAATTGCCCACCCTCACCAGGCTTCGCCCCTTGCGCGACCTTGATTTCGATCTCTCGGCAATTATTGAGGTATTCCGCCGTTACGCCAAAGCGGCCAGAGGCAATCTGCTTGATTGCGGAATTGGCGTTATCGCCATTGGCGCGTGGCTTGGCGCGGGCGGGGTCTTCACCGCCCTCGCCGGAATCGCTGCGCGCGCCTATCCGGTTCATGGCGATCGAAAGTGTTTCATGCGCTTCAGGGCTGAGCGCGCCAAGCGAAATCCCTGGTGCAAGCAGGCGCTTGCGGATTTCCGTAATGCTTTCCACTTCTTCCAGCGCAATCGGCGTGCGGCCTTCCAGCCGGAAATCGAGCAAATCGCGCAGCGCCACAGGTGGCAAGCGCCGCACCGCATCGGAATAGCGCTTGAAGGTCTGATAGCTTTCGGTTTCCACCGCGCTTTGCAGCGTGTGGATCAGCGTACCGTCAAAAGCATGCGCCTCACCACGGCGGCGCAGCTTGTAAAGCCCGCCAATTGGCAGCGTCACCGCGCCTTCAGCCCAAGCTTTTGCATGCAGCGCCAATACGCGACGCGCAATGCCGGAAAGCCCAATCCCGGAAATGCGCGAAGGCGTGCCGGGGAAAAACTCAGCCACCAGCGCGCGGGAAAGCCCGATGGCTTCGAAATTCATGCCACCGCGATAGGAAGACAAAACGCCAATTCCCATCTTGGACATGACTTTGAGCAGGCCCTTATCCACCGCCTTCTTGTAGCGCCCCACCGCTTCACGCAAAGACATGGCGCCGAACAAGCCGCGCCGATGCCGATCCGCGATGCTTTCCTGCGCCAGATAGGCATTAACCGTGGTGGCACCCGCACCAATCAGCACCGCAACATAATGCACATCGAGCGATTCCGCGACGCGGACATTGAGCGATGTGAAGGTGCGGAGCCCATTCTTCACCAGATGCGTCTGCACCGCACCGACCGAAAGAATCATGGGGATCACGGCGCGTTCGGCGCATTGCGCTTCATCCGTCAGGATCACATGGGCGCAGCCGGAACGCACGCCTTCTTCGGCTTCGCGGCGGATGCGTTCAATGTGGCGACGCAGCCCAGCCTCACCTTCCGCAACGGGAAAAGTGCAATCCACCACGCAGGCGGTTGAGCCCATATAGGCGCGCATGGCATCGAATTCGGCATTGGACAGCACGGGGCTATCCAGCATCAGCATGTCACACTGCGTCGGATCCTCATCCAGGATATTCCCAAGATTGCCGAGCCGGGTCTTCAACGTCATCACCCGCGTCTCACGCAGGCTGTCAATCGGCGGATTGGTCACCTGGCTGAACGCCTGACGGAAATAATGATGCAGGCCGCGATATTGTTCAGAAAGCACGGCGATGGGTGTATCATCACCCATGGAGCCCACTGCCTCATTGGCGTCTTCCACCATGGGATGCAGGATGGATTCCAATTCTTCCATGGTATAGCCGACCGAAAGCTGGCGGCGACGCAAATCCTCCCCGGTCAGATTGGCGCGTTCATCGGCTTCAGCCTTCACAATCTCATCAATGCGCGTGGTGCGTTCAGTCCATTGGCCGAAGGGCTTACGGGCAGAAATCAGATCCTTCAGCGCCGTGTCTTCGAAAAACCGCCCCTCATCCAGATCAACGCCGATGGATTGGCCGGGACCAACACGGCCCTTTTGAATGATGCGGTCTTCGGCCAGCTTCACCATGCCGGTTTCAGACCCAACAATCAGCATGCCATCGGAAGTGACGCTGTAGCGCAAAGGGCGCAAGCCATTGCGATCCAGCCCCGCCACCACCCAGCGCCCATCTGTTGCGCAAATCGCTGCCGGGCCATCCCAGGGTTCCATGACGGCGTTGCAGTAAAGAACCAGGTCACGATGCGCCTGCGGCATGGTGGCGTTATTGCCTAGGCTTTCTGGGATCAGCAGCGCCTTGGCCATGGGCGCATCGCGCCCGGCACGCACCAGCAATTCAAACACGTTATCAAGTGTCGCGGTATCAGAACCACCCGCCTGCACAACGGGCTTCAGATCATCCATGAAAGGATCAAGCAGCGCATGGGAAAGTCGCGTCTCGTGCGACTTCATCCAATTCACATTGCCATGCAGCGTATTGATTTCGCCATTATGCGCCAGCGTGCGGAAAGGCTGTGCCAGGCGCCAGGTGGGGAAGGTATTGGTGGAATAGCGCTGATGATAAATGGCAAAGCGGCTGACGAAACGCTCATCCAACAAATCGGGATAAAACTCCGTCAGCGCTTCCGCGAGGAACATGCCCTTGTAGATGATGGACCGCGCAGAGAGTGAGCACAGATAAAGCTCCGCTATCTGCGCCGCGATGGCTTGTTTTTCGATCCGCCGGCGGATCACATACATATCGCGCTCAACCGTCGCGATATCGCGCTGTTGCGTCTCATGGATCAGAATTTGCTCAATCTCGGGCCGCGTCGCATTGGCCTTTTCACCAATGCAGGCGACATTGATGGGCACTTGCCGCCAGCCGTAAATGGCATAGCCGGCATTGAGAATCTCGGTTTCCACAATCTGCCGGCAGCGTTCCTGCGCGCCAAGATCGGATTTCGGCAAGAAAATCTGCCCCACCGCGATGCGCCCGGGGCGGAGCCTATCGCCACCGCGTTCCACCACGGCGGCGAAGAAATCCTGCGGGATTTCGATATGAATGCCCGCGCCATCGCCGGTTTTGCCATCGGCATCCACCGCGCCGCGATGCCAAACGGCACGCAAAGCATCAATGCCGGCCTGCACTACTTCCCGCCGTGGCTTGCCATCAAGCGCTGCCACCAGGCCAACACCGCAGGCATCATGTTCGGTCAGGTCGAGATGCGCCTCACGCGCAAGGCGCGCAGCTTCGGCGCGCATGACGGCGATGTCTTGTTCGATGTCGTTCATCTCGATCACTCCGCCGCTACTGCAATGCTTGATTTGCCGGCTTCAACAAAAGCCGCAATCTGTTCCGCGACATCGCGGCCATCCCGAATTCCCCAGACCACCAGGGATGCACCGCGCACGATATCGCCCGCCGCGAATACACCGGGCAGCGATGTCATCATGCTACGATGGTCCACCTTCAACGTGCCCCAGCGCGTGACGGAAAGCGCAGGTTCTTCGAACATCACCGGCAAATCTTCCGGATCAAAGCCGAGCGCCTTGATCACCAAATCAGCCTTCACGGTGAAATCGCTGCCCGTGATGGGTTCCACCTGCTGGCGGCCGGTTGCATCCGGCAGGCCCAAATGCATGCGCAGGGCGCGCACGCCTTCAACCTTCGTCTTGCCTTCAAAAGCTTCCGGCGCGGCCAGCCATTCAAAGCGCACGCCTTCTTCCTCGGCATTGTACACTTCGCGCATGGACCCCGGCATATTCGCCTTGTCGCGACGATAAAGGCAGGTGACGGAAGCCGCCCCTTGCCGCGTTGCGGTACGCACGCAATCCATCGCGGTATCGCCACCGCCAATCACCACCACATGCCGGCCTTCGGCATTTAGCGCGCCAGAATCGAACGCCGGCACGGCATCACCCAAGCCCTTGCGGTTGGATGCAATCAGATAATCCAGCGCTGCCACCACGCCGGGCAGATCAGCGCCAGGCACCACAATATCGCGCGCCTTATAGACGCCGGTTGCAATCAGCACCGCGGCATGTTTGCGTCGCAACTCCGCCAAGGAGATATCGCGCCCCACCGCGCAGTTCAGCTGGAATTCAATGCCGCCTTCGGCATATTGGTGCCAGCGGCGCACCACCACATCCTTTTCCAATTTGAAATTCGGGATGCCGTAAATCATCAGCCCGCCGGCGCGGTCATGCCGATCATAAATCACCACCTGAAAGCCCATCACGCGCAGCCGTTCAGCGGCCGCCATGCCGGCGGGTCCGGCACCGATAATGCCGATGCTCTCAGGCCTTTCGCGCACGGGCTTGGGCGGTTTCACCCAGCCATTCTCCCACGCCGTATCGGTGATGTATTTTTCCAGCGCACCGATGGTGACGGCATTGAAACCCTTTTCGATCACGCAATTGCCTTCACACAGCCGATCCTGCGGGCAGACGCGGCCGCAAATCTCCGGGAAGTTGTTGGTGGCCGAGGCGATCTCATAGGCTTCTTCAAGCCGCCCCTCGGCGGTCAGCTTCAGCCAATCGGGGATGTTGTTATTCAGCGGGCAATGCACCTGGCAGAAGGGCACGCCGCATTGGGAGCAACGAGACGCCTGCTCAGTCGCCGCTTCCGCGACGAAGGGGCGATAGACCTCATTCCAATCCGCGCGGCGGTCGGTCGCTTCCCGCTTATCCGGCTGGTGCTGCGCCAGGCGGACGAATTGCAGCATTTTCTCGGCCATCGGGGGGAGTCCTTGGTCGTGGTTGAACCCAGAACCGCCCAATAACCAAAGCCAATTCCCAATGCGAGTCTTTTTTGCGCGATAAGGACAGAATTTATGACCTAAATCGGTCCATCCATTACCCCATGCGTTTCTTTCGACATATCGCGCCCCTAAATTATGTCCGAATCGGTCTTTATGCGTTCGAAGCTCTCTGCCCACCCACGCGAAACCGCGCCAGGTAGGCCGGCACAATCGCCTCCACCGCCTTGGGTTCAATGCCAAGTGCCTGAAATCCCAAAGCATTGGGCGAAACTACATTGTCCTTTCCCAGCAGAATCAGCTGATCGCGCGTGAGCGGCGGGGTGGGCAGCAACTCTCCAAGGCGCGCTTGAAGCCGCACGAACCCCTCTGGCAGGGCGATCATCGGGCGCCGCCGACCCGTGACATCCAGGATGTAACGCAGCACTTGGCGCATGCTCATCACGCGCGGACCGCCCAGTTCAAACACCTTGCCCGCCGCCGCCGGGTCCGCGAGCGCAGCCATCGCCGCATCCGCCACATCGCCCACATAAACCGGCTGAAAGCGCGTTTCGCCCGACACCACCGGCATGAAGGGCAGCATGGCGGCAAGCCCCGCGAAGCGGTTGAAGAATTGGTCATCCGGCCCGAACACCACGGAAGGGCGCAGGATAATGGCACTGGGGAAGGCGGCCAGCACCGCCGCTTCCCCCGCCGCCTTGGTCTGCGCGTAAAGGCTCTGGCTTCCGGCATCGGCGCCAATCGCGGAAAGATGCAGGAATTGCTTGGCCCCGGCAGCGGCGGCCAGCCGCGCGACGCGCCCCGCGCCTTCGGCCTGGATACGCTGGAAATCCCCGGCCCGGCCTTCGAACAAAATGCCGACCAGGTTGATGACGATATCCGCCCCGGCCACCGCCCGCGCTGATGAAGCCTCATCGGTGATTGATGCCGCAACCGGGGTGATCTGCCCCACACCGCCCATGGTGCAAAGCCGCGCGGCGCGTTCCGTATCGCGCCCCGCAATCCGGATGCTATGGCCCGCCGCTGCCAGGCGCTGCACGATATGGCGGCCAATAAAGCCGCCGCCGCCAAAAACTGTCACAAGCATGGCCCAAATCCCTGACTTCTCCAGCCCGATATGGGGGGCCTCAGCGCAGCGGGAAGGGCGGGCAATCAGGCGAACAGGATGCCCACCGCGAGACCGATCAGCATATTCAACAGGATCGAGGCCAATACCGCCGCAAAGCCTAGCATTCGCGCCTTCACCGGCTCCACCGGAAACAGCCGCTGCGCCCCATCATAAAACAGGAACAGCGTGTAAAGCGCCCCCACCAGCGCGAGCAGCCCGCCAACAGAAGGCACCATCAACGCCAAGCCGCCCACCCAGGCCCCCGTGGGTGCGAAGGCAGCAAGCTTCATCCCTGCATTGGCATCCGGCGCGGCACCAAAACGCGCGGCCAAGGGCGGCATGATCTTGCCCATCATGAGCACACTCACCACCGCAATGACGTAGCTGATCAGCAATTCGGGAAAATTGGGCATATTCCCGCCGAGGAAAGTGCCAATCGCGCTGCCAATGGAAGGAATCGCCGCCAAGGGCAGCACATAGCCGGTGAAAACGCTGCCCAGCGTCATGGGCTCCGCCGCAATCGAATCCCAGGTTTTGCCTGGTTCCAACAAAAGGCCCTTCGCCTTGGCGATGATATTCATGCCGCTGCCCTCCGCATTCGTCTGGGGGATATTGCGCTGGCCTTTGCCGCGCGGGCAAGTCATGGGTAGTGGCAGGCTAGCGCCGCTTCTGTCAGTTTCAGACCATGGCCGATTCGCTTCCCCGCTGGCGCGACAAGCGCTTCCTTGTGATGCTGGCGCTTGGTTTTGCGGCCGGCGTGCCGCTGCCGCTTTCGGCCTTCACGCTCAGGCAATGGCTGGCGGAATCCAACCTTTCACTCGCCGCCATCGGCTTCACGGCGCTGATCGGGCTTTCCTATTCGCTGAAATTCCTCTGGTCGCCGCTGATTGACCATAGTCCGCCGCCCCTCTTCCGCGCGCTTGGGCGCCGGCGCGGCTGGCTGCTTTCCATCCAAATTCCGCTGATCGGCGCCATTATCGCGCTCGGCCAGACCAACCCTGCGCTGGATGTGAGCATGACGGTGGCGGTGGCGGTCCTGGTCGCGTTTCTTTCCGCCAGCCAGGATATTGTGATTGACGCCTTCCGTATCGAAAGCCTGGATGAAGCCGATCAGGGCTATGGCCTGGCCTGCTATGTCTGGGGCTATCGCGGCGCCTTGCTGGCAGCGACCGCGGGCGCGCTGACCATGGTGGAATTCGCCGGCTGGGCCTTCGCCTTTGCCGGCTGCGCGGCGATGGTCGGGCTTGGCGTCATTGCTGTGCTTTTCGCCGCCGAACCTGCGCGCCAGGGGGGTGCTGCGCCGCAAGGCTGGGCCGCGCGGCTGCGCTATGCGGTCATTGATCCCTTCGCGGATTTCATGCGCCGGCGCTATTGGTTCGCCATCCTGGCTTTCATCGCTCTGTTCAAGCTGGGCGAGGCTTTGGCCGGCATCATGACCGCGCCCTTTTACCGCCAGCTTGGCTTCACCCGGCTTGAGGTGGCGAGTGTTTCTTCTGTCTTTGGACTTGTCGCAACGCTGGCCGGCGCGCTTGCTGGCGGTTGGCTGGTGGCGAAGCTTGGCACCGGGCGCGCCTTGATCCTTACCGGGATCACGCAAATGCTTTCCAACCTCATGTATGTTGCGCTTGCCTTTGCTGGGCATGATATCCGCATGCTGTTCGCGCAGGTGGGGGTGGAGAATTTCACCGATGGTCTCGCGGATGCGGCGTTTCTTTCCTACCTTGGCATGCTGACCAGCCGCAGCTTCACCGCCACACAATATGCGCTGCTGTCTTCATTGGCGGCGGTGCCCTTGCGCACTTTGGGGGCGACGTCCGGCGTGCTCGCGGAAGGCCTTGGCTGGCCGTGGTTTTTTGTGCTGACCACCCTCGCCGCGCTGCCGGCCATGGCCATCATGCTTTGGCTATTGCGCCGTCTGCCGCCCAGAAATGGAGAGGCCGCCACATGACCAGCCCCTTCCGGCCCGTTGACTAGGCCGTTCAGGGTTGCTCCCCCCACCTCCCGGGCGTATGGCGCGAGGCATCGCTTGCACGGATTCCTGCCATGACTGATGTGATCGCGCCGCGCCGCGCGCTGCTTTCCGTTTCCGACAAAACCGGGCTGATTGAATTTGGCCGTTTCCTGGCGGCGCGCGGGGTGGAGATTCTCTCCACCGGCGGCACTGCCAAGGCGCTGCGCGAGGCGCGCGTGCCTGTGAAGGATGTGTCGGACCATACGGGCTTTCCGGAAATCCTTGATGGCCGCGTGAAAACGCTCGTGCCGCAAGTGCATGGCGGCATTCTGGGCCGGCGCGATTTGGCAGAGCATCTGGCGCAAATGGAAGCGCATGGGATTGCGCCGATTGATCTGGTGGCCGTCAATCTCTACCCGTTTGAGGCAACGGTCGCGAAGGGTGCCGCGTTCGATGATTGCATCGAAAACATAGATATCGGCGGGCCGGCCATGATCCGCAGCGCCGCCAAGAATCACGCCCATGTCGCGGTGCTGACGGAACCCGCGCAGTTTGCCGAAGTGCAGGCGGAAATAGCGGAAGCCGGCGGCACCAGGCTTGCCACGCGTCGGCGCCTGGCGGCCGCGGCCTATGCGCGCACGGCTGCCTATGACGCGGCGATTTCGGGCTGGTTCGCAGGGCAGGAAGGGCAGGAATTTCCTGAGCGACTCAGCTTCACCGGCACGCTGCGTCAGACACTCCGCTATGGCGAAAACCCGCATCAATCAGCGGCGTTTTATCTGGATGGCGGCGCACGCCCTGGCATTGCCACCGCGCGGCAGATTCAGGGCAAGGAGCTTTCCTACAACAACCTGAACGATACCGATGCGGCGTTTGAAGCGCTGGCGGAATTCGACAACCCAGCGATTGTGATTGTGAAGCACGCCAATCCTTGCGGCATCGCGGTGGCCAGCGATTTATCCAGCGCTTGGGACCGCGCGCTTCTTTGCGATCCGGTCTCGGCTTTCGGCGGCATTGTCGCGGCCAACCGCAAGCTTGATGCGGCAGCGGCGGAGCGCATCACGGCGATTTTCACCGAAGTGGTGATTGCGCCGGATGCGGATGAAGCGGCACTCGCGGTATTTGCCAAGAAGAAGAACCTAAGACTGCTGCTGACGGGCGGCCTACCTGACCCTGCCGCGCCGGGGATGATGTTCCGTTCCGTGGCCGGCGGCTTTCTGGCGCAATCGCGCGATGCCGGGCGCGTGACGGAAGCCGCGCTGAAATGCGTGACCAAGCGCGCACCGACAGCCACTGAAATGGCTGACCTGCTTTTCGCCTTCCGCGTCTGCAAGCATGTGAAATCCAACGCCATTGTCTATGCCAAGGGCCTGGCCACGGTTGGCATTGGCGCGGGGCAGATGAACCGCGCCGAAAGCAGCCGTATCGCCGCCTGGAAAAGTGAGGCTGCGGCCAAGGCGGCGGGGCTGACGGAGCCTTTGGCCAAGGGTTCCGTGGTCGCATCCGATGCGTTTTTCCCCTTTGCCGATGGGTTGGAAATCGCAGCCTCCGCCGGCGCTACCGCCATCATCCAGCCAGGTGGCTCGATCCGGGATAATGAGGTGATTGAGGCCGCCGATAAGGCAGGGCTTGCGATGGTTTTCACCGGCATGCGGCATTTCAGGCATTGAAGCTGATATACTGACCGCATGCAGAATTGGACTCTACCACACTGGCTACCACCCGATGCGGTTCTGCCGCTGGCCATTCTTTTGGCGGCCCTGCTGATTGCCCTGGTGCTGCTACTGCGACGCCCCGCGCCTGATCCGCTGGCGGGCATGGTGCTTGGGCAGCTTTCCGCTTTGGCTGCTGCGCAGGAACGCCAGGCCGAACGCGTCGTGTCCCTGGAAGGTGACATTGCTGATCGCGTGAATAGCGTGGTGATGGACCAAACCCGCGTGCTGAATGGCGCGGTGCAGGCGCAAATCGCGCGCATCGCCGCGCAGGAAGCTGCGGTGGCGGATAGGCTGGCGCAATCTGAACGCACATTGACGGAAGCAATAAAAAGCCAGAATGAAACGCTTTCCGTAGCACTCACCAGTCAAACCGAACGCATGACCACCAGCCTGGGCGTGACTTCAAGCGAAATCAAGGAAAGGCTTGCGGTTATTGATGCCGCGCGCAGCAATATCGAAGCGCTGGGTTCCCAGGTGAATACGCTGACCGGTATTTTGGGCAATAAGCAGGCGCGTGGCGCATTTGGCGAAAGCCAAATGGAACAGATCATTGCGGATCGGCTGCCTTCCGATGCCTTTACGCTGCAAGCAACGCTTTCTAATGGCAAGCGCGCGGATTGCCTGATCCATCTGCCAAACCCTCCGGGCCCGATTGCGATTGATTCGAAATTTCCACTGGAATCCTGGCTTGCCTTGCGCGAAGCAACCGATGACACCACGCGCAACCAGCGCCTGCGGCAGTTTTCCGCCGATGTGCAGAAGCACATCAAGGATGTTACGGAGCGCTATATCATCCCCGGGGAGACCGCCGAAGGTGCGCTGATTTTTGTGCCGTCTGAGGCGATTTATGCCGAATTGCATATCTCCCTTGTCTCATTGGTCTCGGATGCTACGCGGCGTGGGGTTTATATTGTTTCCCCCACCACCTTATGGGCGGTGCTTGGCACCATGCGCGCCTTGATGCGTGATGTGCGACTTCGCACGGAAGCCGGGCGCATCCGGCGAGAGGTGGACCGGATGCTGGCCGATGTTGGCCGGCTGGAAGAACGTACCGACGGCCTGCGCAAGCATTTCATTCAGGCGCAGAAGGATATAGACCAGATCGAGATATCGGCCGCTGCCATCAAGCGCGGCGGCCAGCGCATCGCAGATTTGGAATTGGACGACCCGCCCACACCCATCCTGCCAACATGACCGCGCTGCAAGCCCAATCAGGCTTCGGCTTGCTGGCGCTTTGCATCTTGGCCTGGGCTTTGGGTGGGTTTAAGCGCGGTGTCTCGTCACGCGTGGTGCTGATGGGCCTGGCGCTGCAAATCCTTTTGGGCGCGGCGTTGTTGCATATCGCACCGCTGCGCGCAGGTTTTTCCTATTTGGGTGATGCGGTGAATGCGCTGGCCGTCGCTACCCAGGCCGGCACATCACTGGTCTTTGGCTATCTGGGCGGCGGCGCTTTGCCCTTTCAGGAATTGCGCCCCGGCGCTTCCTTCATCCTGTTCTTCCAGGCGCTACCCTTGGTGCTGGTGGTCGGCGCGCTTTCTGCGCTGTTCTATCATTGGGGCATCTTGCCCGCGATTGTGCGCGTGATGGCGGCAGTACTGCAACGACTTTTCGGTATTGGCGGCGCGGCTGGATTTGGTGTGGCGGCGAATGTCTTTGTCGGCATGGTGGAAGCGCCACTCATGATCCGCGCCTGGCTTTCGCGCATGACGCGCGCTGAGCTTTTCGTGGTGATGACGGCAGGGCTTGCCACCATCAGCGGCAATACGCTGGTGGTTTATGCGCTGATGATCGCGCCCGTGGTGCCGGATGCGGCAGGGCAATTACTGACCGCGAGCTTGATTTCCGCCCCCGCCGCGATCCTCGCCGCGCTTTTGATGCTGCCGGCAGAAAGCGGCAGCGCCGCGACGGATCATGATACCGGCCAGCCCGTGAAACTTTACGATAGTAGCATGGATGCGCTGGTGCGCGGCACGCAGGATGGGCTTTCGCTGCTGCTCGGTATCATGGCGTCCTTGATTGTCTTTGTCGCCTTGGTGGCACTGGTGAATATGGTGTTGGAGCCCGCAACGGGCTTCACGCTGCAACGCTTGCTTGGCCTGCTGCTTTGGCCCGTCGCCTGGGCCATGGGCGTACCGGCGGCGGAAGCGGCCACCGTTGCATCTTCGCTTGGCGTGAAGATCGTGGTGAATGAGTTTGTGTCCTACCTTGAACTCGCGCAATCCGGCGGGGTGGGGCTTTCGGAACGGTCGCGCATGATCCTGACCTATGCGCTATGTGGTTTCACCAATTTCGGGTCGGTCGGGATCATGGTGGCGGGCATGGCCGGCATGTGCCCGGAACGGCGCGCGGATATTCTGCGGCTGGGCCTGCCATCCCTGGTTTCGGCTTCCATCGCCTGCTGCATGACCGGCGCGGTGGTGGGGCTGCTGACGCCCTAAAAATACATCCTAGCCCTGCGGAGCATAACGCGGCAGGATATTAGCGAAGGAGCCCACGCCATGTCCCATATTGTCCACCGCAACCTGTTGAAGGACCCGCCCATTGCCGTCTCCGGTCAGGGGATTTGGCTGCGCGATTCAACCGGGCATGATGTGATTGATGGCTCCGGCGGCGCGGCGGTGGCCTGCCTTGGCCATGGTCATCCGCATGTGGTCTCGGCCATGAAGGCGCAGATTGATCGCCTCTGCTACGCTCATACCGCCCTGTTCAGCGCGGGTAGTGCTGAAAAGCTGGCTGAAGTGCTGGTCGGGCATAAGCCAGGTGGGTTGACCCATGCCTATTTCGTTTCCTCAGGCAGTGAGGGGATGGAAGCCGCACTCAAAATCGCGCGGCAGTATTTTCTGGAAGCGGGCGAACCTCAGCGCACGCGCTTTATCGCGCGGCGCCAATCCTATCACGGCAATACGCTGGGTGCGCTGGCCGCCAGTGGCAATATCGCGCGGCGCGCGCCTTATGCGCCGATCCTGTCCGATGCTTTCAGCCATGTCTCGCCCTGCTATGCCTATCGCGATCGGCGTGATGATGAGACGGATGCTGAGTACGTCGCGCGCCTGGCGGCGGAGCTTGAGGCGGAATTCCAGCGCCTTGGCCCGCGCAATGTGATTGCCTTTTGCGCTGAAACCGTGGTGGGTGCGACGCTTGGTTGTGCCACGGCCCTGCCTGGTTATTTCCAGGCCATGCGCGCGGTGTGTGATCGCCATGGCGCTTTGCTGATTTTGGATGAGGTGATGTCCGGCATGGGCCGCACCGGCACTTTGCATGCCTGGGAACAGGAAGGCGTTTCGCCCGATATTCAGGTGATCGCGAAGGGGCTTGGTGGTGGCTATCAGCCGATTGGCGGCATTCTGGTGCATGGGCGCGTCGTGGAAACCTTGAAGCGCGGCACTGGCACTTTCAAGCATGGCCATACCTATCAGGCGCATCCCGTGGCCTGTGCCGCGGCTTTGGCGGTGCAGGAAGTAATTGCGGAAGAAAATCTGCTGGCCAATACGCGCGCCATGGGGGCGTTATTGGAACGCGGGTTGATGGAACGGCTCGGCAATCATCACCATGTCGGTGATATCCGTGGCCGCGGCCTGTTCTGGGCAGTGGAATTCGTCCAAGACCGCGCAAGCAAAGCCACTTTCGATCCCGCGCTGGCTGTGAATGAACGCATCAAGCATGCGGCCTTCGCGCATGGGCTTGCCTGCTACCCGATGGGTGGCACGATTGACGGCAAGCATGGCGATCACGTGATCCTCTCACCGCCTTACATCGTGAATGCGCAGGATGTGGAGATGATCGTGGAGCGCTTTGGCGCTGCGGTGGATGAGGTGTTCGCGAGCCTACCTAAATCGTGAGATGCTGGGCGCGCAGCGCTGGATCAGTATCCAGCGCTGCCATGCTTCCATCATAGCGGATTTCGCCGCGTTCAATGACATAGGCGCGATCCGCAACCGCCGCGGCGAAATCAAAATTCTGTTCAGAAAGCAATACGGCAATGCCCTCACGCTTCATGCGCAGCACGGCATCGGCCATCAATTCCAGAATGACGGGGGCGAGACCTTCTGAGGGTTCATCGAGCAGCACGGCTTCTGGATTGCCCATGAGTGTGCGCGCAATCGCCAGCATTTGCTGTTCCCCGCCGGACATGGCGGCAGCGCGGCGATTACGCATGGAAGCCAGGTTTGGGAAAACCTCAAACAACCGCTCGGGAGTCCAAGCATCGCGCCCTTCCGCCGGGCGACGGCCAACTTCAAGATTCTCGGCCACCGTCAAATCAGTGAAAATACGCCGATCTTCCGGCACATAGCCCAAGCCAAGCCGCGCAATGCGAAAGGCCGCCAGCCCGGCAATATCACGTCCAGCAAAGCGCACGCGCCCGGCGCGCGGCGGCACCAGGCCCATGATCGCTTTCAGCGTGGTGGATTTGCCTGCGCCATTGCGGCCCATCAGCGCGGCAACTTCACCGCGCGCAAGCTTCAGCGAAACGCCAAATAAAATCTCCGCCGGGCCATAGCCGGCGCGCAGGCCCTCCACTTCCAGCATCGTCTCAGCCATGCGCCGCTGCCCTGGCGCGCAAGGCAGCGCGCAAGCCCGAGGTGCCGAGGTAAACACGCTGCACTTCGGGATTGGCGCGCACTTCTTCCGGCGTGCCGGCGGCGATGATCTCGCCCCGCACCAGCACCAGGATGCGGTCCGCATGGGCGAAGACCGCATCCATGTCATGTTCGGTGAACAGCACACCAATGGCAGAACGCCGCGCAATGCCTGCCACCAGGCGCATCAGCGTGGCGCGTTCAGCCGGCGCCATGCCGGCGGTGG
>JBBAUC010000004.1:0-6133 GCA_040398485.1 Roseomonas sp. | reverse complement strand
CATCCATCAGCAACAGGCGCGGCGCGCCGGAAAGTGCGATTGCCAATTCCACGCGCTTCACATCGCCATAAGCCAGCGCCCCCATGGGCCGGTCCGCCGCTTCCGCCATGCCAACTTGATCGAGCAGGGCAAGCGCTTCATCACGGTATAGCGCGCTGCTGCGTGCCAGCATATCGCGCGTGCGGCCCGCATGGGCAATCAGCGCCATTTGCAGATTTTCGACAATACTCATGGAAAGAAAAGTCTGCGCCACCTGAAAACTACGCCCCACGCCCAACCGGCAAATGGCGCGCGGTGGCAGGCCGGTGATGTCCTGCCCCGCCAGCAACACGCGCCCACTATCGGGGCGCAGCTGCCCGCCCACCATATTGAAGCTGGTGGATTTGCCGGCACCATTCGGGCCTATCATGGCGAGAATCTCCCCCGCCGCGAGCGAGAAACTCACATTGCGCGCCGCCACCACGCCACCGAAATTCTTGTTGAGATTCTCCACAATCAACAGCGTCATGGCGCGCCACCGGAAAACCGCGCGCGCAGCGCTGCATAAGCGCCACCAAGCCCGCGCGGAAAAATCAGTACCAGCGCAATGATGGAAGCGCCCAGCAAAAAACGCCAATGATCCGTAAGCGGCATGAAGACATCCTTGATACTGTGGAAAGCCGCCGCACCCAGCACCGGCCCCATCACGGTTTGCATGCCACCCAGCAGAATCATCGCCAGAAAATCCACCGATAGCGGAATGCCGAGCAAAGTCGGATCAATCGAACCTTTGGAAAACGCGTATAGCCCACCCGCCAGCCCTGCTGCGGCACCGGCGATGGTGAAGCCAAGCCAGCGATGGGTCCGCACATCAATACCAATCGCCTCAGCGCGCTGTGCGGAATCTCGCGCGGCGCGCAGGCTTGCGCCAAAGGGCGCGTAGATCACGTGGCGGAGCGCCAAAATGCCCGCCATTGCCGCGACCAGCACAATGTAGTGATAGGCGCTGCGTGATGCGGCCCAGGCCGAAGGCCAAACACCGACAATGCCGTTATCGCCGCCGGTGACCTCCACCCATTGAAAGCAGACCGCATAGGCAATTTGCGCGAATGCAAGGGTCAGCATCGCAAGGTATATGCCCTGCAAGCGCACAATGAAAAACCCGAATAGCGCCGCGAAAAACCCACCCGCCAAAGGGGCGGCGATCAGCGCCGGTTCCATCGGCATGCCGAGCTTCGTCACCAATAACCCACTCGCATAGGCGCCAAGGCCAAAATAGGCGGCATGGCCGAAGCTCACGATGCCGCCATTGCCGACCAGGAAATTCAACGAAAAGGCAGCAAGGGCGAAGATCAATACCTCGGTCGCGACCTTGATCGTATAGGTATCGCCAAAGATCGGCACGGAAGCCGCCGCCAGCACTGCCAGCAGCAAAAGGAACTTCTCGGCTGCCGCAAAGCCGCGCGGTTGCATGATGCCCTCAGGCAAAGCGCTATGACCCGCAGCGCTTTCCGGCCGGCCGAGCAAGCCCCAAGGCTTCACCACAAGCACCAGCGCCATCAGCAGGAACACCAGCACCAGCGTGATTTTCGGGAAGATCAGCACACCGAAAGCCTGCAATTGCCCAATCAACAACGCGGCAAGAAAAGCACCACCGATCGAACCCATGCCACCAATCACTGTCACCACAAAGGCTTCGGTGATGATGGAAAGATCCATCTGCGCGGAAGCCGAAACACGGGGGATTTGCAAGGCACCACCCAGCCCCGCCAGAAACGCGCCCAGAAACAGCGTGCCGGTAAAAAGCAAAGCCTGATTGACGCCAAGCGCACCTACCATTTCTCGGTCGCGCGTCGCGGCGCGCAGCAAGATGCCAAAGCGCGTCTTATGCATCAGTAGCCAAAGCAGGCCCAGCACCACCGGCCCTGCAGCGATCAGAAAAAGCTCATAAGCTGGAAAACGTTGATCCAGGATCATCACGCCATGGCGCAGCCCCGGCGCACGAGGGCCAGGGATATCAAGCGGCCCCCAGATTTTCAGCACCGCATCCTGCACCATCAGCACCACGCCGAAAGTCGCCAGCAATTGAAACAGCTCCGGCACCTTATAGATGCGCCGTAGCAGCAGGATTTCCATCAGCACGCCCAGCACACCCACCACGCACGCGGAAATCAGCACGCCGGCAAAGAACAGCGTCGGCGATCTTTCAATCTGCAACAACCAAGGCACGATCGTCACCGCCACATAGGCGCCGAGCATATAAAACGACCCATGCGCGAAATTCACAATCCGCGTCACGCCAAACACGAGCGTAAGGCCCGAGGCGATGATGAAAAGCGAGGATGCGCTGGCCAGGCCCGAAAGCGCCTGGACCAGCAGAAAGCTGAATTCCACGCTCAAGCCCGGCGCGCGGCCCGCACTTCTTCTTCAGGGAACATGTAATCGGCCCCATCGGCATAGCGCGCATTGCGCATGGTGCCTTGGCCATTGCGCTGCGTGGTTTCACCCACCCAGGTGCCCATGCTGCCCTGTTGGTCAATGCCGCGCATCGTCACATTGCCAACCACGGTTTCGGTGCGAAGATCGCGCAGCGTATCCACCAAAACCTCATTATCCAGGCTATTGGCGCGGTTCAGCATATTGGCCAACACCTGCACCGTCACATAGCCAAGCAGGCTGCCCTTGCGCGGCGTGTCATTGAAGCGCGCGCGATAGGCTTCGACAAAGGCGCGATGTTCGGCAGCTTCCACCTGTTCCCAAGGATAGCCCGTCACCACCCAACCTTCGGGCGTTTCATCACCCAGCGGGATCATGTATTCTGGTTCACCCGTCAGCAGAGAAAGCACAAAGCGGCGTTCGAACAAGCCCCGCGTATTGCCTTCCCGGACAAAGGCCGTCAGGTCCGGGCCGAACAGCACATTGAAAATCGCATCCGGCCGCGCTTGCGCCAGCGCACCCACGGTGGCGCCCGCATCTATGCGACCAAGGGCTGGGTATTGTTCGGCGATAATCTCGGCCCCCGGAATGGCGCCGCCGATCAGCCGCTTGAAATTCGCGGCCGCCGATTGGCCGTATTCGTAATTCGGCGCCACAATCGCCCAGCGCTTTTGTGTTCTGCCGCGCGCGGCTTCCACCAACATGCGCGTTTGCATGAAGGTGGAAGGGCGCAGCCGCCACGTATAGCGATTGCCCTGCGCCATGGTGATCGCATCGCTCAGCGGTTCGGTCGCAAAAAACAACCGTTTGCGCTGATTGGCGAAGTCCGCGACGGCCAGCCCGACATTGGAAAGAAACGTGCCGGCGATGAAGGAAACATTCTCCCGCGTCAGCAATTCCTCCGCCACGCGCACCGCGTCACCTGGTGTGGCGCCATCATCGCGGAAAATGAATTCCAGCCGCCGCCCGCCCATGACCCCGCCGGCGGCATTGATCTGTTCCGCGGCCATTTGGATGGCGTTGCGATAGGGGATGCAGAAGGCGGCCATGCGGCCATAGGAATTCAGCTCCCCAATGCGGATCGGCGCGCCCTGCGCTGCCGCGCCGCGCCCTGTCGCCGCCGCCGCCAGCCCGGCCCCACCGGCCAGAAGCGCGCGGCGCCCGAAGAAGATGCTATCCATGACAAGCCTCTGCTGACTTTTCTCACCCTTCACAATGGCGATGGCAGGGGCCCTGGTCCAGGGTCTGACGCCGACTTGTTTGTGACAGCCCAGTTTCGGGGCTAGCCGCGCGCGACGGCCTCGGCTAAAAGCCCGCCACCATGATTACCGTCCTGCTCGTCCTGCATCTTTTCGTCACCCTCGCGCTGATTGGCGTGGTCCTGCTCCAGCGGAGTGAGGGCGGCGGGCTTGGCGTGGGCTCTTCCCAGGGCATGGGGTCCTTCATGGGCGGGCGCGGCACGGCCAATTTGCTGACGCGTTCCACCGCCATCCTGGGCGCGGCCTTCTTTGCGCTGGCGCTGACCCTGGCCCTGCTAACCAAGGGCGCGTCGCAGCAAAATCGCTCCATCCTGGATGGCCCGGCGCCGATCACGGCCCCAGCGACGCCTACGCTGCCCACGCTGCCGAGCGTGCCGACCAACTGATTGTTAGGGTCAGGGCGCGCCCACCAGCCGCCTGACCGCCGCCACCAATTCCGGCGCATCCCAGGCCGCTTCCCCTTCCAGCCGCGCCACTTCCCGCCCCACCCGGTCAATAATCACCGTGGTCGGCAGGCCCTTAGCGCCCAAAGCCCGCGCTGCCGCGCCGCGTGGGTCGAGCCAAATGGTGAGCTCTTTCAAGCCCAGCCGCAGATAGAAGGGTTCCACCTGCGCTCGCCCGCCACGATCGGATGAAAGCGCCAGCACCGCAATGCGTTCCGCCCGGAGCATCCCCTGCAAACGGTCCAGCGCCGGCATTTCCGCGACACAAGGCGGGCACCAGGTGGCCCAAAGATTGACCACTAGCCCCTGCCCGGCAAAAGCCGCCAGCCCTGTTTCCTTGCCATCGGCATCGGCAAAGGTAATCGCCGCCGCCGGCGCCGGGGTTGCGGCTTCGCGCAGTTTCTCAAGCCCCTTGGCCGCCCACCCTTGCCGCGACAGACCGGGCGCGAGTAGGGTCGCCCCAAGCAAGGCCGGGGCGCAGAACATCGCGGAACGGCGGTTCAAAACAGGCACGAAAGACACTCCCTTCGCATGAGCAGCAGCAGCGCGAACCAGCAATGGGGCGGACGTTTCGCCGAAGGCCCCTCGGCCATCATGGCCGCCATCAATGCCTCGATCGGGTTTGATCGCAAGATGTGGCGCCAGGATATCCAAGGCAGCCTAGCCCATGCCGCCATGTTGGCGCATGTAGGGATCATCAGCGCGGAAGACGAGGCCGCGATACGTGGGGGCCTTGGAAAAATCGCGGCGCGCATCGAAGCAGGCGATTTCCCCTTTGATGACGCGCTTGAAGATATTCACATGAATATCGAAGCGCGCCTCACTGAAACCATCGGTGAAGCCGGCAAGCGCCTGCATACGGGGCGTTCCCGCAATGACCAGGTGGCTTTGGATGTCCGGCTTTGGGTGCGTGATGCGATTGATGGGCTTTCTGGCCAGATCACGGATGTGATGCGCGCCTTGGTGGCGCGGGCGGAAGAACATGCGGGCAGCGTGATGCCCGGCTTCACCCATTTGCAGCCGGCGCAGCCTGTGACCTTCGGCCATCACATGCTGGCCTATGTTGAAATGCTCTCCCGCGATCTCTCACGCCTTGCGGATTGCCGGGCGCGGCTGAATGAAAGCCCCTTGGGTGCGGCGGCACTGGCGGGTACGGGCTTCGCGATTGACCGGCACATGACCGCTAAGGCTTTGGGCTTTGATCGGCCCATGAGGAATAGCCTGGATGCCGTGGCGTCGCGCGATTTCGCCGCCGAATTCCTGTTCTGCTGCGCCATGTGCAACACGCATTTGTCCCGCCTGGCGGAAGAAATCGTGATCTGGACCAACCCCTATTTCGGCTTTGTGAAACTATCCGATGCCTTCACCACGGGCAGTTCCATCATGCCGCAAAAGCGTAACCCTGATGCGGCGGAGCTGGTGCGCGGCAAGACGGGCCGTGTGATCGGCGCGCTGATGGGCATGCTGACGGTGATGAAGGGCCTGGCGCTGACCTATTTCAAGGATATGCAGGAAGACAAGGAAGGCATTTTCGATGCCGCCGAAACCCTGACCCTGTCGCTCGCCGCCACTGCCGGCATGGTGCGGGATATGAAGCCGCAGACGGAACGCCTGGCCGCCGCCGCGGGGGCAGGGTTTTCCACCGCGACCGATCTGGCAGATTGGCTGGTGCGCAGCCTGAAAATGCCTTTCCGCGATGCGCATCACGTGACCGGCACCTTGGTCGCCAAGGCCGAAGCGCGCGGCGTTGATCTTTCCGGCCTGACGCTTGCGGAAATGCAGGCGGTGGAACCGCGCATTACCCAGGGTGTGTTTGATGTGCTGACGGTTCAAGCTTCCGTCCGGTCACGCACATCCTATGGCGGCACGGCACCGGCCAATGTCGCCGCCATGGCCGCCGAATGGAAGGCCAAGCTGGCATGAGGTTCAGTGCGCGGTCCTTGCTGCTTCTGCTGGCGGTGGCCTTCCTGGCCTCGGCTTGCGGCCGCATGGGGCCAATCCGTCCGCCTGGCCCGG
>JBBAUC010000003.1:34112-43227 GCA_040398485.1 Roseomonas sp. | reverse complement strand
TCTCGCACGCCTTGGCTTCGTGTTCCAATTCCATTTCCTACTACCGGAATTTTCCACGCTGGATAATGTGCTGATCCCAATCCGCCGGCTTGGCCGCTTGAAGGATGCAGCGGCGCGCGCGCAGGCGATGAAGCTGCTGGAAGCGCTTGGCATGGCCGAAGCGGCAGCGAAATTGCCGGAACAGCTTTCGGGCGGCATGCGCCAACGCGCTGCCATCGCGCGCGCCTTGGCCAATGACCCTGCCATCATCTTGGCTGATGAACCGACCGGCAATCTTGATACACGCAATGCCGCGGCGGTGTTTGATATTTTCCAGCGCCTTGCTGCAGACGAAGGCCGCGCCATATTGGTGGTGACGCATGATGCGGAGCTTGCCAAACGCGCCAATCGGCGCATCCATCTGGTGGATGGGCGGATCGTCAGCGATACCCGCGTCGGTTGACGAAAAACCCCACTAGCACCAGCGCCGCCACCAAAGCCGCACCAAAGCTGAAGATGCTGCCAAAGGCCGCGCGAAACGCCTCCATCCCCGCCAGCCCGCGCGCGACACCCGCGACCTCAAGCGCAGCGAAAACCGTGCTCAGCAATGAAGCCGCGGTCACCACGCCCAAGGTGCGCGATACCTGCGCCAGACTGCCCGCCACACCGCGATCCTCACGCGGCATGCGTTCCAGCAATAAATCCGTGACACTCACCTGAAACAAGCCAAGGCCAATGCCTTGCAGCGCCAGCGCCGCAACCAGCAACGGAATCGCGCCGCCCGCAGCACCAAGGCTGCCAATCAACCAAAGCCCGGCAGAGGTCATCACAGACCCAATCAAAGCCAGCCGCGCGGCACTGATGCGCGCCAGCAAGGCGCCGGCGAAGGGAGAAGCCGCCATCGCCGCCAAATGCCCAATCGCCAGCACCAAGCCGCCCCAGCCCGCCGGCAAGGCCGCGCCATGCAGTAACAGATACGGCAGAAACAGCAGCACCGCGAAACAGGCGAAATTCACCACTGCCGTCGCGATACAGGCAAACAGGAAATCCGCGTCTCGGAAATAGCGTAGCGCAATCACCGGCCGCGCAATGCGCCCAGCATGGCGACCATACCACCACCCCAATACCAAAAACCCAAATGCCAGCGCCAAGGATAGCGGATTGCCCGCCGCGATATCCGGCGCGCGATTAATGCCAAGCAGCAGGCAGCACATCATGCCCGTGATCAGCGCGGCCCCAGTCAGATCAAAACTCTCGCGCTCAGCCGCGCGTGGTGGGGCGCGCAGAAACACACTCAAGCCCAGCGCAAAGGCCGCGAGTGGTGCGCGATACCAATAAACCGCCGACCAGCCGAAATGCTCCACCAGCACACCGCCAATCAGTGGCCCAAGCCCGCCACCCGCGGCAAAGCCAAAGGCGTAAAAGCCCAGAATGCGCGGGCGCAAATCCTCGGTGAAATGGCTGGTGGCAAGGGCAGGGCCGCAGCCAATCACCAGCGCCGCGCCAATGCCCTGCATGACGCGCGCCGCCAAAAGCCAGGCGTAGTTTTCCGCTGTGGCGCAAAGGATGAAGGCCAGGATGCTCCAAGCAAGGCCCAGGCGAAACACGCGCAAATAACCGAAAATATCGCCAAGCCGCCCAATGCCCAGCATCAGGCTGCCATAGGTCAGCACATAGCAAATCACCACCCATTGAATGCCGGTGCGCCCAAGTTCGAAACGCTCGGTAATCGCTGGAAAGGCGATATTCACTGAGGTATCCAGCGGCACAATCATCGTACCGATCGCGATAATGACCAGCACCAGAATGCCCGGTGCGCCAATGCGGGAAAGCGTGCCCTCAGCGCGCAAGGTACCAGGCTTCAAACGCGCCAAGCCCGGCCATGGCGCCAACCCCAACTAGGATCGCCGCTGCCAGGCTGCGCGAGAGATACTGCACCGCCACCACCGCCACCGCCGCCACCCAACCCTTCCAGCCATGCGCCGCCAGGGCCGGCATGGCATAGGCCATGAAAATCGGCCCCGGCAGATGCTGCAAGACCACTTCCACATAACGCGGCGGGCGCAGCGCGCGAAACAGCGCATAGCCGCCAGCGCGGCAAAGGTAGGTCGCCACCGCCATGCCGATGATGGCAAGCAGCACATCGGGGCGCAGCGTCATTCCCGGCGCAGTTCCAACCAGGCACCCAGCGCGGCGCCGGCAAAGGCGCCGATCAGCAGCGGCCAAGGCGCGCCAAGCCCGGCCTGCCAGGCCAATACCGCCAGCGCGCCCGCCAATAGCCAAGGCCAGAAATCACGCCGCACCCCGCGCCAGAGCGGCACGAGTATCGCAACAAAAGTAGCAATGGCCGCAAAGTACAGCGGATGCCCCGCCGGAAATCGCACCGCCGCGCCCATGATATGCCCAAGACTGACCGAGATGTTCCAGAAGCACCAAAGCGTCACGCCAATGCCCAGCAGAAACCCCGCATCCCGCCCGCCGCGCCTTTGTTCGGCGGCGGAAAGCGCGAAGGCGTGATCCACCATGAAGGCAAGGCTGCCCCAAAGCTGCACCCCGCGCAGCTTATCCAACCAAGGCGCCAAAGCCGCACCCATCGGCGCCATGCGGATATTCACCACAATCGCCGCAATGATCGCGGCCAGAATGGGTGCCGGTTCAGACCAGAGCTCAAGCGCCAGCAATTGCGAAGACCCGGCGAAAACCAGCGCCGACATCAGCAGGGTTTCAAGCCAGGAAAGCCCCTTCTGGTCAGAAATCACCCCCACCACCAACCCAAACGGAAACGTGCCAATCACCAAGGGCAGGGCCGTGCGGATGCCGCGCACCACGCCATGCCGGGTGAAGACCACCGGCGCTTTGATCTCAGTCTGATCACTCATTCGCGCCGGCCTGAAAGCAGCATTTCTTCGGCTTCGGCCGGGTCCATCGCCAAGGCGCGGCGCGCAACGCCTTGGGCAAAGCCCCCGCGCGCCAGCGCCGCCAGCGCCTTCATCCGCGCTGTAGCATCCGCTGTCACGCGCGCAAAGGGCCCAACCCGGCGACGGCGACAAAAGGCCAGTGCGGCCAGCAGCTCAGTCTCCTCACCTTCCGGTAGGGCGGCGGCGGCGGTCTCGGTCTCGATCCCCTTGGCGGCGAGGTGCGCGGCAATGGCGCGGCGGGAATGGCCGGAACGCGCCAGGCGCCGGGCTCGGCTTTCGGCAAAAGCGGCATCATTCACCGCGCCCGCGGCGACCAGGCTTTGCGCGATGCTGGCGATTTCCACGTGCAACGCGGCGGTGGCGGCGGCAATGGCCTCTCGCGCTTGGCCCTCAGCCTCGGCAGCGCGGGCCCAGCGCGAGATGCGGCGTTCCAATACGCGCCGGAGCCCTACCTCGGTCGCCGCGAAGCGCGCCAGATGGGCCAACGCCGCCTCACGCAGCCGCCCCGCATTGGGCGGCGGGCCGGCGGCGCGGCGGGGGCGTTTTGGGGCATCGGACATCGTCGCTTTCTGGCATGGACAGGCCGCGCCATACAAACCGCTTCAAAGTGCCGAATTCCGCGCTATGATCCCCCAAAAGGCGTGATCATCACGCAGAGGAGGAAATGATGAGTGTCACGATCACCCCCGCCAATCCGGCGCGGCCCGATTTCGTCGGCGTGGTTGCCGGCATTGATTTGAAAAACTCCGTCAGCGCGGCAGATGCCGCCGCTATTGATGCCGGCATGGATCGCTTCGGCGTGCTGGTCTTTCACGGCCAGGACATCAATGACGAACAGCAACTGGCCTTCAGCCGCAACTTCGGCCCGCTTGAGACCGCTACCGGCGATATCGCCAAGGTCGCGGATCGGCGCCTTGCCATGGAGGTGAATGACATCTCCAACCTCGATAAGGATTCCAATGTGCTGGCGCGCGATGATCGGCGGCGCCTGTTCAGCCTGGGCAATATGCTCTGGCACAGCGATTCATCCTTCAAGGCGACGCCCGCGAAGTATTCCCTGCTGTCGGCTCGTGTGATTCCGGGTGAGGGCGGCAATACGGAATTCGCCGATATGCGCGCCGCCTGGGATGCGCTGGACGCCTCTGCGAAGTCGGAGATTCGTGACATGACCACGGATCACAGCCAGATATTCTCGCGCGGCATTCTGGGCTTCACGGATTTCACGGAAGAAGAACGCCAAAGATGGGCGCCGGTGCCGCAGCGCCTAGTGCGCCGCCATCCCAAGACCGGGCGGCTTTCGCTGTTTCTTTCAGCCCATGCCGGACAAATCCATGGCTGGCCGGTGCCCGAAGCCCGCGCCATGCTGCGTGATCTGACGGAACACGCGACCCAGCGCGAATTTGTCCATGCCCATGTCTGGCGCGCGCATGATCTGGTGATGTGGGATAATCGCGTGACCATGCATCGCGCGCGGCGCTACCCGGCGGATAAGCCGCGCGATCTGCATCGGACGACAGTGGCTGATAGCGCGCCTACCTTGGCTCAGGCAGCGTAGAGAAGAATCAGTCTCCTTGGCGCAAAATACGCCGGCAATGTTTCAGTGACGCTTCAATCAGATTATCCGTCGCCTCCGGCGTGCGGAAAGCGGAATGGGTCGAAAGCGTCACGTTGGAGAGTTTTGTCAGCGCATGGCCCGCGGGCAGGGGCTCTGTCACAAACACATCAAGCCCCGCGCCGCCCAGATGGCCGGAAGCGAGTGCCTCCACCAGCGCATCCTCATCCAACACAGCGCCGCGCGCGGTATTGATCAGCAGCGCGCCCTTCCGCATGCGGGCGATATGCGCGCGGGACAGAAAGCCGCGCGTTTCATCATTCAGCAAAAGATGCAGGCTGACGACATCGCTTTCCGACAAAAGCCTGTCCAGATCAACGAATTCGACGCCAGGCGCTGATTTGGGGCTGCGATTCCAGGCCAGAACGCGCATGCCAATGCCCTGACAAAGCCGCGCCATTTCGGCGGCGATGCCGCCAAAGCCAATCAGCCCGATCGTCTTGCCGGTAAGCTGCATGCCATCGGTGCGCGGCCAGCCACCGCCCATGATGGCATGATGCATATTGCCCAAGCCACGCGCCGCGCCCCACATCAGCGCGAAGGCCATCTCCGCCACCGCGGTATCGCCATAGCCCTTGATGATATGCACCTTCACGCCGTATTGGGCATCCAATTCCTCGGGATTCATGTAGGAACGCGCGCCGGTGCCGAGGAAGACGATATGTTTCAAATCCGGGCAGCGCTTGATGACCGCCAGTGGGCAATGCGTATGGTCATTGATCATGATCTGCACGCCCTGAAGCACGCCTGGCAGATCATCCGGCGTGATGTCGGGCGTTTCATGGATACCCATCGGCAGATCATCCGCACGATGGAGCTTCCGCATCACTTTAGCAAGCGAAGCATTGGCATCAATAAAGGCAGCACGCATGGGAAAGCCTTTCAATTCGGGGATCACGCATCTACCGCGAAATGACGCAGCGCAGCTTCATCCCAGTCAAGCCCAAGCCCTGGGGCATCGGGGACTAGCGCCATGCCATCACGCACTTGCAAAGGCTGGCGGAGCAGGGGCGCGGCGATATCCAGATGTTCCAAATAATGCGCGGTGGGCGTTGCCTGCAGCAAATGCGCGCTGACTTCGACAAAAATATGCGATGACATTGGCACACGATGCGCCGCCGCCATGGCAGCGGCACGGAGCCAGCCCGTCACACCGCCAATCTTCATCGCATCCGGCATGCAGAAATCGCAGGCGCCAGCCGCCAAGGCGCGCTGCATGCCGGCGGGGCCCCACCAATTCTCCCCACCCTGGATCGGAGTTTCGAGCCTTGTAGCAAGTGCCGCCATGCCGGCATCATCTTGCACCGGCAGCGGTTCTTCCAGCCAGCGAACATCAAGCGCTTGTAGGGCGCGGCCACGGCGTTCAGCTTCCGGCAACGTCAGCGCCTGATTGTAATCCACGAAAATCGCGACATCATCGCCCACCACGCCGCGCACCGCGCGCACCGTCGCCAGATCATCTTCAAGCATTGGATGGCCGAGTTTGAATTTCACCGCCCGCGCGCCAAGCCGCGCCACGGCCTGGCCGGCTTCTTCCGCCAGCATCGCCGGCCCCCATCCGCGGAGCGAGGCGTAAATCGGCATGGGTCGCGCTTCCGCCCCCAGCATGGCGTAAAGCGGCAGGCCAGCGCGGCGGGAAAGCGCATCCCACAGCGCCATATCCAGTAAGGAAAGCGCAATCTGCACCAGGCCTTCACTGCCCAGAATGCGAAACCCGTCATGCAATTCGCGCCAGAGGGATGTTGGCGCCAATGACCGGCCAATCAGCCCCTCCCCAATCGAACGCGCGAGTGACGCCGTCGGCCCAAGTGCCGCGCGCGTATAGGGAAAGACATAGGCCGTGCCGGTGGCGCCATCCTTAGTGGTGACTTCCGCAATCACCAAGGGCGCGCGGGGAATGACATTCAGGCTATTGCGTAGTGGCGGATCAATCGGCGCATCCACGCAGTGAATGGTAATCGCGCTGATGGTGGTTTGGGTCATGCGGGGCCTCCGCGCTTACTCTCGCCCGGCGAAGCCCCGCTGTCACCACGCCCCGGCTTGCGTCGCCAGCGCCACGTTCAATTCGGCACCCAGCAGCACGACATAAACGCTGACATAGAACCACATCAGCAAGCCCACGGTGGCGCCAAGTGGCCCATACATGGCGTCATAGGTTGCGAAGTCGGCGACATAAAGGCTGAAGGCCGCGGACCCCAAAGCCCATAGTAGCGTTGCCATGAAAACGCCTGGCAGGATGCGGCGGATCGGCAGCCGCCGCGATGCCGGCCCCAGCCGATACACGGCCAGCAGCGAAAACCCAATCAGCAGCAACAGCGTCAGCAGCGAAAGTCCGCGCAGGGAAAGTGCTTGCAGCGCGGGCAAGCCGATCAATGCAAAAATGCCTGGCAAGGCGACCAACGCCGCAATCGCAATCACAGCGGCCAAGGTTGCCGCCAGCGTCAGCCCAATCGCCAGCGCGTGATAGCGAAAGAAGGGCCGTGTTTCTTCCACATGATGCGCCATGTTCAGCGCGCCAATGGTCGCGCGCGTGCCGGCAGAAGCGCTCCAGATCGCGATGCAAGCGCTGAGTATGGCGCTCCATTCCAGCCGGGGGCGCGGCGCTTCCACCAGATCATGCACCCGCGTTGCAATCATCTCAAACGTGTCTTCGGGCACCAATTCGCGCAGCACTTCAAGCTGCGGTTCCACCGCCGCCGCGTCGAACACCATGCCGTAGAGCGAGATCAGCAGGAAAATGCCGGGAAACAGCGCCAGCATGGCATAGAAGGCGCAGCCCGCGCTGGTCAGGGCAATGCGATCGGAAGCGGAAGCCCGCAGCACGCGCATGAGTATGGCGGTAGCGCCGAATTGGGCGATCTTGGCTTGCGACATGACCCCCTTATAGGATCAGGCCGGCGGGATGCGGAAGAATCAGACTTTTGCGCGTTCCGGCACCTGATAGGCGCGCTTAGCGGAAGCCCTCAGCTCCAGCGGAGAAATTCGGCCGTCTTGGTCCGTATCCATCCGCTGGAGCATGGCAGCGAGCGTGTTGCCCGTGGGTGTCCCCGGACCGGCAGTTCTTGCCGGGCTGTGCCGCAATTCTTGCAGCATGGGTGCGAATTCTTTTCGCCCCCCTGCGACGTCAAGCCGAGCCGCATCTTGCGTACTCTGCATGCGGCGGGCCCGGACCTCCTGAGGAGCTGTCAAAGACTTTTCCGAAACCACCAACATCGTCGCAACCCCGTTTTGGTTGGCGCCGGCGCTTTGGCCGGCGGCACCGTTTTGGTACACAAGGGCTATTGCAGAAGCCGTGCCAGCTTTGGCGCGCCGCCCCGAAAAATTCAGGGGGTGAGGCGCGCGAAGGTCACTTCATGCTTGTTATGCGCGGCGTGGAACAGGATAGCGCCTTGAATTTGCTGAAATTCTGCGATGATGGCGTGGTCGGTTTCGCCCTGAAATTTGATGGTGCAAAAGATGTTTTGGGCCTTTTCCGCCTCAATCCAGCGCCGCACCAGGCCCAAAAGCCGCGCCGGGTAACAGATGACATCACTGAACAGCCAGGTGACCGGCGATTCTTGCCGGGGGTCCAGGGCAAAAGCGCTCTCTGGTCGGAAATTAACGCCGGGGTGGGCAGCAATGGCCGGGTCGAGCGGCGCCTTATCAACCGCCGTGACCTCTGCGCCAAGCTGCGCGATCACCCAAGTCCAGCCGCCGGGGGCGGCGCCAAGGTCAAGGCAGCGGTCGCCCGGGCCTGGAAGGCGGCCAAGCCGCGTCAGGCCTTCCCATAATTTAAGGTAGGCGCGGGAAGGGGGGCCGGATTTGTCTTCCACAAAGCGCAGTTCGCCATTCACGAAGGGGCTGGTCTTGCTGGGGCTGGCTAAGACCCTGTCTGGCGACAGCAGGGTCCAGGCGCCAAGCGGGGCGGTTGGCGCGGGTTCCGGGAAGACCAGCGCGCGCGCCTTTACCGGTGGCAGGCGTTCGGCGATCAACGTGCTGCGGCGGTGATGCAGCAGGGGCAGATGGGACCAATTGCGCTGGATGGCACGCAAAGTGTCAGCGGCGGCCTTGACCGAAGGGGCGGGCAATTCCTGCGGATCGGTCCAGACATCCAAAGCCCAAACCGCCGGCGCCGGCGGGTCCAGCGAAAGCGCCAAGCGACCATGCCAGGCAGCAACACGCCGCCTGGATAGGCGGAGTTCTTCGGCCAATTCCGCCTCAAACCCCTCGGCGGCCAGATAGGCAGCGCGGATCACCGCCGTGCCGCCGCCAAGGCCAGCAAGGCCCAGCCGAGCATGAGCAGCATCCCACCCGAAGGTGCGACGGGTCCCAGCGATTGGCCTGAAAGCGCACCGGTCCAGACCGCGCCACAGAACAGGATCATGCCGACCAGGAAGGCGGTGGCAGCGAAATGCGCGAGGCGCCTACCCCTTTCGGCCATCAGCCCCGCAATCAGCAAGGCCAGTGCATGCCAGCCCTGCATAGTCAGCGCGTTTTGCACCGCCGCCATGCGCGCGGGGTCAAGCCGCGCCGGCAGCCCATGTGCTGCCCAGGCCGAAAGCCCAACTGCGATAAGCCCGGCCAGTGCGCCGGTGATAAGCCAGAAACGATGCATGGCAGGCCCTTA
>JBBAUC010000003.1:0-34102 GCA_040398485.1 Roseomonas sp. | reverse complement strand
GGCGTTTCAGGCCAGAGCCCGGTTCAACCGCGGAGCCGCAGCCGCTTGGCAAAATGGCGCATTCGCGCCGCCATGCTGATTTCCATCGCTTCCAGCTTGCCCACCATCTGAGGCCAGCGCCCCGCCACCCAGGCCCAGCGTCGCGCTGCCCAAACATGCTGATCGCGCAGCACGAATACACCGAAAGCCAGGAACAAAAAGCCTTGCAGGAAGGGCAGCACCAGGCCGAGCACGCCAAGTACCAGCAGGGCCCAGCCCATGGCTTTGCGGGGAAAGGACGGACGCAGGATGACCATGAAGCGCGATGTGGCGCGCCAATTCCGCACAAACAAGTCACCGGGTCACATTGTAACGGTGGCAAATTTTTTGGGCGGCGCTTGCCATCCGCGACCGTTACCGTAAAGGGTTTCCGTCACACAGATCACAGAGTTGGTAATGTCCCCCCTAAATCGTATCATTCATATTGTCTTGCTGCTGGCGGCGCTGCTTGGTGTCGCCCCTGCGGCGCTTGCCCAAACTGCGCCGTCCACGGGGCTTTCCGTTGCTGATCAGGCGCGCGCATTGGCCGATGCACGGCCTTGGGCGGGCATGGCCTTCCTCGGGTCTTCGGTGGCTGACGGCAAGCTGCGTGATATCATCGTCGCGCCTTGGACTGGGACCTGGGGCGATGACACGCTGGCCGGCGGGGCCGTTAGCTATCGCCTGGCGCGGTTTTGGAAATTCTTCATGCTGGATGCGGAATTGGGCGGGGCTTATCGCTTTGGTGATACGGAAGGTGGGGAATTCTGGGCTGCCGGCTATTTGCGTTATGATGGCTTTCCCTGGACCAATTACGTCTACACGACCCTCGGCCTATCCATGGGGCCGGATTACGTCACGCGCCTGCCGCGCGTTGAACGCGGCACAGATGCGCGGCCAGAGCAAAACCAATCACGCTTCCTGAATTTCTTCTCGCCCGAACTTACTTTCGCCCTGCCGAGCCGGCCGCATCAGGAAATCGCCATTCGCTACATGCATCGCAGCGGGATTTTCGGCACCTATAACGGGGTTTGGGAAGGCGCGAATTCTCTGGTTGTCGGCTTCCGTACGCGCTTCTGAAGTAAAGGGAAGGTATGGTGGGCGCACGTGGGATTGAACCACGGACCTCCTGCGTGTCAAGCAGGCGCTCGTACCACTGAGCTATGCGCCCTCACCGGTATGGATGTTTCCATAAACGCACGGCCCCGGCTGTGCAAGCCTCAGCCGCCATCGCCCCCGCTGAAGTGATATTGCTGAAGCGCCACATCCAGCAGCCTTTCCAGCACCTCGGGCTCCTGGGCGCCGGCGATGGCTTGCTGTCCCGCGATGATGAAGCAGGGCACGCCATTGATCCCCAGCCGATGCGCGCGGAGGTTTTCGGTATGCACCGCCTCAGCCTCCTCACCTGAACGCAGGAAGGCCAGCGCCGCATGCGGGTCAAGGCCGACCCGCCCGGCCACCGTGGCAAGGCGAATCACATCGCCAATATCCGTGCCATCAGCGAAATAGGCGTAAAACAACGCCTCCACCATCATCTCACCCAGGCCCTCACGCACCGCATAGCGGACCAGGCGATGGGCATTGATGCTGGATGGCACGCGCCCCATCAGGTCAAAGCGAAAACCGATCCCCTCTACCCGTCCGAGGTCCGTCAAGGCATTTTGCAGGCGCCGCGCGCGATCCTCACCACCGAATTTGCGCGCGACGAATTCTGCGCGGGAAACGCCATTCGGCGGAATATCCGGATTGAGCAAAAAGGGGCGCCACAAAAGCTCTGGGATGATATCCGGCCTGGCGCGGAGAGCGCGACGCAAACGCCTGACGCCCAGGTAACACCAAGGGCAGATCAGGTCGAAGGCGACTTCAATATCCAGCCGCGGCTGGGGGGGTGCCAGGATATTCACGGAGTGACTCTAGCGCAGCCGCGCGGCTCAGGCAGCCCCTTTTTCGCCGGTATTGCTATTCCGCCACCAGCTTGAGCCGCTGGATCAGCGGCGCCCAGCGTTCACCATCACGCTTGGCGCGTGCTGCGAAAACCTCGGGCGCGGCGGGCTCAGCCGGATCAGCGCCCACGCGCTTATAGGCCGCGCGCACTTTCTCATCCGCCAAAGCCTCACGCAGCGCGGTATTGAGCCTGACCACAATCTCACGCGGGGTTTGGGCGGGCACGGCCAGGCCGAAATAGCTTGAACCCTCAAAGCCCGGGATGGTCTGGCCCATGGTGGGCACGCCGGGCCATTCGGGGCGCGGTTCGACAGTTGTGACCGCCACGGGGCGCACGCTTTGCACCTGGCGCAATGGCTCGCCTTCCGGCAGGCCAAGGCAGCGCGCATGCACGCGCCCGGCAATCAAATCCGTCATTGCATTGGTGGTCTGGCGATAGGGGACATGCATCATATCAAGGCCAAGCCGCGCGCCCATATCTTCCATGATCAAATGCGTGATGGCGCCAACGCCCGCCGAGGCATAGGTGAATTTGCCCGGATTGGCTTTGATCCACGCCACCACCTCATTGAAATCCCGACCGGGGATGGAGTTATGCACAATCAGCAGGTTTGACGTGGTGCAGAACATGCCAACCGGCGTGAAATCGCGCTGCGATTCATAACCTACGGTTTTATAGAGCAGCGCATTCAGCCCGCTATTGGTGCCCATGGTGGCGACCAGGATGGTGTAGCCATCACCAGGCGCGCGCGCGACCATCTCTGCCGCAAGATTGCCAGCCCCGCCCGGACGATTATCTGCAAGCACCGGCTGACCCAGCCGCTGCTGTAAGGCTTCGGCGGTAACGCGGGAGACGATGTCGGTTTGTCCTCCCCCGCCAAAGGGGATCACCAGCCTGATCGGACGTTCCGGATAAGTGCTGGCGCGCGCCAAGCTGGGCGCGGCGAGCCCCGCCAAGCCCGCAAAAAACATTGGACGACGCTTGATGATATTTCCCGGCATGGTTTCCCCCTGACTGGCGCGGCGTAATGCGCCCGGCTATGAAGCATCAGAAGATCAGCATGAATTGCGCCAGCGTCAAAGCGCAGCGCTGGGAGAGGAACGAAGCGCATGTTTCATCGCCGTAGCCTTTTGGCCGCGCCTGCATTGCTGGCGATCAAGCCCCTGGCCGCTCAGGGGGTTTGGAATCCACAGCGCCCCATTCGCATTCTGGTGGGTTTCGCCCCGGGCGGCGGGACGGACATCACCACACGCACGCTGACCAATAAGCTGCAAGCGCTACTGGGCCAGCCGATCATTGTGGAAAACCGCCCCGGTGCAGGCGGAAATTTGGCAAGTGAAGCGACGGTGAATTCCCCATCCGATGGTTACACATTGATGATGGGCACCATCGCATCCTTGGTGCTGAATCCGATTCTGGCCAAGCTGCCCTTCGATGTTACAACCGATCTGACACCTATTTAACGTTCGGTTGAGGTCACCAATATCCTGGTGGTGCCCATGGATCGGCCGTGGCGCAGCCTGCCGGAATTGATTGCCGCCGCGCGCGCGCGGCCTGATCAATTGACCTACGGGTCATCGGGCGTTGGCAGCGCCGGGCATCTGGGTGGGGCCTTGCTCGATTCCATGGCGAAGATCAGCACAGTGCATGTGCCCTATCGCGGTGGCGGGCAATTGATCACTGATTTGATCTCGGGGAAGGTGGATTTCTCCGTCGCCACCGCGGCGACCGTGCTGCCTCAGATTGAAGCCGGCAAGCTGCGCGCCTTGGCGGTTCCTTTGCCGCAGCGCAGCAAGCTTTTGCCTGACACCCCCACCATCGCGGAGGCGGGACCCTTGCCCGGTTATGAAGTGGCCAATTGGTATGCGCTGATGGGCCCGCGCAACCTAGCCAGGCCAATTGTGACACGGGTCAATGAAGCCCTGGTCGAAACGCTGCGTGACCCTGAAATTGTCGCGCATCTGGCCCGCCATGGGCTGGAAGCCGCCCCCAGCACGCCCGAGGAATTGGCCGGTTTCATGCGCACCGAGACCGCGAAATGGACCCCGATTGTCCGCGCTTCGGGCGCTTCAATCAATTAAATGGGTGCTGGCAAGTTCTGAGGAAATCAGGGTTTTTTGCGCGGCCAGGCATGGCGCGCCGGAGTCTTCGCGCTGCGCTTATGAAATTTTCTTGTCAAGGACGCAAAAAAAGAGTTTTCACCTACTGACAAGCGCCGAATCCTCGGCTATGCGGAGCCATTCTTACGGGAGAATCGAACCATGTCGAAGAAGTTCCTCACTGATGTGATCGCCAAATCCGGTGACATGTCTGCAGTTGCCGCGGGCAAGCTTGCCGCTGATATCATTGACGCGATCAAGACTGAAATTGTCAGCTCCGGCCGTTTCACCATTCCTGATTTCGGTGCTTTCGCCGTGCGCGAAACCCCGAAGCGCACTGGCTTGAACCCCAAGACCGGTGAAAAGGTGCAGATCAAGGCTGGTGCCACTGTCCGCTTCAAGGCGAGCCCTGCGCTGAAGGGCGCTGCGCTGGCCGGCGTGAAGAAGGGCAAGCGCAAGTCGAAGGCCTGATTTTTCGCTTTCCAGAAAAGGCGGTGTTCCGTTGGGACACCGCCTTTTTTTGTGCCGTTTTTTTGAATTCAATCGTCAATCGTCAATCGCCCCGCCACGCATCCGCTTGACGGCGCTGCGTCGTGTTTTTGATTCAAGGCGCCGAGTCTTTGAACCTAAGGTTGGTTTGGTGGCCTTGCGCGGCGGGGGTGGCGGCAGCGCGGCCTTCCGCAGCAGGGCGATCAGCTTCTGGCGCGCATCTTCCCGATTCGCTTCCCGCATGCGGTGGCGTTCCGATGTGATGATCAGCACGCCATCCTGTGTCATCCGCCGCCCCGCCAGCGCCACCAGCCTTTGCTTCACCGCGTCCGGTAAATTAGGCGAAGCCATGGCCGCGAATCGCAACTGCACCGCGGTTTCCAGCTTATTCACATTCTGCCCGCCAGGGCCCGAGGCGCGCAAAAAGGCTTCCTTCAGCTCCTGTTCGGCAATGGTGATGGCGGGCGTGACGCGGATCATGCAGTTTCATAGAACATCTGGCGCCTGCCTGTCTTGCCATGAAGGCCCGGGCGCAGGATGTTGGGGCCATCAAGGAACGGGAAAACCATGGACCAGCATTCAATTGACAAGGCGCCCGACGCCGCGGCCGAATGGCCGGATCAGATCTATTCCCTGCTCAAGACGCACAACATCACGCAAGTGGCTTTGGTGCCGGATGCCGGGCATTCCCGGCTTATCCGCCGCTGCCTGGCCGATAATGAAATGAAGGTGGTGACGCTGACCACCGAAGAAGAAGGCATTGCGCTTTTGCAAGGCGCCTGGCTTGGTGGGGCGAAGGGCGTGCTGCTGATGCAATCTTCCGGTGTTGGCAATTGCATCAATATGCTCTCGCTTTCCATCATGCATCGCTGCCCACTGCCGATGCTGGTGACGATGCGCGGCGATTTTGGCGAATTCAATCCGGCGCAGGTGCCGATGGGCAATGCAACACAAACCGTGCTGGAAGCCATGGGCACGCTGGTGCACCGCGCCGATACGCCGGAGGATATCGCGCCCACGGTGAATGCCACCATTCGCCTGGCCTTCAATACCTTCCGCCCCACCGCAACCCTGATTGGCCAGCGTGTGCTTGGCGCCAAGACTTTCGGGAAGGACTGAGAAAATGCTTGCTGCTTCCGGAAAACTCGATCGCCGAGAATTGACCCGCGCTTTGCTCGCGGATCGTGGTGAGATGCTGGTGATTGCTGGGCTTGGTGCGCCAGCTTGGGACATTACCGCCATTGGTGATTGCGCGGAAAACCTGCCGCTTTGGGGCGGTATGGGGGGTGCGGCCATGATCGGCCTTGGCCTGGCTTTGGCGCAGCCCAAGCGCAAGGTGCTGGTGATTACCGGCGATGGCGAAATGCTGATGGGCATTGGCGCTTTGGCGACGATTGCGGTGCAAAAGCCCGCCAATCTTTCCATCGTGGTCCAGGACAATGAGCATTACGGTGAGACCGGCATGCAGGAAACTGCAACGCGCCATGGCGTTGATCTGGTGATGATGGCCAGGGGTGCTGGCATTGCGAACACGATGTTCGTGACCAAACCGGATGAAGTGCCCGCGCTGCACAAGGCGATCCATGCTGGCCAAGGCCCTTTCTTCGCGGTCGCGAAAATTGATGCCACCAGCAAGCCGCTTGTGCTGCCGCCGCGCGAAGGTGCGCTGTTGCAAGCGCGCATGCGTGAAGCGGTGATGGGCCCGGCAGCGCATCATCAATTGTGAGTGACACGCGCCAGCCGGCGAAGAACGGCGGCATTCCAGGGAGGAAATGATGCAAAGACGGCAAATTCTGGCGGGGCTCGCAGCCATGGCAGCAAGCCCTGCGCTGGCCCAAGCGCAATGGAGCCCGGATCGCCCCATTCGCGTGATTGTTCCCTTCGCGCCAGGCGGCAGCACAGACATCACCGCGCGCCTGGTAGCTGAGGCGATTTCGCCCCGGCTTGGCCAGCCTGTTGTGATCGAAAATCGCCCGGGTGCCGCTGGAAACATCGGTAGTGAGGCTGTCGCGCGCGCCGCCCCTGATGGCTATACGCTGGTGATGGCGACAAGTTCCACGCATGCGACGAATGGCGCGCTTTATCGCAATATGCCCTTCGATGCGCAGCGGGATTTCGCGCCGATCAGCCAAACCACCTTCATTCCGAATTTGCTGGTGGTGCATCCGGATGTAGCAGCGCGCGATTTTGCTGGCCTGGTGGCGGAAGCCAAGGCGAGGCCCGGCGTGCTGAATTTTGGCAATGCAGGTTCGGGTACATCGCAGCACCTGTCTGCCGCAATGATCGCCGCACGCACGGGGATTGACGTGACGCATGTTTCCTATCGCGGCGGCACGCCGGCGGTCACGGATTTGATTGGCGGAAAAATCCAGGCCATGGCAGCACCTTTGGTGGAAGTAATTGCGCATGTGCAGTCAGGGCGGCTGCGCGCCATTGCCATCACCACCGCGCGGCGTTCCGCATTGCTGCCAGATGTGCCAACCATTGCGGAAACCCTGCCCGGCTTCGAAGTGGCGCTCTGGAATGGCTATATGGCGCCGGCGAATACACCGGCACCTATCGTCAATCGCATTGCCGCTGAAATTCGCGCTGTCATGCGCACTGATGACATGCGGGCAAAACTCGCCCAGCAGGGCAGTGAGCCCGTTGGTTCGACGCCCGAGGAATTTCGCGCCTTTGTCGCTTTCGAGATTCCGAAATGGTCGGAACTGGTGCGCATTTCTGGCGCCAAGGTAGAATAGGAAACACCATGCCCCATATCGTTTGCCTGAGACCGCTGCACCCCGATGCCATGGCCAGGCTGCATGCGGAACCCGATTTCAAGGTTACGATGTTGACCGAGGTGAATGCGGATACCCTGCGGGAGCCGATGAAAACTGCAGAAGCAATCATCGTCCGCGCAACACCGATCAATCGCGATTTTCTGGCAAACGCCCCCATGCTGGCCATCTGCGCGCGCCACGGCGTGGGCTATGACGCGGTAGATGTGAAGGCGCTGACCGAACGCAGCATTCCGCTGACCGTGACACCCGATGCCAATGCGCTTTCAGTCGCCGAACACGCCATGATGCTGATGCTGTCCACATCTCGGCGCACGCTTGACTACGACAAGAACTTGCGTGCGCTGGATTGGGGTTCCAAGCCTTCGCTGAAAACCTGGGATTTGTCCGGGCGTAAGGTGCTGATCATCGGCTTCGGGCGCATTGGTGGCCGCGTCGCGCGGCTTTGCGCTGCCTTCGGGATGGAGGTGCTGGTCCATGACCCTTATATCCCGCAAAACACCATCAAGGGCGCAGGCTTCCGCCCGGTGAAGGTGCTGCATGAAGGCCTGGCGGAAGCCGATATCGTCACCACCCATTGCCCAAGCAATGAAGAAACGCGCGGCATGGTGAATGGCACTTTCTTGGCGGCCATGAAGCCAGGTGGCACCTATATCAATACGGCGCGCGGCACGCTGGTGGATGAAGCGGCACTCACCGCCGCGCTGAAGACCGGGCATCTTGCGACTGCCGGGCTTGATGTGTTCTGGGAAGAACCTGTCACCACGCGCCTGCCATTGCTTGATCTGCCGAATGTTGTGGTATCTCCGCATTCCGCTGCGGCGACGGAACAGGGCATGCGCCGCATGGGGCTTTCCTGTGCGGAGAGCATCATCAGCCATTTCAAGGGTCAACTCGACCCCGATGTTGTGATCAATAAGGAGGTGCTGCGCGGCAACGCGTAGCAGCAACAATCATGGAAAATCCCCTGCTGATTCTGGCCGATCACGCGGCTTCCTGGCGCAGCCGCGCGGTTGATGCCGAGGTTGCGCATCACGCACGCCGCGCTTTGGTGGATTGGTTCGCGGCCTTGCTGGCCGGCGCATCCCGCGCGCCCGCGACATTGATGTCAGCCGCGCTTGAAGATGAAACGCGCGGCGGCGGTGGTGCTGTCTGTTACGTGAGCGGCCGTCAGGTGCCGCTGCGTCACGCCGCGCTTTTGAATGGCACGGCATCCCATACCGTGGAATTCGACGATATCTATCGTTACGCCGTCTATCATCCCGGCTGCCCGACCATTGCGGCGGCGCTGGCGGCGGCGCAATCGCGCGGCGCAGATATGGATTTGCTGCTGCGCGCGATGATTGCGGGGTATGAGGTTTCGTGCCGCATTGGTGTGGCGGTGCAGCCCTCTCACTATGATTTCTGGCATACCACTGGCACGGTCGGCACTTTTGGTGCGGCAGCGGCGGTGGCTGTCGCGCTGAATTGCGATGCGGAACGCACCGCGCATGCCATCGCCACCTGCGCCACCATGGCAAGTGGCCTGCAACAGGCCTTCCGCGGGGAAGGCATGTCGAAGCCTTTGCATCCCGGCCATGCGGCAGAAGCCGGCGCCATGGCGGCGATGGCAGCGGCGCGCGGCATGACCGGCGCGCTGGATGTGCTGCATGGCCCGGCGGGTTTTGCCGCCGCCACCAGCGAAGATACCGGCAAATGGGAAAAGCCGCTGGCCAATATCGGCAAGCCCTATGCCATCACGGATATGACTTTCAAGAATCACGGCTGCTGCGGGCACATCTTTGCAGCGCTTGATGCCGTGCGCGATCTGCAACGCGAAGCGGGCTTCAGCGCGGGCGATGTGCTTGGCGTGCATGTCGGTGGCTATAAGGCGACCAAGGATGTCTGTGATCGCCCGACTGCTGCGACAGAACAGGATTGCCGCTTCTCCACTCAATTCACCGTCGCGACCATGCTGCTTTATGGCGGTGTGCGGCTGGCAGCGTTTGAACCAGAACGCCTGACCGATCCGGCAATTCGCGCGGTGATGCCGAAGGTAACGGTGGCGCTCGATCCGGAATGCGCCGCGGCCTTTCCATCCAAGCGTTCAGCCAAGGTGGAAATCAAGCTGCGTGATGGGCGCGTGCTGAACCGCCATCAGCACACGCGCAAGGGTGATCCAGATGCGCCGCTTTCGGATGCTGATCTGTCCGATAAATTCCTGGAACTCACCGCAGATGCGATTGGTACGCAGGAAGCCAAGGCGTTGCTGGAAGCGCTGTGGAAGGGCGCTGCCCTTCCCGGTATTGTGAAGCTGCGCAGCCAAACGGCGCTTCGAGCCGCTGAATAACTAAGCTGGGCGCAGGTTCACGCCTGCGCCCGTTCTTCCTTACCCCGCCAGCACATAGCCATAGGCCTTGTTGCTGCGATCGCCACCGGCCTCGGCGTATTGTGCTTTCACGCGCGCGACGCCATCGACATCAAGCCCCGCGCGGCGCTGATCATAGCGATACATTTTCGCTGAATTGCCGCCGAAGATTGCGGTCTTCACCGGCCCATCGGCAGCGCCAAGCGGCGCGAAACCATGGCGGCGCTGCATGTCTTCCGGAATTTCCAACCGCCGCAGCGCTTCAATCTGCCATTGCGGAGAACCAGTCCAGATCGCATCCGTACCCCAAACCACATGATCCGCACCAAGGCCGCGAATGAGTGTGCCCATCAGCGCAGCGCAAAGCCCGGGTTCAATCACCGTTGTCTGCGCGAAGATTTGGCCAAGATCACCATAGACATTCGTGACACCATGTTTTGCCGGAATTTCCGACAAATCCGTGGTCCAATCCACGCGGCCCGTACGCGCGAATTGCTCAACGCCCATGCCCGCACCACCACCGCCGGTCCAGCGATAGGCGGAATGGTAGATGACGAAATTGATCTGCGGCCAATCCTTGGCAGCCTTGCCGACATCATCAACGCCAGCGAAGGGCAGCAGATGCGGGAATTGCTGCGTCACTTGCTGCGGGAAAAGTCCCTTATGCACGCAGACTGTATTGATGCCAGCCTTCAGCAGCCGTTCATAGAAGGGATAGAGCAGCTTTTCATCATCCATCCGCCATGGGTGGATGGCCAGATGCTTGTTGGTATTGTCGCCAATCGTATAGCCCTTGAAGCTATCGGGCTTGAGCTGTTCGATGGAACGCTCCACTTCCTCCATCCAGCCTGGCCGACCGGGCGTGAAAATGGCGTGGGACAGCACGCGCTTGGTGCCGGCGGCGTCATTCACGCGCTTGCGAGCATCGAACTTCATGTCGTTGGTCAGGAACCAGTCAATCGGTTCTTCGGAAGGCGCGCCGCTGATCAGCGCTACCTTGGTATCGGAATCAAGAAACACTTCCTTGAACCAGCTTGCTTCCATCAAATCCTGAATGGTTTGTTCCTTGCCGACCAAATCAGGATTCCACCCCGCACGCCCCACCGCGCGGCGCGCATTCACGAAAGTCATGATGCGCGTATCCGGGCGCAAGAAATGCGTATGCACATCCATGATGAACTGATCTTTGAGTGCCGCGGCACGCGCTGCCGCCGCATCCGGCTGCTGCGCCTCAGCACGGCTCACGGCATAAAGCGGGCCGTGGACTTCATTCATGGCCAGGAAGGCTGCCGCCATGCCGGAAGCGGTTTGCAGAAAGCGACGCCGCCCCAGACCCTGCTTGGCGCCGATTTCATCCGCCATTTCCTTGATGCGCGCCTCGACCGCCTTCTGCTTTTCGGTCTGCGGCATCGGCCAGAATTCATCGGATGAGACAACTTGCGTTGGTATGGGTGAGGGGAACATCACCTCATCCGCCGGCTGCAATTGCTTCAGATCATCATCTGTCAGAAACCCGCCCATATCCCGTCTCCTGCGCTTAGGGAGCGCTTAGTCTTCTTCAGGAAGGCACCGGAAAGCAAGAAAAACCTATGGGCTGGAAAAGGCGCTTGCCATGTACACGCGGTCAACCTTATTGAACGCACAACAAACACGAAGGAGGATGCCATGATCTCTCGCCGTCACCTTGCCCTGCTTGCCGCCCCTGCGCTGCTGCCCGCCGTCGTGCGCGCGCAGGATGCCTGGCCAAGCCGCCCGGTCACGCTGGTGGTGCCTTGGGCCGCGGGCGGTTCCACGGATGCGGTGGCGCGCATTCTGGCGCAGAAGCTTTCCACCGATACGGGGCGCAGCTTTGTGGTGGATAACCGCACCGGCGCCAATGGCACGATCGGCTTCAATAGCGTCGCCCGCGCACGGCCTGATGGCTATACCATGCTGGTCAGTACGGTCAGCACCTATGCCATGGCGCCGCATCTGATGCCGCTGCCCTATGACAATGAAAAGGATTTCGTCGGCATTGGGCTGATCGCTTCAATGCCGATCATCATGGTGGTCAATCCAAGCTTCCCCGCGCGTACGCTGGCGGAATATGTCGAAATCGCGCGCCGCCCCAATAGCAACCTGACCTATGCCAATTCCGGTACCGGGTCTTCCACGCATCTCGCGACCGAGCTGTTCCTCCAGGAAGCGCGGCTTACCATTCAGGATGTCGGCTATCGCGGCGGTGCGCCGGCGGTGCAGGCGGTGCTTGCCAATGAAACGCCGATGGTTTTCCAGGCGGCATCAGGCATTTTGCCGCATATCCGTTCTGGTTCCTTGCGCGCCTTGGCGGTTGCCACCAAGGAAAGAAGCCCGCTGACGCCAGAAATCCCAACCTTTGCCGAACAGGGCTTTCCGGGGGTGGAGGTTGTGGAACATATCGCCCTGCAAGCGCCCACGGGCGTGCCCGCCGATATCCTGGCGCGCATGCATGCGCTGACTAAGGCCGCGATGGAAGCGCCCGATACGCGCGAACGCCTGAGCGCGCTTGCCGTAGTGCCAACAGTCGGTAGCTCCGCTGATTGGCCAGCCTATTTCGCGGCGGAAAACGCCAAATGGCGCAACATGATCCAGGCGCGCAACATCAAATTGCAGTAGTTTGGGATCAGGCCGAGGCCGGCTTGCCAATACCAGCCGTGCCTGGCCGCCCATAAAGATGCAGCGCGCGCCTTTCAAAGGCGCGCACCATCAGCCGCACCGCTTCATTGAAAACTACGCCAATCGCCACTTGCAGAATGCGGCTGCGGAATTCGAAATCCACGAAGAAATCCACCTCGGTCCCGCCAGCCACCGGCGTGAAGCGCCAGTGATTGTTCAAATAGCGGAAAGGCCCGTTTTCATAGGTCACATGGATATGGCCAGGCTTGTTCAAGCCCACGCGTGATCTGAAGGTTTCGCGAAACATGCGAAAGCCGATGGTCAAATCCGCCACCAGCAATTGTTCATCCCGGCTGAGCACGCGCGCGCCAACACACCAGGGCAGGAATTCCGGATAACGCGCCACATCGGCCACCATATCGAAAAGCTGCTCCTGAGAATAACGGAGCACCTTTTTTTCTGCATGTGTTGGCATATCAGCTTCGCGCGGCCAATTGCGCGTTGCGCGCGGCACTCAGCGCCGCGAAATCGCGATCCGCGTGATAGGAAGAACGGGTCAAAGGTGTAGCGGACACCAACAGAAACCCCTTACCGCGCGCGGCCTTCGCGTAATCCTCAAACTCATCGGGCGTCACAAACCGATCAACGGCGGCATGCTTTACGGATGGCTGGAGGTATTGGCCAATGGTCAGGAAATCTACCTCGGCAGACCGCAGATCATCCATTACTTGCAGCACTTCAATGCGCTTTTCGCCAAGCCCCACCATGATGCCGGATTTGGTGAAGATGGAAGGATCAAGCTGCTTCACACGATCAAGCAACCGCAGAGAATGATAATACCGCGCCCCTGGCCGAATGCTGGGATAAAGCGCCGGCACGGTTTCCAGATTATGGTTGAACACATCTGGCCGCGCCGATACCACGACTTCCAAAGCGCCATCTTTGCGCAGGAAATCGGGCGTCAGCACTTCAATCGTCGTGCCAGGGGCCGCCACGCGGATGGCGCTGATGGTGGCCGCGAAATGCGCGGCACCGCCATCGGCCAGATCATCGCGGTCCACGCTGGTAATCACTACATGGCGCAACCCAAGGGTCGCTACCGCTTCTGCGACCCGGCGCGGTTCATCCGTGTCCAAGGGCTTTGGAATGCCGGTCGCGACATTGCAGAAGGAACAGGCGCGGGTGCAGGTCTCGCCCATGATCATCATGGTGGCGTGGCGCTGAGACCAGCATTCCCCAATATTCGGGCAGGCCGCTTCTTCGCATACCGTGACCAGTTTCTTCTCCCGCATCAGGGCGCGGGTTTCCAGATAAACCGGATGCGTCGGCGCCTTTACCCGGATCCAGGCGGGCTTGCGCTGGATGGGGTTGTCCGGGCGATGCGCCTTTTCCGGATGCCTTTCGGCACCCGTCTTGGCGGCGCGATGGTCAATTTCGATGCGGTTTGCAGCCATGATGTTGCTAGATGTGGATCACCCGGCCGTAAGCATCAAGCACGCTTTCATGCATGGCCTCAGAAACCGTGGGGTGCGGGAAGACGGTATGCATCAATTCGACCTCGGTTGTCTCCAGGGTACGGGCAATGCCGTAGCCCTGGATCATTTCCGTGACCTCTGGCCCCACCATATGGGCGCCGAGCAAGGCGCCGGTCTTGGCGTCAAACACTGTCTTCACGAAGCCTTCCGGCTCACCCATCGCAATCGCCTTGCCGTTGCCGATGAAGGGGAAGCGACCAACCTTCACCTCATGCCCGCGGGCCTTGGCTGCGGCTTCCGTGAGGCCAACGGAGGCCACTTGCGGCCGGCAATAGGTGCAGCCCGGAATATTCAGCGTATCCATGGCATGCGGATACAGCCCGGCAATGGCTTCGACGCAAATAATCCCCTCATGGGAAGCCTTATGCGCCAGCCAGGGCGCGCCGGTCAGATCACCAATGGCGTAAATGCCGGGCTCCCCGGTGCGGCCAAAGGTATCGGTCAGGATATGGGTGCGGTCCACCTGGATCTTGGTGCCCTCAAGCCCAAGATCTTCGACATTGCCGACAATGCCAACCGCGCTGATCAGCCGATCCGCTTTGATCTCAGTGACCTTGCCGCCGGCTTCCACAATCGCGGCAATCGCATCGCCTTCCTTGCGCACGCCTTGCAGCTTGGCGCCCACCAGCACCTTCATGCCCTGCTTTTCAAACGCCTTATGGACAAAGGCAGAAACCTCAGCATCTTCCACCGGCAGAATGCGATCCATCGCTTCAATCAGCGTCACCTCGGACCCCATATTGCGATAGAAGGACGCGAATTCAGACCCGATGGCACCAGAACCGATCACAATCAGCCGCTTCGGCAAGGCAGGTGCTGTCATGGCTTCGCGATAGGACCAGATCAGTTTGCCATCTGGTTCAATCCCCGGCAGCACGCGCGCCCGCGCACCCGTTGCCAGAATGATGTGCTTCGCCACCAATTCTGCCACCGGCTTGCCATCCTTGCTCACCGCAACCTTGCCAGCGCCGGCAAGCTTGCCATGCCCATCAAACACCGTGACCTTGTTCTTCCGCAGCAAATGCTTCACGCCACCCGAAAGCTGCCCCGCCACGCTGCGCGACCGCTTCACCACTTTCGCAAAATCAAAACGGATATTGTCAGCCGCGAAGCCGTAAGCATCCAGGCTATGCAGCAGGTGATTGATCTCGGAAGCGCGCAGCAGCGCCTTGGTGGGGATGCAGCCCCAATTCAGGCAAATGCCGCCAAGGTTTTCACGCTCCACCAGCGCGACCTTCATTTTCAATTGGCTGGCGCGAATGGCCGCGACATAGCCGCCAGGCCCACCACCTACCACCACCAGGTCAAATGCCTCAGCCATGTCTCAGGCTCCTTCCTCTATTCGGCCAGGCGATCGAGCGCCGCACCGTCAACGCGTTGCATGGTCCATTGATCCAGCCCGCGCGCACCCATAGCGCGATAGGCGCCAATGGCGGGCTCATTCCAATCCAGCACATTCCATTCCAGGCGCCCGCCGCCTTCATCCTTCACTTGCCGCGCCAGGCGCCGGAAAATGGCACGGGCAATGCCGCGGCCGCGATAGGCGGGCTCCACAAAGATATCCTCCACCCAAATGCCATGGCGCGCGGTGAAGGTGGAAAAAGTCCGATACCAAACACAAAGCCCAACCGGCTTGCCATCCGCTTCGGCAATGATGGCGGCAGCACGCGGCGTCGGCCCAAAAAGTGCGGCGGCGAAATCAGCCTCGGTTCCCTTGGCCTCATGCAGCAGCTTTTCGTATTCGGCCAAGGCGCGCACGAAATGCACCACCACCGGCACATCGGCCGGTGTGGCATCGCGCAGCGTGAAGTCGCCCGGCATCAGAGCATCAGGCTCAGCGGATCCTCGATATTGCGCTTCAGCGCTTGCAGGAATTCCGCCGCCAGCGCGCCATCAATCACGCGATGATCAACGGAAAGCGTGAGGGTCATCACGGTTGCGATGGCAAGCGCACCATTCTTCACCACCGGGCGCTGTTCGCCGGCGGAAACCGCGAGAATGCCCGCCTGGGGCGGGTTGATGATGGCGGCGAAATCCTTCACGCCATACATGCCCATGTTCGAGATGGAAAAGCCACCGCCCTGAAATTCCTCGGGCTTCAGCTTGCCGGATTTGGCGCGCGCGGCGAGGTCCTTCATTTCATTGCTGATGGCAGCAAGGCCCTTGATATCAGCGTTTTTCACAATCGGCGTGATCAGCCCATCGGGAATGGATACCGCGACCGAGATATCAACATCATGCAATTGCAGAATGGCATCTTCGGTCCACATCGCATTCACATTGGGAAAGCGGCGCAAAGTCACCGCCGTCGCCTTGATCACCAGATCATTGACCGAAAGCCTGTAGGCGCCGGGACCATCCTTGGGGCTCCGCGCATTCAGATCAGCGCGGATTTTCAGCAGCGCATCAATTTCCACATCGGTGCTGACATAGAAATGCGGAATGCTCGCCTTGGATTCGGCAAGGCGCCGCGCAATCACTTTGCGGATGCTGCTATTCGGCACAGCGGTATGCGGCGCGGTGATCGCCACGGGCGCGGCGGGGCGGGGTGCGGCCACAAGCGGCGCCGGAGCAGCAGCAGCCACAGGTGCAGGGCCACGCGACAGCGCCGCATCCACATCCGCCTTCACAATCCGCCCATTGGGGCCTGAACCGGCGATTTTGCTGATATCAACGCCAGCTTGTGCAGCCATACGCCGCGCGAGTGGGCTTGCAAAAACGCGATCACCCGATGCTGGCGCAGCAACAGGCGCGGGTGCTGCCGCAACAGGTGCGGCAACTGGCGCCGGAGCACCGGCTGGTGCAGGTGCAGCTTTCGGCGCGGCGCCAGCGGCGGGCACGGCTTCGCCCGCTTCCACCAGCACGGCGATTACATCATTCACCTTCACGCCTTGCGTGCCGGCGGGCACCAGGATGCGGCCCAGAATGCCTTCATCCACCGCTTCAACTTCCATCGTCGCCTTATCGGTTTCGATTTCCGCGATCACATCGCCGGCCTTGATCCGCTCGCCTTCCTGCTTCAGCCAGCGCGCCAGATTGCCTTCCGTCATGGTGGGCGAAAGCGCGGGCATCAGAATATTTGTGGCCATGATCTTTCCCCTTACCGACGATAGGTCACGGAACGCGCTGCTTCCACCACCTGTTCCAGGCGCGGCAGAGCGAGTTTTTCTAGATTAGCCGCATAAGGCATGGGCACATCCAGGCCAGTCACGCGGACCGGCGGCGCATCCAGATGATCAAAGGCGGTTTCCATGATTTGCATGGCAACCTCCGCGCCAATGCCGGCATAGGGCCAGCCTTCTTCCAACGTCACCAGGCGATTGGTCTTGCGCACCGAAGCCGCGATGGTTTCCGTATCTAGGGGCCGGATGGAACGCAGATTGATCACTTCCGCGCTAATGCCCTGTTCGGCGAGCTTTTCCGCCGCCTGCATCGCCATGCCGACCATGATGGAGAAGGCCACAATGGTAACATCGCTGCCTTCGCGTTCCACCTTGGCTTTGCCGATCTCCAGGATGAAATCATCGGCCGTCGGGCATTCGAAACTCTGCCCATAGAGAATTTCATTTTCCAGCACGATCACCGGGTTCGGGTCACGGATGGCAGCGCGTAACAGCCCCTTCGCATCCGCCGCCGACCAAGGCGATACCACCTTCAGCCCCGGGCAATGCGCATACCAGGACGCGTAGCATTGCGAATGCTGCGCCGCGACGCGGGAAGCCGCGCCATTCGGGCCACGGAAGACGATGGGGCAACCAAGCTGCCCGCCCGACATGTACAAGGTCTTGGCGGCGGAATTGATGATCTGGTCAATCGCCTGCATGGAAAAATTGAAGGTCATGAATTCAACAATGGGCTTCAGGCCGGTAAAGGCCGCGCCCACTGCCATGCCCGTAAAGCCATGCTCCGTGATCGGCATATCCATCACGCGGCGCGCGCCGAATTCTTCCAGCAAGCCTTGGCTGATTTTATACGCGCCCTGGTATTGCGCGACTTCTTCACCAATCAGGAACACATCCGCATCGGCGCGCATTTCAGCCGCCATGGCATCACGCAGCGCTTCGCGCACCGTCATGGATTTGGTTGGGCCCCAATCCTTCTCAGGCGTTGCGGCGCGTGGCGCGGCGGGGACAGAAGCCGGGGCAGGCGCGGCAGCCACAGGAGCAGGCGCCGCCACGGGCGCAGCCTTCGCACCACCGGTGCCGCCATCCAATTCGGCAATCGCCGTATTCACCGAGACATTTTCCGTGCCTTCCGGCACCAGTATGGCGGTCAATACACCTTCATCCACCGCTTCCACTTCCATGGTCGCCTTATCGGTTTCAATCTCGGCAATCACTTCGCCGGATTTCACCTTATCGCCGGCTTTTTTCAGCCAGCGGGCCAGCTTGCCTTCCGTCATGGTGGGGGAAAGCGCGGGCATCAGGATCACGGCACCCATCTCAGTTCGCCTCCACCAGAATATCGGTCATCAATTCGCTCTCGGGCGGCTCCGGGCTCTCCTGCGCGAAATCGGCGCTGTCCTGGACAATCGCCTTCACCTCATCATCAATCACCTTCAGATCGGCCTCCGTCACGCCGAAATCATCCAGCAGCGCTTTGCGCGCGGTCTCAATACAATCCGATGTTTCGCGCATTTTCTGCACTTCTTCGCGCGTGCGATACTTCGCTGGGTCCGACATGGAATGGCCGCGATAACGATAGGTCTTCATTTCCAGCAGATACGGCCCCTTGCCGGCGCGGCAATGTGCGACGGCGCGTTCACCCGCTTCGCGCACGGCGGCCACATCCATGCCATTCACCTGCTCACCGGGGATGCCCCAAGGCGCGCCATTCTGCGACAGATCGCGCGAAGCCGAGGCACGATCAACGCTGGTGCCCATGCCGTATTTGTTGTTTTCGATGATGAAGATGCAGGGCAGCTTGAACAGTGCCGCCAGGTTCAGGCTTTCAAAAACCTGGCCCTGATTGGACGCACCTTCCCCGAAATAGGTGACCGCGACCCGCCCATCCTGCCGATACCAATTCGCAAAAGCGAGCCCATTGCCGAGCGAGACCTGCGCGCCAACAATCCCATGCCCGCCGTAAAAGCCCTTCTCACGGCTGAACATATGCATGGACCCACCCTTGCCCTTGGAATAGCCGCCAATGCGCCCGGTGAGTTCCGCCATGACGCCGCGCGCTTCCATGCCGGTTGCCAGCATATGCCCGTGATCGCGATAGGAGGTGATGACCTGATCCCCCGGCTTCAGGCACATTTGCATGCCAACCACGACCGCTTCCTGGCCAATATAAAGGTGGCAAAAGCCACCAATCAGCCCCATGCCGTAAAGCTGGCCTGCTTTTTCTTCGAACCTGCGGATCAGCAGCATGTCACGATAGGCGCGGAGCATTTCTTCCCGCGACAGCGATGGGGTCTTGGCTTTGCCGCGCCGTTTACTGGCGGCTTCTGTGGCCTGGGGCATCGGGTTCTATCCTCCGGGACTTAGCTTCCAAACCCAGTAAGAGACGAATTTAATTAAAATACAAGGCTTGAAAAGTTAAAAAACCGTGTTTTTGCAATGCAATAATAGAATTAACCATAAATCAGTTAAGTGTTTGTTTCGCCATGCTGAGGCAGGCATGGCATTCCTCTCGGCGCTGCAAGCCGGGTGCGGTAAGTCTTGAAAAACCAGCAAAAAAGGGCGGCGGGCGCCAGGGTTTAATAAAGCCGGCGTTCCGGCCCATAGGGCACAATTACCTCATCGCGCCCAACCATGTTCAGCAGAGACCGGGCGCGTTCTTCAAGCTGGTCCCGATCAAGCCTATCGCCGCGCAGCCCAGCCACGCGGCGTTCCATGGCGTCACGTTCGGACTCCGCCCGGGTCAGCTCGGCCCGCGCGGCGACGATATCCGCCTGGCGCTTGTCGCGTGCCATCAGCCCGCGCTCGCCATGCACGGCATGCCAGGCGAAATACCCAGACACGGCCAGGAAAAGTGCCGGGACCAGAACCCCCTTCAGGAGTCGCTTGAAAGTTGAAAGCAGCGCCATTGGCGCGATTACCCCGCAAGATGAAGTGCACCCTAAAGAATCAATTCTCGCGTCACTTGTCCAGTGCCAAATGCCGGAAGCCCGTGAAATCGCGCGAAATTGCGCCCAAAACGCACTTTCCTTGACATTCATCATGTCGGCGCGCCTGTCGCGCGAAGCCGGGCGCAGGGTGCCGTTGTGATCCCAAGCATCATCCTCACCGCGGCTGGTGCTGGGCGATATCAAGGATCACGGATTGCTTGAAAGGAATGCCCCCAGGGAGACTCGAACTCCCATGCCCTCACGGGCGGACGATTTTGAGTCGTCTGCGTCTACCGTTCCGCCACAGGGGCAACGCAGGGCCTTCCTAACCCAAGCCGGGGGCCGGGGTCCAGAGGGGGGTCAGAACAGGGAATAGCCGCCATCAATCACCAGCGCCACCTTGTCGCGAAGATCGAAGGACGCGCACCATGGCGCTCAATAGCCGGCTTGCCGATCCACCACTTCCTTGAGCGGCGCGTCATCCAGAAAGCGGCGCAGGTTTTCAACCAGAAGCGCCGCCACCATGGAATCCCGCGCCGGATGCAGCCCGCCAATATGCGGCAGCACCAGGATGTTTTCCGCACTCCAGAAAGGATCATCCTTGGGCAAAGGTTCCTGGCGGAACACATCCAGGATCGCACCGGCAATGGTGCCGGCCTTCGCAGCAGCGACCAAGGCCGCATCATCAATCAAGGCGCCACGGCCGAAATTGAGCAACCAGGCGGTTTTCTTCATACGCGCAAGCCGCGCGGCATTGATGATGTTTTCTGTCTCGGGCGTTGCTGGCAGCAGCAGCACAACGAAATCGGATTGCGCCAGCACTTCATCGGTTTCCGCCGGTGAGTAAACGCGTTCCACATGCGGCAGCGTGCCAGGAGCGCGGCGTGTGCCGATGACCCGCATTTCAAGTGCGGCCGCCTTGCGCGCCAATTCCTGCCCGATGGCGCCAAGGCCCAGAATGCCAAGTGTCTGCCCCGCGAGCGTTGAGGAAACCCGCCGCGTCCAGGTGCTGGCGGCATTGTCACCCACAATTGCGGCATAGGGTTTCGTGATGTGAAACAGCGCGCCCAGGATATTTTCTGGCATTTGCACGCGATGCGTGCCGCGCGCGCAGGTCAGCGTCATGCCTGGCGGCAGATCAGCCCGCGCCAGCCAATGTTCCACGCCTGCGGTTAGCGCCTGCGCCCAGCGGAGCTTTGGCATTTGCGCCAGAGTCCCGGCAGGTGGCCCCCAGGTCAGCATCGCTTCCGCTTCCTGCATTTGCGCGGCACTGGGTGTCGCGTTTCGCGGTAATTCCTCAAGCCTGATGCACTGGTCCAGGCCGGCATCGGTGATGGCCTTGCGATAGGCATCCGCGCCATCGGTCCAAAGCAGGAAAAGCGGTTTGCTCATAATGGTGCCTCAGGCTTTCACAATCAGCGCATCCACTGCGACAGCGTCACTGCCGGCGATGATTATGGGGTTCACATCCAGCTCAGCGATCACATCACGCTGGTCGGCCGCGAATTCTGAGAGGCGCACGATGATCTCCGAAAGCCTGTCCATATCGGCGGCGGGCGCACCGCGAAACCCTTCCAGCGCCGCGCGGCCCTTCAAGCGGCCGAGCAAATCGCGCGCTTCCGATTTGGTGACGGGTGCCAGCGCCAGCGCTGAATCGCGCATCAATTCCACCAGCACACCGCCCAAGCCCACCACCACTAGCGGCCCCATCAGCGGGTCAATCCGCGCGCCCACCATGATCTCCACGCCCGGCTTCGCCATGGGCTGCACGAGCACCCCATTGATGCGCGCATTGGGCGCGTGGTGCTTGGCGTTGGCCATGACAGCGCGGAAGGCATCGCGCAATTCGGCCTCATCCTTCAACTTCAGGCGGATCACACCCGCTTCGGTCTTATGCGGCAGATCGGGGCTTTCCACCTTGATCGCGACCGGCCAGCCGAGTGCTTTGGCCGCAGCGAGAGCCTCATCTTCCGTCGTCGTCAGGCGTTCGGGCACCACGGGTACGCCATAAGCGGCCAGCACCTGCTTCGCTTCGCGTTCGGTCAGCGTGCGGTCTTGCGCGGCGGCAATCAGCTTCGCTGCTTCCTGCGCCGCTTCAGGCCGCGCTACCCGCTGATAGTGGCGTGGGCCAGCACCGCGCCGTTCCTCGCGCTTATGCCAATGATCGAGCGTCGCAAAGCAACGATCCATGGATCGGAACAGGCCAATGCGCGGGTTCTGCTCCGCCTCCTTCGAACCGAAGCCTTCCAGCCATTCCGTGGTCCAAACGACGCAAATCGGCTTATTATGCTGTTCGGCAATGGCGGCCAATTCGCCCGGGCGTTTGGCGGAAAGCTCGGTCGAATAGATCTGCGCATAAAGCAGCGTACCGTAATGATCCTCACCCAGCATCGCGGAAGCACACGCCGTCAGGCTTTCCGGGTCATTCGCAACTTGCGCGGTGACATCGCAGGGATTGCGTGCCGAACCAAAATCCGGAATGCGCGATTCCAAAATGGTCTGCACGGGCGGCGTTGGCTGCGGCAGCGGAATGCCGCGTTCTTCCGCACGATCAGCCGACATGATCGCCGCCCCGCCCGAGACCGCCACCACCGCAACACCGCGCGCCTTGGGCTTCGGCGCCTTCGCCATGAAGGAAGCGGTTTCCACCATGGCTTCGAAATTATCCACCAATATCGCGCCCGCCCGTTCAAACGCCGCGCGATAGGCAGCCTGAGACCCCGCGAGTGACCCGGTGTGCGACATGGCAGCGGCAGCACCCTGTTCGCCCGTGCCAAGCTTAAAGACAATCAGCGGTTTGTCGGCGGCATCGGCAATCTGCGCCGCTTCAATGAAGCGCATCGGGTCTGGCATACCTTCAAATACGCAGGCAATCGCGCGACACGCCGGATCATCCGCCAGGAAGGAAACGCAATCCGCCACATCAATATCGGAAGAATTGCCGGTGGTGAGTAGATGGCTCACGGAAACGCCACGCATCACCGATTGCGCGAGCGAAAAACCAAGCGCGCCGGATTGGCTGACCAGGCCAAGCGCATGCGGCAGGGGCGCTTCCATGGGCGGTGGGATCATGAAAGTGACACCGGCTTTGCTGGAAAAATTCAGCATGCCGATACAATTCGGCCCGACAATCCGCATACCCGCATTGCGCCCAATGGCGGCCAGACGAATTTGGGCCGCGATATCTTCCGCGCGCCCGGTTTCCGAAAAGCCAGACGCATACATCATCAAGCCGCCGACACCCGCTTTGGCGCAATCAAGTGTTATTTCTTCCACCGCATCCTTGGCAGCGACCACAATGCAGCAATCGGGCACTTCCGGCAGTGCGGCAACAGAAGGGTAGCAGGGCCGCTCACCAATTTTCTCATAGCGGCTATTCACCAAATGCAGCCGACCCGTATAGCCAGACAGCGCGCTGATGGTGCGATCCGCGAAGGAACCCACGCGCGGGGAAGCGCCGATCACGGCAATCGAGGCCGGGTTGAACAGCCGCTGCATATCGGCATGGCGATAGACGCCGCGATGGGTGATGGACATTGCCTTGCTTCCTCCTGCTCTGCCGGCTTGATGCGCCGGTCTGGTCTATGAAGGGCGCGCTTGACGGCGCGCCCCTAATTCAGTGCATGTTTGGTAGCATTTCCCGAGCCGCCAAGTGATGCCACTTGGCTTGGAAATGCTCCACTTCAACGCGCGGCTTCCGCCAGATATTCCATCGCCGCCGCCACACCGCCTGGCGCATGCGGCACGCCATTCAGCTTCAGCGCCATTTCAACAACGGAAAGCGTGCCCAGGATCATCGGTTCATTCAAATCACCCAAATGGCCGATGCGGAATACCTTGCCGCCCAATGGCCCAAGCCCACCACCGAGCGAGACATTGAAGCTTTGCAGCGCAGTGCGGCGCACCGCTTCCGCATCATGGCCTTCCGGCATCAAAATCGCGGTGACGCTATCCGAATAGCGATCAGGGTTCATGCAGAAAAGCTGCGGCCCCGCATTGCCGGACCAATGACGCACGCAGCGCCGTACCGCTTCCGCCAGGCGCGAATGGCGCGCGAAGACCTGATCCAGCCCTTCTTCTTCCAGCAAGCGCAGGCTTTCCTGCAGGCCATAGAAGAAGGAAGTGGGCACGGTGCCGACGAAGGATTTATGCTTGCGCGTCAGCATATTCGTCCAGGACAGGTATGATTTCGGCAGGCGCGATGTTTTGTGCGCTTCCATCGCCTTGGCCGAAACGCCGGTGAAGGACATGCCGGTGGGTAGCATCAAGCCCTTCTGGCTGCCGCCAACAGCAACATCCACGCCCCATTCATCCATGCGGAAATCAAATGAGCCGAGCGAAGAAATCGTATCACTCAACAACAAGGCAGGATGCTTCGTGGCATCCAGCGCCGCGCGCACATCCTTCAGCGGCAATTCCATGCCCGTCGCTGTTTCATTATGCACGGCGCAAATCGCCTTGATGCGATGGTCCTTATCCGCGGCCAGGGTTGCGCGCAGCGCGGCGAAATCAACGCCACGGTGCCAATCGGCACTGATCACTTCGGCCTTCAAGGACAAATCCTCGGCCATTTGCGCCCAGCTTTGCGAAAAATGACCAGTTTCAATAATGGCCACCGTATCGCCCGGGGAAAACAGATTGACCAGGCTCGCTTCCCAGGCAGCGTGACCTGAGCCCGTGTACATGAAGACTTCCTGTTCCGTCTTCAAAATGCGCTTCAGCCCCGCGACGCATTTTTCATAGACAGGCATGAAGGCGGGATCGTTAAAATCCACCGTGACATGCGCCACCGCAAGCAGCACGGAATCCGGAATATTAGTCGGGCCTGGATTGGCAAAGAATTGCCGCCCACGCGGCAAACGAGGCTTAGTGGCCATGAGAAGTGATTTCCTTCTTGCGATGATTTGTTTGTGGCGCAGGCGTCATTTCGCCAATTCCCGCGCCATGGATTCAAGCCCCGCCAGGGTCAGCGGGTGCATACGATTTTCCATCAGCCCCTGCATCATGCCGATGGAATGGGTATAGCGCCAATGCTGCTGATCCACGGGATTGAGCCAGGCGGCGCGGCGGAAATGCCGCGTCAGGCGGCCCATCCAGACCACGCCTGATTCTTCATTCCAATGCTCAACCGAACCGCCGGGCTGAGATATCTCATAAGGCCCCATCGTGGCATCACCCACCAGCACCAGGCGCCAATCCGGGCCATAGGTGCGCAAGACCTCCTGCGTGGATTTCTCGGTTTCCTTGCGGCGGCGATTTTCACGCCAGAGCCGTTCATAGGGGCAGTTATGGAAGTAGTAGAATTCCAGATGCTTGAATTCTCCGCGCGCGGCAGAAAACAATTCCTGGCAGATGCGGATATGATCATCCATGGAACCGCCAATATCCATCAGCAGCAGCACCTTCACCGCATTGCGGCGTTCCGGCACCATATGCAGATCAAGCGACCCACCATTGCGCGCCGTGGCGCCAATAGTGCCCGGCATATCCAATTCCGTCGCGGCACCTGTGCGCGCAAAGCGGCGCAGTCGGCGCAAAGCGACCTTCATGTTGCGCGAGGATAACGCCTCATCTTCATCCAAATCCTTATAGACGCGCTTATCCCAGACCTTGGCGGCGCGGCGATTGCGGCTTTCTTCCTGGCCGATCCGCACCCCTTCCGGATTATAGCCATAGGCACCGAAGGGCGATGTGCCGGCGGTGCCGATCCATTTCGAACCGCCTTGATGCCGGCCCTTTTGTTCCGCCAGCCGCTGGCGCAGCGTTTCCATCAACTTATCAAAACCGCCGAGGGCTTCGATCTGCGCGCGTTCTTCCTCGGTCAGGAGTTTTTCCGCCATTTTGCGCAGCCATTCGGCAGGGATTTCCACCGTGGTTTCCGCGGTACCGGGCGGCGATTCCAACCCCTTGAAGATTTCGCCAAAGACGCGGTCGAACCGGTCAAGGTGGCGTTCATCCTTCACCAGCGCAGCGCGCGACAAATGGTAGAAATCCTCCACATCAAAACCCGCCACGCCGGCCTTCAGCGCGCGCAGCAGCGCCAGATATTCCGTGATGGAAGCCGGCACGCCAGCGGCGCGCAGCGCAATGATGAAGGGCGCGAACATCTGGGCTGCCTATGCGCGCAATCGCCGCATCAGACCTTCCGCCGCGTCAGGAAGGCGAGCCGTTCAAACAAATGCACATCCTGTTCATTCTTGAGCAAAGCGCCATAAAGCGGGGGGATGGCGGTTTTATTATCCTGGCTGCGCAGCGCTTCGGGCGGCATGTCTTCAATCGTCAGCAGCTTCAGCCAATCCAGCAACTCGGAAGTTGCTGGCTTTTTCTTCAATTCATTCACATTGCGCACATCGAAAAACACTGTCAGCGCTTCCCGCAGCAAATCCTGGCGGATATTCGGGAAATGCGTCTGCACGATTTTCTCCATCGTCTCCCGATCCGGGAAGCGGATGTAATGGAAGAAGCAGCGGCGCAAAAACGCGTCCGGCAATTCCTTTTCGTTGTTCGATGTGATGATCACCACTGGCCGATGTCGGGCCTTGATGCTGCGACGCAGCTCATAGACATAGAATTCCATACGATCAATTTCGAGCAATAGATCATTCGGGAATTCGATATCGGCCTTGTCGATTTCATCAATCAGCAGCACTACAGGATGGTCGGCTTCAAAGGCTTCCCACAGCTTGCCGCGCACAATGTAATTGGCAATGTCATGCACGCGCGGATCGCCAAGCTGGCCATCGCGCAGCCGGCTAACGGCATCATATTCATACAGGCCCTGCTGCGCCTTAGTGGTGGATTTGATGTGCCATTCAATCAGCGGATAGCCGAGTGCCTTGGCGATTTCCTGCGCGAGCACCGTCTTGCCCGTGCCTGGCTCACCCTTGATCAGCAGCGGGCGTTCCAGCGCCACCGCGGCATTCACCGCAACCTCCAGCTCTCGGGTTGCGACGTATCTTTCAGTGCCTTTGAACTGCGCCACGCTCTGCTCCGTCTTTCTGGCCGCATGGTCGGGCGACACACCCTTATGCGCAAGCCCCCGAATTACTCGGCGGGTGTCAGCCGCAAAACGGCGCCCTCCGCGCGCGGGGCACCAGGGGGCGCAACCCGCACATCGGCTGCCACCAGCGCACCTTCGGCATCCATGATCGCAATGCGGTAAAAGCCGGGGCCTGGCGGGACCCAGCCCAATTCCCGCCGCGCTGCATCCCGGGCGATGGGTGCACCATCCACCAGGAACGTCAGTGGCCGCCGCCCGCCGGCAACGCGCAGCACCACCGGCCCCGCACCTTCGGCCAAAACTGCGCCGGGAGGGGGGAAAAGTAGCCTCAGCGGGTCGTTCCCCAGTGCGGCGGGCGCCGCATCGGCGCGGATGGTGGCGCGTTCCAGCGGCGCTTCCGGCAGCAAGGCGAAAAGCTTGGCGAGCACCGGCAAGGCAGCGTCCCGCCCCGTGAGCCCCGGGATTGGCGTGCCATCGGGCCGCCCCACCCAAACCCCGGCCACGTGCCGGCCATCAAAACCAAAGGCCCAGGCATCCCGCCCACCCCAGGAGGTACCGGTTTTCCAAGCCACCCCGCGCGGCCCGCCGCCCGGGAAATCCTGCACCAATACCCCCGCCACCGCCGCCGCCGCGCGCGCTTCCAACACCGGCGCACCGGCGCCTTGCCCGGGCGTGAAGCGCAGAGCACCCGCCCGCCCGCCATCGCCGAGCAGCGCATAAAGCCCAACCATATCGCGGAGATTCGTCCCCGCGCCCCCAAGCGCCAGCGGCAGGGACGCGTCCACCCCACGCGGCAGCACCGGCGCTGCCCCGGCGGATCGGAGCGATGCCGCAAAACGCGCTGGCCCCACCCCATCCAGCAAAGCGACCGCCGGCAGGTTGAGCGAAAGCCGCAAAGCCTCTGCCGCCGTGATGCGGCCCGTAAAACCGCGATCGAAATTCTCCGGCGCATAGGCGCCAAAGCGGCGCGGCAGATCGGAAAGCAGCGTATCGGGTCGCACCAGCCCCTGTTCGAAGGCCATGGCATACAGAAAGGGCTTCAGCGCAGAACCAGGCGAACGGGTCGCACGAGTCAAATCCAAGGACCCGGCGCGGTTCTCGGCGCCAAAGGCCCCTCCCACCAAGGCGCGGGTTTCGCGGGTGCGGAGATCAGCGATGATCAGCGCCACGCTGGCGCGTTCCGGCAGCCGCAATAGTGCCTCAAGCGCCAGTCTTTCGCTGGCGCGTTGCAGCCCGGCATCCAGGCTGCTGCGGATGAGGGAATCGCCCTGCCGGGCCAATTCCCGGGCCAGATGCGGCGCCAGGCCCGGCATGGGCAGCCGCGTATTTGGCAGGGGCGCCGCCAGCGCCAAAGCCTGATCTTCGGGGGAGAGCATGGCTGCTCCGCGCCGCCGCAACACATCATCCCGGGCGGCGCGCGCCGCTTCCGCGTGCCGATCAGGGCTGAGGGCCGCCGGGCGGCGCGCCAACGCAATCAGCAGCGCCGCTTCCGCCGCATCAAGCCGTTGCGCGGGTCGGCCAAACCAGGCCAGCGCCCCGGCCCGCATCCCTTCAATATTGCCGCCCTGCGGGGCCAGCGTCAGCCAGATGCCCAAGATTTCCCGTTTGCTGAAGCGTGCCTCCAATTGAAAGGCACGGAAGATTTCAATCGCCTTCGCGCGCAGCCCACGTGGGCGCGGTTCCAAAAGCCGCGCCGCCTGCATGGTGATGGTGGACCCGCCCGAGACCACCCGCCCCGCGCGCAGCCATTGCCCCGCGGCGCGCCCCAGCGCCAAGGGATCAATGCCGTGGTGTTGGTAGAAGCGCCGATCCTCCGCCGCGATCAGCAGGTCGCGCAGAATGGGGGAGACATCTTCGGGCCGCGTCGCCAGCCGCCAAAAGCCCCCCGGCGCGGGCAGGACGGAGAGGATGCGCCCTTCACGATCCTGCACCTCCACGCCCACGGCATGCAGGCGCGAGAGGTTCGGCGGGAAAAGCCGATCCAGCGCGAAGGGCGCGAGCAGCAGCGCGCCAAGGGAAGCGGCGAGCATCCATAGCCGCCGCTTGCGCAGCCTGGCGCGCGGCAGCTTCAAAGGCGGTCCCTGTCCTGATGCATCACGCGCATGTCATTCGGGGTTGCGGGATCATGTCAAGCAAAAGCTGGCGCGTGCCCCTGGGCGGCTTCCTGAATTCCGATAAGCTCCGTCAAAGCGCGCGCTATTGGCGGGCGCGGGACGAAAGGGGCGGTCATGGCGATCAGCATCGGCATTGTGGGCTTGGGGCAAATCGCACGTAAACGGCATGTGCCGGCGATTGCGGCCGATGCCGACTTTACCTTGGCAGGGCTCGCGGACCTTGGCGGCGGGGAAACCATTGCGGGTTTGCCCATCTACACGGACCATCAGGCCATGTTCGCGGCTTGCGCACTGGATGCGGTCGCTATCTGCACACCACCCGCGGCGCGCTTTGCCATTGCGCGTGATGCGCTGCGCGCGGGCAAGCATGTACTGTTGGAAAAACCGCCCGCGGCGACAATGGGTGAGGCTGAGGCGCTGGTAGAATTGGCAGCGCGCTCTGGCCGCGTTCTCTATGCGTCCTGGCATTCGCAATGCAATCGCGCGGTGGAGGCTGCGCGGCTGTTTCTCGCGGATAAGCATTTGGCCCGGCTGCGCGTGGATTGGCATGAGGATTTCCGCCGCTACCACCCGGATCAGGAGTGGATTTGGCAGGTTGATGGGCTTGGCGTTTTCGATATGGCGATCAATGCGCTGTCGGTGATCAGCCGGATCTTCGCGGCGCCGCCCTTCGTGCAGAGCGCGGAACTACATATCGCCGCCAACCACGCCGCGCCTCTCGCTGCCACGATCCGCTTCGGTACGCTGGATGGCGCCGGCCCGCTGGAACTGCATGCCAATTGGGGTCATGTCGGCCCCGATCAACGAGAGCTGCACATCACAACACGCTGCGGCCATGAAGTGGCATTGCTCGATAGCGGGGGCACACTGGTGATTGACGGCAAGGTGACGCTGCAGGCAACGCGCGAAGAATACCCGATGCTCTATGCCCGCTTCGCTGAATTGGTGCATAGCGGCCAGAGCGAGGCCGATCTTGCGCCCTTGCAAATGACTCTGGATGCGCTGGCGCTGGGCAAGCGCGTCGCACTGCCCCGCTTCGAAGGTTAGGACTTGCCTGCCTGGGCTGAACGCTCAGGCAGGCCGGACGCCAAGTTAAGCCGCCTTAAGCGCGGCGCGGATTTCAGTCACCGCTTCTTCGATCATCGGCGCTGTCACATCCAAATGCGTACATGCCCGCACGCGCCCGCCAAGGCCGCTCACGGCAATGCCGCGCATTTGCAGCTTTTCCTGCAAGCGCGCGACATCCATGCCGGTGCCGCTGATATCGAAAAACACCAGATTGGTTTCTGGGTCTTCCACCTTCACGCCTTCAATCTGCGCGAGGCCGCGCGCAAGAGTCTTGGCATTGGCATGGTCTTCCGCCAACCGATCAATATTGTGATCCAGCGCATAGATGCAGGCGGCGGCGCAAATGCCGCCCTGGCGCATGGAACCACCCAGGCGCTGCTTCCAACGCCAGGCGCGGCCGATAAACTCATTGCTGCCACACAGCACGGCGCCGAGCGGCGCACCCAGCCCCTTGGTGAAATCAAGCCAAACGCTGTCATAGGAAGCGACCATATCCTTGGGCGCGACGCCGGCGGCGACACAGGCATTCATCAGCCGCGCGCCATCCATATGCGTCGCCCATCCTTCCCCATGCGCCACGGCGGCCACGGCATTGAGCTGTTCCAGCGGCCATACCGCACCACCACCGATATTGGCGGTTTGTTCCACCTCCAAAAGCCGTTGCGGCGGGGTGTAGCGGGTTTTGGGCCTGATCGCGCCGCGAAGGTCATCGGCGGTGAACATGCCCTTCGGCCCGCGCATCGGCATGATCTGCACGCCGGTCAGCGCCGCATGGGTGCCGCCTTCGCTATGCAGAATGTGGCTGGTTTCATGCGCCACCACCTCATCACCCTTTTGGCAATGGGTCAGGATCGCGATCACATTGCACATGGTGCCGGATGGCAAATACATCGCCGCTTCCTTGCCCATCAGCGCGGCCATGCGGTCGCATAGCTCATGCACGGTCGGGTCATCGCCATGCTGCTCATCGCCCACTTCGGCGCGCATCATGGCGCCCTTCATGGCCGGCGTCGGGCGGGTTTGCGTATCGGAATAGAGGTTGATGTGAACAGGCGGCGCGCCTGGCGGCGGACGGTTCGGAGCATGGACCATGGCGGTATTCCCTTAATTGGTAGCGGCAGGATGCAACGTGCTGCGCGTTTCTGCCAGGGGGGCTGGGCCACCCGGGCGCTATTCGGTCCCGCCACCTCTCTCTTGGCGGAAGACCAAAAGGAGCCTCTCCTCAATCGTGTCGGGGGGCGGCTCATGGGTCGCATGCCGCGTCAAACCTATCACCAGACGCAACTGCCGCAAATAACGCCGACATGCGGGGCAAATGCGCAAATGCGTCCAGGCGCCCAAACGCTTCATCGGTGGAAGCGCCCCTTCCATATACGCCGTGGCGTTTTCCGAGAGGCCTTGGCAAGTCAACATGAACGACATCCTTCGCGGTGCCGACACGGGCGCCCGATCTTGCCGTGTAGTCTGACCAGATGCGCCTTTGTTACAGTTTCTCTCATCACCTGATGCGCAGCTCCTGATCTGCCGCCTCTCGCAGGCGGTTCCGCGCACGGTGCAGAAGAACCCGGAGATTGCCATCCGAAATGCCCAATTGGCGGCAGACCTCTACTGCCTCCAGCCCCTCCACGTCGCGCAGCAATACGGCAAGGCGTTGGGCCGGGGGCAAGCTGTCCAGCGCAGCCAGGACCTTTTGCAACAATTGGCGGTCACCCACCAGACGTTCGGGCGTCAGCGTTTCCCAAGCCGGCATACCATCGGCCCAATGGCCATCAGGGGCAAACCGTTCGGGCGCCAGCGCCGGCCCCTCATCCTCTGTCTCCGTCACCGCGTCGAAGCTGATCATCTTGCCGTCCCGCTTGGCTCGGTCCCGCGCCTTATTGATGACGATGCCGGCGATCCAGGCACTGAGCGGGGCGCGCCCTTCATAGGCGTCAACACGCTGGATCACGACCAACCAGGCATCCTGCACAACTTCCTCGGCTGTCGCCGTGGATTGGGTCAAAGCCGCCGCGATGCGCAGCAGGCGGTTATGCTGGGCGCGTACCAAGCCACGAAAGGCTTCCGCATCGCCTGCTTTGAGCCTTTGCGCCAAGGCAAGATCAGCCCGCGACATTCCTGCACTCCTTGGATCAAGGGTAACTGGGCCTGGCAAAAGGGGTCAAGCAATGCCAACAATGGATCATTGCCAAAACGTAATCCCTGCACGCCTGAATTATTGGCCTAGGCGCGTAACAACGCCCAGTGTCAGCGCACTTAGCCAATATGGTCGCTATTCAACAGAAGGCTCCTTCATGACAATTGCCCGTATCCGCCTTGGCCTCGCCTGGCTGGCCGCCGCTTGGATTGCCTTCGAATTCACCTGGTATCAGCAGTATAAGTTGGCCGGGCCCACCCTGGTGTTCGACCGCCTGTCAGACTGGTCCGGAATCCCGGAAATGCCTTTCAGGCTTTTTGTGTCAGGGCTTGAGATCGTGGCAACGGTGCTGGTGCTGATCCCGCGTACCCAAGCGTTCGGCGGGTTGTTCAGCATGGGCATCATGGGTGGCGCCATTCTGTTTCATTTACTCACCCCGCTCGGCGTTGATCCTTACGAGGATGGTGGAAATCTTTTCAAGGAAGCCTGCTTCACCTTCGCCATGGGCGCTGTCATTGTTGCCGCCCGTTGGACTGAATTGATGGGGCTTGCAGCGCGGGTGCCAGTCCTGCGCGATATCCTGGCACCTTTGCTGCCGCGTTCTGCCTGAATGTCCGCGCCCATGCCGACGCAGTTGAAACCCCCACCCCGCGACCTGCGGCTCGATATCATTCGCGGGTGGATGCAGCTTTCGATCTTCGTCTCGCATGTCGCGGGCAGCCTGTTTTTCTTTGGGATCCATGCGGCTTGGGGCTTTTCGGACAGTTCTGAACAATTCATCCTGCTCTCCGGCTTCGGGCTTGGCAGCTTGTTCACGCTGAAGCAGGCGCGCGGGGGCTTTGACCTCGCGTGGCAGGATTTGCGCCAGCGCACTTGGCGCCTATGGCTGACGCATCTGTTGGTGTTCTTCATGTTTGCGGCTTTGGTACTGGCTGTGACCGTGACCGGCGCCGCATCGGATGAGTGCGCGCGGCTTGGTTGGGCGTGGTTTGCTGAAGAGCCCTGGTTTGCCATCCCGGCCGGCGCGATTGGGCTATACCAGCCGCAATTCATGGGCATTTTGCCGCTTTTCATTCTGTGCATGTTGGCGCTGCCGGGCTTCATGTGGATGGCAGAGCGCTTCGGGGGCTGGGCGCTGTTGCCAAGCTTTATGCTGTGGCTTGCTGTACAATTTGGCCTGCTATGGACGCCTGGCCTGGGCGACACGCCGGTGGCCTTCGACCCGCTCGCTTGGCAATTCCTTTACATGATTGGTGCCTATGGGGGCCGGCAATCGTTGTTGCGCGCCGGGCGCGCAATACCGCAAAATCCGCTTCTTTTGGCAGGCGCATTGATGCTGGTCGTGGTCGGCCTGTTTGTGCGGCTTGTGGAGCATGGGCTTTTGCCTGGCGATATGGCGGCTGCGGCGCATCTTTATGGGGGCAAGACCTTTCTTGCGCCCCTGCCACTGCTGCACGCGCTTGGTCTGGCTTATCTGGTTGCGGTGCTGGTTCCGAAGGATCGGCGCTGGATGCATGGCGCTGTGGGAAGTGCCTTGGCGACTTTGGGGCGCCATAGCCTGCATGTTTTCTGTCTTGGCCTTTTCCTTTCCTGGGGTGTCAGCACCATGATGATGACCCATCCTGGCATGAATCGCTTATTCGACCTTGTCCTTGTACCGCTTGGTGTGGTGGCGCTGGTGATATTCGCCCGCACGCAGGATCGGAGGATGATGCGGGCCAAGGCTGTTCGCGCCTGAAATGTTTTCACGCCAAGATGAATCACTTGGCAGCGCGAAAAATGCGACTGGCGCGTGCCCTGGGCGCGGATGCGTGGCGGGCAAATGCCAGGTTGGGCGGTCCTGCCTTCCTCTGCCATGCCAAAACTGCAAGGCTTGGCGCCGAAATC
>JBBAUC010000002.1:0-45633 GCA_040398485.1 Roseomonas sp. | reverse complement strand
CGATGAAATCGCCATCGGCAATCATATGCACCGCCTGGAAGGCAAAGCGCCGATCATCGCCCTCATAAGCCAGAATACCCTTGGTGCGCAGCAAATCCTGCCCCTTGCTGGACAGCACCTGCGTGATCCAGGCGTTGAAACGCTCCGGATCAATCGGGCGATCCACTTCGAAGGAAACGCTGTTCACTTCAGAATCATGTTCGTGATCATCCTCGCCCGAGAGGAATTCCGGCTCCCGTTCCAGAATGCGTTCCAGGTTGAAGGCATCACGCCCGATCACGGCGCTGATCGGCACATCGGATTTCGTGGCGCGACGAATCTCAGCATAGGGGTTGATGGCGCGGATGCGCTTTTCCACCTCGGCCGCTTCAGCCTCGCTCACCAAATCCATCTTGTTCAGCACAATGATATCGGCAAAAGCGATTTGTTCCTGCGCTTCGGTGGAATCTGCCAACCGCGCCGGCAGATGCTTGGCATCAACCACCGTCACGATTGCATCCAGTTTAGTGGCGCGCTTCACATCATCATCAACGAAAAAAGTCTGCGCCACCGGGGCAGGGTCCGCGAGGCCTGTGGTTTCCACGATGATGCCATCAAACTTATCGCGCCGCTTCATCAGGCCGGCCAGGATGCGGATCAAATCCCCGCGCACCGTGCAGCAGATGCAGCCATTGTTCATTTCAAACACTTCTTCATCGGCATCCACGACTAGGTCGTTATCCACGCCCAATTCGCCGAATTCATTGATCACGACCGCGAATTTCTGGCCGTGATTTTCGGTGAGGATACGGTTCAGCAGCGTGGTTTTGCCGGCACCAAGATAGCCGGTCAGCACGGTCACGGGCACGGGGGCGCGGGTGGTGTCGCTCACGTGGGTTTCTCCATCAGTAAGGTTTGAGACCCTATATGGGGCGAAGCCGGGCAGAGGTCACCCCGCCCGGCAGTGTTATCGTTTGGTCGCATTTTCCGAGTCGCCATGTGGGTCCACATGGCTTGAAAATGCTCCGCTCAGGCGGCTTCCGCCGTAATCGCCTCAGCCAAGGTATTGATCAGCCTGTCCACATGCGGCTTTTCGCAAATCAGCGGCGGCGACATGGCAATGATATCGGCCGTCACGCGGATCAGCACGCCCTCATCAAAGCAGCGACGGAAAACATCAAGGGCGCGTTGCGTGGGCTTGCCCGGGCGCGGCGCCAATTCCACCGCGCCAATCAACCCGACATCGCGGATATCAATCACGTTCGGCAAACCTTTGAGCGAATGCACCGCATCCTGCCAATAGGGCTCCAAGGCGCGGGCGCGGCCTGGTAAATCCTCGGCGCGGTGCAGTTCCAGCGTCGCAATGGCAGCGGCGGCGGCCAAAGGATGGCCGGAATAGGTATAGCCGTGGAAGAATTCGATGCCCGCGCCCGTGCCAGTCACAATAGCATCATAGATGTCATTCCTGACCGCAACCGCCCCCATGGGGACGGCGGCGTTGGTCAGCCCCTTGGCCATGGTCATGATATCGGGCACCACACCCAGGCGTTCCGCGCCGAAATTGGCGCCAAGCCGGCCAAAGCCGGTGATCACCTCATCATAAATCAGCAGAATGCCGTGCTTGGTGCAGATATCGCGGAGCCGCTTGAGGTAGCCCACAGGCGGCACCAGCACACCGGTTGACCCGGCCACGGGTTCCACCATGACGGCGGCGATGGTCTCCGCGCCATGCAAAGCCACCAGGTTTTCCAGCACATCGGCCAATTCGGCGCCATGCGTCGGTTCACCCCGGCAATAGCTGTTTTTCGCTGGCAGATGCGTATGCGGCAGGTGGTCCACATAAGGCAGCAACGCGCCGAATTGCTTGCGATTGGGGCCAATGCCGCCCACTGACATGCCGCCAAAACCCACGCCATGATAACCGCGTTCGCGCCCGATCAAGCGCACCCGAGAGCTTTCACCCCGCGCCTTATGATAGGCCAACGCGATTTTCAGCGCCGTATCAGCGGCTTCACTGCCTGAATTGGTGAAGAAAACCCGGTCCAGCCCATCGGGTGTCATATCCGCAACCCGCGCGGCGGCTTCAAAGGCAATCGGGTGGCCAAGCTGGAAGGCGGGCGCGAAATCCATGATCGCGGCCTGCTTTTGTATGGCCTCCACAATCTCCCGCCGGCCATGCCCGGCATTGCAGCACCAGAGGCCCGAGGTACCGTCCAGAATCTCCCGCCCTTCCGGGGTGTAGTAATGCATGCCCTCGGCGCGCGCGAGCATGCGCGGGCGGTCCTTGAAATACTTATTGTCTGAATAGGGCATCCAGAACGCGTCCAGATTATTCGGGCGCGGCACATTGATCTCATTCATCGGGGTATCTCCGGGCTTCCCAACCATACAAACACCCGCTGGCGCGCGGGGGCAAGCGGGGGGTTGTCTAGCTCTGGCGCAATTCCGGAAAATCTTCCTCCCGATACTCGCCCGCTGACCTGGTGCCGGCGGCGAAGCGCTTTTCCTCCAACTGGCGGAGTTCCACCCGCCTGATCTTGCCGGATATGGTTTTCGGCAGTTCATGCACTTCCAGCCGCCGCACGCGCTTGAAGGCGGAAAGCCGCCCGCGCAGATGCTGGAAGATGGACAGCATGGTGGCTGAGTTGGCTGCCGCCCCGGGGGCCAGCGCAATGAAGGCCTTGGGCACCGCCATGCGCATGGCGTCCGGCGCCGGCACCACAGCGGCTTCCGCCACCGCCTCATGCTCGATCAGCACGCTTTCCAATTCAAAGGGCGAAATCCGGTAGTCGGAGGCTTTGAAGACATCATCCGCCCGCCCGACATAGGTCAGGTAGCCATCCTGATCCCGATTGGCGACATCGCCGGTGCGGTAAAACGCCTCGCCCGCCGGCAGCGTGCTGCCATCATCGGCCTGATAGCCCATCATCAGCCCGGTCGGCGCGGGGTTGAGGGCGATGCAGACCTCCCCTTCCTCAGCCGGCTTGTCATCGGGGTCGAGCAGGATAATCCGATAGCCTGGCAAGGGCTTGCCCATGGAGCCTTCCTTCAACGCCATCCCCGGCGGATTGCCAATTTGTGCCGTAGTTTCCGTCTGGCCGAAGAAGTCGCGGATGGTGAGGCCCCAGGCTTCGCGCACCTGTTCGATGATTTCGGGATTGAGCGGTTCGCCGGCACCAGCCACTTCGCGCAAGGATGTGCGGATCGCCTTCATGTCTTCCTGCACGAACATGCGCCAGACGGTGGGTGGGGCGCAGAGTGTGGTGACCCCATTCGCCGCAATCGCTTCCAACATGCCACGCGCATTGAAGCGCGGCTGATTGGCGATGAACACCGCCGCCCCCGCAATCCAGGGCGCGAAAAGGCAGGACCAGGCGTGTTTGGCCCAACCAGGCGAGGAGATATTCAAATGCAGATCGCCCGGCTGCAAGCCGAGGGCGAACATGGTGGAAAGATGCCCCACCGGATAGGATTGATGGCTGTGCAGAACAAGCTTCGGCTTGGCCGTGGTGCCTGACGTGAAATAAAGCAGCATGGGATCGCGGGCCTTGGTCGGCCCGTCGGGCGTGAAGCTGGCCGCACCCTGATGCAGGGTTTCGTAGGCAATCCAGCCCGCCGGTGCCGCGCCAATGGCGATGCGCGTCACACCCGCTGCCAGCCCCTCGAATTTCGGCGCATCGGCCGCATTGGCGACCAAGAAACGCGCACGGCCTCGGGTAAAGCGGTCCTTCAAATCATCACCGGCCAGCAGCGTGGTGGCGGGGATCACCACGGCGCCGAGCTTCATCGCCGCCAGCATCACCTCCCACAGCGGCACAACATTGCCGAGCATGAGCAAGATGCGATCACCACGCTTGACGCCCAAATCGCGCAAGCCATTCGCGACACGGTTGGAAGCTGCCGAAAGCTCGGCAAAACTGCGCGCCGCTGCGCCATCACCAACAATGCGAAGTGCGGGGCGGGCACCATGCGCGCCCGCGGCCAATTCAGCGTCAAACCAATCGAGCGCCCAGTTGAAATGATCAAGCGCCGGCCAGCGGAAATCGCGATAGGCGGTGGCGTAATCCCCACGCTGCGCCAGCAAGAAATCCCGCGCGGCTTTGAAGGCTGAATGGCTCATGCGCTGATGCTCCCCAACCGCGCAACTGGGCACGGCATTTTTGTTTTCAGGCCAAGGCTAAATCAGGCTGATATGAGGGAACAAGCAGCATCTTATTCCACCTTGATCCCCGTGGCGGCCACCACGCGCTGCCATTGCGGCACATCGCTCTCCAGCAGTGCGGCCAATTCAGCCGGGCCGGTCAGCAGCGGCGTGGTACCGGCGGCGGCGAAGCGCGCGCGTACATCGGGCAGGTCTCGGATGCTGCCGAGCGTTTCCGCCATGCGGGCGATGATGGCGGGCGGGGTCGCGCGGGGCGCGGCGATGGCATACCAATTCAGCGCGACATAGCCGGGCACGATTTCATTGATGGCAGGTATGTCCGGCAGTGCCGGCAAGCGCCTTGGCCCCGCCACGCCCAAAAGCCGCGCGCGGCCGCCCTGCACATGCGGCAGGGTTTCCACCGTGCTCGCGAAAACCATGTCTATTTCGCCGGCGTAAAGCGCGGTCATGGCCGGCGCCGCGCCGCGATAGGACACATGGGTCAAATCCAGATTGGCCGCGAGCGCGAAAAGTGCGCCGGAGAGATGGTTGGAGGACCCAACACCCCCGCTGCCATAGGTCAGCCGCCCCGGGTCAGCCCGTGCCGCGTTCAACACATCCTGCACGCTTTGATAGGGGGATGCCGCGCGCACCACCATGGCGGTTGGGATATCCGCCACCAGACTTACGGGTGCCAAGGCCGTGCGCGGGTCAAGCCCCCGATTTGGGTAAAGCGCCGGCACGCTGGCAAGTGACGCGCTGGTCAGCACAAAGGCCGTGCCATCGGGCGGCGATTGCACCACGGTATGAATGCCGATGCTGCCACCCGCACCTGGGCGGTTTTCAATGATGAAGGGCTGGCCCAGCCTTTCCTTCAAATGCTCGGCCAGCAAGCGCCCCACATTGTCAATCGGCCCGCCCGCGCCAAAGGGGATGATGATGCGCACCGGCCGGTCCGGCCAGGCAGGCTGCGCGGTGGCGCGCGTGATGAATGGCAGGGCAAGCGCTGAACCCAGCAGCACCCGGCGTGAGGCATTATTCATGACGGTTCTTCCTCCGCCCCCATTTAAGGCGGAACCGATGCGCTTGGGAATAAGCGCGGGCGATCAGACGTGCGGCAGATGCGGCGGCATGCGCATGCCAAGGGAAAGCGGCACCGGCCAGACTTCCTCGATCACGCGGAGCTTCCTAAAGCCTGCCGCCGCATAGCCCGGCAGTGCGCGCGGGTGATCCGCATTGCAGGTATTCACCGTGACGGCCGGCAGGCCGATATTCCAGGCGGTATCGACGGCTTGGCGCAAAAAGGCTGCGCCAAGCCCAGTACCAATCGCCCAGGGCATCAGCCCGAAATAGGAAATGTTCACCGTCTGCCCGCTGCGATGATCCAGCTCATAAAACCCGTTTGGTTCGCCATCACGCATCAGCACATGCACACTGACCGAGGGATGGCCAAGCAAGCCCGCCAGTTCCGCATCGGAGGCAATGCGCCGCATCCACCAGAGCCAGGGCGCCCCAACTGTATCATAAAGGTAGCGATAGAAGGGCACGGAGCAATGCAGCACCCGTTCCACCCGAACATCGCCGGGCAAAGGCGGGGCAGGGCTGGTGGGTGGCGCGTCCATACGCAGGAACGTCACCTGCACCTTCAAGCGCTCTACGGGTTCGGCTGACACCATGGAAAGGGTCACTAGCGCAGAATGCGTGCCGATGGAAACGGCTGGCGCCCCATAAAAAAACACGCGCCCTGGAAGGGGCGCGTGCCTTTGGTTACAGCGCTTCAGAAGCGATCAGTGTTCGACGTCAGCCCAAACCTTGCGCTTCACCGCATAGGTCAACCCAGCAAGGATGGTCAGGAAGATGATGATCTTCACGCCCAAAGCGCGGCGCTGTTCAAGTTCCGGCTCCGCAGCCCATTGCAGGAAGGTGCTGACATCATGCGCCATCTGCTCAACGGTCGCCTTGGTGCCATCGGCGTATTCCACCTGATCGGGGTTCAGCGGCGCGCCCATGGCGATCGCGTGGCCTGGGTAGAACTTATTGTAATGCGCGCCATCGGCCAAAACAAAACCGGGGGGCGGATCCTCATAGCCGGTGAGCAGTGCAAAGAGGTAATCCGCGCCACCGGCCCGTGCCTTTGCCATGACGGAAAGGTCCGGGGGCGCCTTGCCATTATTCGCGGCAGCAGCGGCGGCTTCATTGGGGAAGGGGCGGCGGAACCTATCCGAAGGGCGGCCCGGGCGTTCGAACATCTGGCCTTCGTCATTCGGGCCATCCGTGATTTGAAACTGCGCCGCGATGGCTTCCACCTGAGCCTGGGTCAGCCCCAATTCGCTCAGATTGCGATAGGCGACCAACCGCATGCCATGGCAGGCCGAGCAGACTTCCTTATAGACCTGGAAGCCGCGCTGGGCGCTGGCGCGATCATAGGTGCCGAAAATCCCATCGAAGGAGAATTTCCGGTCCGGGATGGCAATCTCTCCCCCCGCCGCATGGGCGGGGGCGGCGGCGAAAAGGCCAAGGGCGAGGGCGAGAGCCTTGATTGAATGACGCAACATGATCAGGCCTTCTCCATCGGCTTGGCAGCCGCGCCCATGGGCAACGGCCCGCCCCCAAGCACCGGGCGGGATATACTTTCTGGCAGCGGCAAGGGCCGCTCCAACCGCGCCAGCAGCGGTAGGACCACCAGGAAGTAGGCGAAATAATAGGCGGTCGCGATACGCGCGATCAGCACGTAAGTGCCTTCCGCCGGCTTGCCGCCAACCCAGAGCAGAACCAGGAAGCAAACGGTCCAGAGCAGGAAGAAGATGCGCGCCAGCGGACGGAAGCGCATGGACCGCACCGGGGAACGATCCAGCCAAGGAAGCACGAACCAAACCAGGATCGAACCAAACATCAGCAATACGCCGCCAAGCTTATCCGGCACCGCGCGCAGGATCGCGTAATAGGGCAGGAAGTACCATTCCGGCACGATATGCGGCGGAGTCACCAGCGGATTGGCCGGAATGTAGTTATCCGGATGGCCCAGATAATTCGGCGCGAAGAACACCAGCACCGCGAAGACGATGAAATAGACCACCAGCCCCACGCTATCCTTCGCCGTGTAATACGGATGGAAGGGAAGTGTGTCCTGCGGGCCCTTGGGTTCGATCCCGAGCGGATTATTGGACCCCGTGATGTGCAGCGCGGCGACATGCAGGAATACCACGCCGAAAATCACGAAGGGCAGCAGATAATGCAGGCTGAAGAAGCGGTTGAGCGTCGGGTTATCCACGCTCATGCCGCCCCAGAGCAATTCCACGATATGGCTGCCCACCACCGGGAAGGCGCTAAACAGGTTTGTGATGACGGTGGCACCCCAGAAGGACATCTGACCCCAGGGCAGCACATAGCCCATGAAGGCTGTCGCCATCATCAACAGAAAGATCACGACCCCCAGCATCCACAGCAATTCACGCGGCGCCTTGTAGGAACCGTAATACATGCCGCGGAAGATGTGGATATAGACCACAATGAAGAACATGCTGGCGCCGTTCATGTGAATATAACGGATCAGCCAGCCAAAATTCACATCGCGCATGATGCGTTCGACACTGTCGAAGGCAAGGCCGGTATGTGCGGCGTAATGCATGGACAGGAAAATCCCTGTCGCGATCATGATCATTAGCGTGACCATGGCCAGCGCGCCGAAATTCCAGAAATAGTTGAAATTCCTCGGCGTAGGGAAGGTTCCGTATTCCTTCTGCATCATGGTGAAAACCGGCAGACGCTGATCTATCCAGCGCACCACTGGGTTCTTGAAATCGCTATTGTGCAACCCGATTGACATGTTTTTTATCCTCAACCGATTCTGATCTTGGTGTCGGATGTGAAGGCGTATTCCGGAACGTCAAGGTTCCGAGGCGCCGGTCCTTTGCGAATTCTGCCTGATGTGTCGTAATGGCTGCCATGGCAGGGGCAGAACCAGCCGCCATATTCGCCGCGCGCATCGGTGGCCCTTTGGCCCGTGGGCACGCAACCCAAATGGGTGCAAATGCCAACTAGCACAAGCCATTGATCCTTCTGCACGCGGGATTGGTCGGTGGCCGGATCGGGCAGGGAGTTAGTAGGAACGGCGCGCGCTTCCTCGATTTCCTTGGCCGTACGGTTGCGCACGAAAACCGGCTTGCCGCGCCACATCACGGTCACGGCCTGGCCTTCCGTGATCGGGGCCAAATCCACATCAGTGTTCGCCAGCGCCAGCGTGTCCTTCGCCGGCTGCAAGGAAGCGATGAAGGGCCAAGCAATGGCCCCAACACCGACCGCGACGAAAGCGCCGGTCACCAGCGTCAGAAAGTCGCGTCGGGGCGCCCCATCGGTCGCCGCGTGTCCGTTATCAGCCATCCTCAACATCCCCTTGCAGCGGGCGCTCCCTCTTGCAGAGGGCTCCGCTTCGCCGCACGATTTAGGTTCGCACCCTTGGAGTGCAATCTTCAAAACGAGATGGCGGCTCCGAAGGACCGGTCCCGTCAAGAAACGGGGTCTTATAGTAGTAGGGTTTGCAAGGTGTAAATCCGCCCCAGCGTGTCAAAGGAAGCTAAGCCATGGAAAAAAACACCGACGGCCCTGGAAGCCACCCCTTTGTGACCCCTGCCCGCGCCTGGTTCGAGGAATTGCGGGACCGGCTTTGCGCAGCCTTTGAAGCGATTGAAGATGATCTGGCCCAAGGCCCCCATACCGGCCTGCCGCCGGGGCGATTCGCCCGTACCGCCTGGGAAAGGCCGGAAGGGGGCGGGGGGGTCATATCCGTCATGAAGGGACGGGTTTTTGAAAAGGTGGGCGTGAATGTCTCCACGGTGTTTGGCGAATTCTCCCCCGAATTCCGTAAGCAAATCCCGGGCGCCGAGGAAGACCCGCGCTTTTTGGCGACAGGTGTGTCGCTGGTGGCACATATGCAAAACCCGCGCGTGCCGGCGGCGCATATGAATACGCGCTTCATCGTGACCCGGAATGCCTGGTTCGGTGGCGGGGGAGACCTGACGCCCATGACGCCCGAAGCACCGGAAGCCCAAGCCGATGCGGCAGATTTCCATGCCGCCTTCAAGGGCGCCTGCGACAAGCATGACGAAACCTATTACCCGCGCTTCAAGAAATGGTGCGATGAGTATTTCTTTCTGCCCCATCGCGGTGAACCGCGCGGCCTTGGCGGGATTTTCTATGATTGGCTGGGCGATCGTACCCCGGGCAAGGGGATTGATGCGGATTTCACCTTCACCCGCGATGTCGGGCTGGCCTTCCTGCAATCCTATCCCGCCATTATCCGCAAACGCATGCATGAAGCCTGGACCGAGGCGGAGCGCGAGCATCAGCTGATCCGCCGTGGGCGCTATGTGGAATTCAACCTGCTGCATGACCGCGGCACGATTTTCGGCCTGAAAACCGGCGGGAATGTGGAGGCGATTTTGATGTCCATGCCGCCGGCGGTGAAGTGGCCGTGAGGCGGTTACGCCTTTCGCCGGTGCGGCCAACAAAGCAAGGCCGCCACCGGCAATAACCACATGATGCGCGCGCCATAACGCGGATGTGGCCCGGAAAGCCCGCCGCAAATCAGCGCATTGCCCAGCGCCGCCGCCAGCAGAAACAGCGTGAGTGCCAGTGCCAAACCCTGCCCGCGCCAGGCTGCCCAGGCCAATGTGGGCAACGCCAGCAGCACCACCAGCAAATGGAATGGATTGAGCGGCATCAGCGCATCCTTCAACAAGCCCTGCGCCTGCCGCGCACCATCAAAAGCAGCCAATTCACCCGCCGAAAAACCCTGTTCGATACGGGGGCGGATCGCGACGGCGAAATGCGCCTCATCCAAGGTGTCACCAATGCCGAAGCTACCAAGCTGCAGCAGCATATTTCCCACCATGGCGCGGGCCACGCCAAGCGGGTCGGCGCGGATCGTTGCGGCGACAATCTGCCCGGCTTCCGGCGCCAACATCATGCCACCCAGAAAGCGCGGCTGGCCGGTGGCGTCACGGTTCATCGGGCTATCCGGCGCCCAGAGGAAATCATTGGCGGGCATGGGCAGCCGATCCGTGAAGGCGCAAAGATACCAGCCGGCACCAGGGCAACGCGCCCTCAGCAACGCCGTCGCCGGGCCATCTTCCTGCAAGCGCGCCAGCAAAAAACTGGCGCCATAGGGCGAAAGCGCAAAACGCCCATGGCCGATGGCATTGGTGACGAACAGCACGGCCACGGCAATCACCACCGGCAAAGCCATGGCAAAAAGGCGCGCAGGATAGCGCCACAAGCGCAGCAGTAGCGCGACGCCACATAGCCCAAGCGCGAGCGGCAAATGCGCGAGATGCGCAGCAATACCGAGTGCCACCAGCGCCACCAGATAGCCACGCTCAAACCGCGTCAACGCAGCGCCGCCAAAGCCAAGCAAGAACAACCCCAACACAACAATCGGCGCGAAGATATCGGGCATCAGCAGCGCGGCGCTGAAGGGGGCAGCGGTCGCCAGCGCAGCAAAGGCGCATAGCCCGATATGCCAAAGCGGCGTTGCATTTCCGCGCAGCACACGCAGCGTCAACCACAGCAAATGGGATAGGATCAGGCCCTGCGCGATCACCGGCCCCCAAAGGCTGATGCGCCAATGAAAAGCATGCAGGAATGGCCCGTAAATATAGGGCTTGTCCCACAGCATAAGCGGCCCGAGCGTTTGATGCAGAAAGCCGCCGCTATCGCTGAACAGCAGCGGGTAGCCATTGAAGAAGGCCGGCCATATCAGCAGTAAGGCCCCGGCCAGTACTGCCGAGAATGCGCTGCCCCTCAAGTCTTTGGAGCCGACCAGCGCGCGGCGGCGGCGTCATCCTCATTCTTCGCGGCCACCCAGCGCGCATCGCCATCGGCGAATTCCTCGCGCTTCCAAAACGGTGCCTTGGTCTTCAGCCAATCAATCAGGAAAGCGCAGGATTCAAGCGCAGCAGCGCGATGCGCAGAAGCGGTCAGTACCAGCACAATCGGCTCACCTGGCAGGATGCGGCCCACGCGATGGATCACTGTGCAGCCGGTCAGCGGCCAGCGTGCCTCCGCCTCGGCCGCGATGCGGCCCAGGGCGCGTTCCGTCATGCCGGGATAATGTTCCAGCACCATGGCCGCCAAGGCGTCATCGCCGCGGCACACGCCAAGAAAGCTGGCAACGCCACCAATATCAGTCCGGCCCGCGGTCAGCGCGGCGCTTTCCGTCGCCATGTCAAACAGCGCTTCCTGCACCAGGATACGCGCCATGGCTCAGCCCCCGGTCACGGGCGGGAAGAAGGCAATCTCATCGCCCGCCACCACGGGATGATCCGGCGTGGCGAAATCCTGATTGACGGCGGCTCGGATTTGCTTCGCATCGGCGAAGGCTGTGGCGTGGCCGGGGCTTTGTGTCGCGAGCCAATCCCGCAAGCCCGCCACATCGCGCACCCCGGCCGGTGGCGTCACTTCTTCTTCGGCCACGCCGATCTTCTGGCGCAGCCAGGCGAAATAGAGAATTCGCATGGCGCTTCAGCGTGGCGTGGGCACCGAGGTGATGCGCCCGCCCGGCCCGATAATGGTGGTGGAGCCGCCATCGCGCACCGCAATGCCGCCCCCCGCCGTACCCGGCGGATTGAAGACCTGAATGCGATCATTGCCGCCGGCGACAATCCCGCCCGGCTGCCCCGGTGTTGCCGGAATGACAGTGCCTTCAACCCGCGCCGGGGGCGGCGACGGCATTGCGGAAGGCGTTGCAGCCGGCGGCGAAGGCGCGCGCGGCGGCACGGATGCCATGGGCGGCGGCGTTGAACTGCTGCTGCGCAGCGGGGGTGGTGGCGGGGGCAGGCGCAGCGCATCATCCGGCGTCATTTGCGTGGTGGGCGTGGCGGGGGCGCGCATCGCGGCATAGTCCAGCGTTTCTGTGCGCAGCACTTCCGCAGTCGTATCCCCGCTGGTGACGCGCCGGACCGTCAGGCTGTCTATCTGGGGTATGGCGGCATTGCGGCTGGTGTTCCAGCTTGGCTGCCAATTCGGCCCACAGCCTTGCAGCGCCAGCATTCCCCCAAACAGCAGCAGCATAGAATGTCGCATGGCTTTCCCCGCCTCTTCCATGTTTAAGATGCGCTGCCCGGGGTTCAGACTCAAGGCTGCCCTGGCGGTTTTGCCGGCGCCTCACGGCTGGCAGGGATTTCGCCCTGCGCGAGGCTCAGCCCCGCGCGCAGATAATCCCAGCCGGTGATTAGCGTCAGCACCGCAGCGGCCCAGAGCATGGCCTCCCCAATCAGGGAAACCGGCAGGAAGCCAAGCCCGATCACCGGCGCGCCACTATCGCCCGCAAGCAAGGTGCCCAAAGCGCCCATCTGAAACCCGGTCTTCCATTTCGCGAGCGGCGTGACAGGCAGGCCCACGCGCAATTCGGCCAGGAATTCACGCAGGCCCGAGACCAGAATTTCGCGCAGCATGATGACAATGGCAGGAAACAGCCCGGCCTCGGAAAGCCGCCCATAACCCGCCAGCAGCATCAACGCCGCGGCGACCAGCAGCTTATCCGCAATTGGGTCCAGCATGCGGCCAAAGCCGGAAACCGCGCCACGTTCGCGCGCGATCTTGCCATCGAAATAATCCGTGATGGCTGCAAGGGAAAACACCACGCATGCCGCCATATCCGCCTGCGGCGTATTGATCGAGGCCAATACCACCAGCAGCGGTATGGCCGCGATGCGCGAAAGCGTCAGCAGATTGGGCAGATCGGTTGGCATTTCACGTCCCATTAACCCGGAACGCGCCGCTTTGGCACCCCAAAGCCGAAAATTTCAACCAAGCGCTGCATTGGGGTGGAAATGGTCATGAATCCGCCTGGCCAAGGCAGGGCCAACCCCCGGGCAGGCTTCCAGATCCGCCAGCCCCGCCTGCCGCACCCCGCGGGCTGAGCCGAAATGGTTCAGCAATTTGCGCTTCATGGCCGCCGCCACGCCTGGCACGTCATCCAATTCAGACCGCGTCAGCGCCTTGGATCGCCCGGCGCGATGGGTGGTAATGGCGAAGCGATGCGCCTCATCCCGCAGGCGCTGTAAGTAGAACAGCACCGCATCGCGCAGCGGTAATTGGAAGGGTTCGCGACCCGCCATGTGGAACCATTCCCGCCCAGCATCGCGGTCCGGCCCCTTGGCCACCGCCACCAGGGGCAGGTCATCCAGGCCCAGTTCCTCCATGATCTGCCGCGCGGCGGAAAGCTGACCGGCGCCGCCATCAATCAGGACCAAATCGGGCCAGTCTTCGCCAGCGCGGGCGGGGTCTTCGCGGAGCGCCCGGCCAAAACGGCGTTCGAAAACTTCGCGCATCATGGCGAAATCATCATTGGTGGCGGCGGTTTTGATGGCAAATTTGCGGTAGCCCTGCTTCATGAAGCCTGTCGCGCCGGCCACCACCATGACGCCATAGGCATTGGCGCCCTGGATATGGCTATTGTCGTAAATCTCGATCCGTTCCGGCACGCCAGGCAGGCCGAAGACGCTCGCTGTGCCTTCCAGCAGCGCCGCCTGGGCCGTGCCTTCCGCCATGCGCCGTTCCAGGGCTTCCCGCGCGTTGGTCGCCGCGTGTTCCAAGGCTTCGTGTTTTTCGCCGCGCTGGGGCCGACGCAATTCCACGCGCCGCCCGGCCTTGATCGCCAAAGCCTCCGCAATCAGCGCCGCTTCGGGCGGGTCATGCGATAGCAGCAGCAAAGGCGGCGGGGGCAAATCTTCATAAAGCTGGCCAAGGAAGGCGCCCATCACCTCCTCAGCGCTTTGGTCTTGCTTGGCATGGCTCAGGAAAAAGGCGCGGTTGCCGTTGTTGCGCCCACCGCGAAAGAAAAACACCTGCACGCAGCTTTGCCCTGCCGCCTGATGCAAAGCGATCACATCCGCATCGCCCATGCCTTCCAGATTGACACGATCCTTGCCCTGAATATGCGTGAGCCCCCGGATACGGTCCCGCAGCGCGGCTGCGCGTTCAAACTGCAAATCCGCCGCCGCCGCTTCCATTTCTGTGGCCAGGCGCTTTTGGATGGAGGGCGTTTCGCCAGACAGGAACTGCTTGGCTTCCGCAACCAGCGCCGCGTAATCGGCCTGCGATATCCGGTCCACGCATGGCGCGGCGCAGCGCTTGATTTGAAACAACAGGCAAGGCCGCGTGCGCGCATCAAACACCGTATCGCGGCAGGATCGCAGCAGGAACACGCGCTGAAGCGCCGCCAGCGTTTGATTAACCGCCCAGACGGACGCAAAAGGCCCCCAATAGGATGCGCCTTTCCGCCTTTCCCCGCGATGCTTGGCAATCTGCGGAAAGGGGTGGTCTTCCGTGATGACCAGCCAGGGATAGGATTTGTCATCCCTGAGCACGATGTTGAAGCGCGGCCGGAAGCGCTTGATGAAATTGGCTTCCAGCAGCAGCGCCTCGGCCTCTGACCCTGTGGTGACCACTTCCAGCGATCGCGTTTCGAACACCATGCGCCTGAGGCGTTCTGGCAAGCGGGAGATCTGGGTATAGGAAGTGACGCGTTTGCGGAGCGACCTGGCCTTGCCGACGTAAAGCGCCTCCCCCTTCTCATTCAGCATGCGATAGACGCCGGGGGCAGTCGGCAGGGTGGGCAGGGCAGCTTCCAGCACCGCCAGGCCCTGAAATAAGGGGCTATCCGAGGCAGGTGGTGCGGTTTCGGTCATCAGGGTTAGCTTATGGCAAAGGCTTGGCGAATTTGTCCACGAAACCTGTGGATAAACCTGTGGGAAGCCATCAAGGCAATCCGGTTAAGGCTATGTTACACAAAGATTCTATGGCTCTGCCTAGATTTGCGGCGTTTGGTCTGTAACAATTTAAGTGATTGATTTATCTATATTTACTACCGAGACGCAAAGCTACGCTTGCGTCAAGGGGGAAATTTCCGGTTGCAGGCAAAAAGCTTTTTGGCGTGGTTTTCGCGCGGTGGACAATCCGCAGCGCCGGTGATGTCAAAATCGTGATCTTTCAATGACAACGCCGACTTCGATGCTACCTGGCATCGCGTCCGGCTTCGTCACGCAGACCCTGACGCGGCGTATGCGGGCATCTTCCAGAAGGTTGATGGCGATGCGCTCGGCCAGGGTTTCCGCGAGCCAAACATGGGCAGAAGTGGCGATCCGCTGAGCGGTTTCAGCGACCGCCGCGTAATCCACCACGCGGGCCAGCCGGTCCGGCCCTTCGGAGGAAGGGGCTTCGGGGTCCTCCACCGCCAATTCCAGGTCCAGGATCACGCGCTGCGGGCGGGTTTGCTCATGCGCATGGACGCCGAGCAAGGCCTGCACTTCCAGATGGCGCACGAAAACCAGCCGCAGCCCCGCCGCGGCATCCGGGGCGAAGCTCATTCCAAAGGCTCCTGCCCGAAGGAGGGCGACCATTGCAAATGCTGCCCGCCATCCAGCGCAATCATCTGCCCGGTCATGGAGGGGAGCGACAGGATAGCCATGAGCGCGCGGGCGACTTCCTCGGCGCTGGTCGGGCGCGAGAGTGGCGTTGATGCCGCCTGCTTGTCGAAATGTTCCTGGGATTGACGGGGGCTCGGCAAGGCAGGGCCAGGGCCGATGGCATTCACCCGAATGCGCGGCGCCAGCGCCAGTGCCAGGCTTTGCGTCAGCGCCCAAAGCCCCGCCTTGGACACGGTGTAGGAGACGAAATGCGGCGTCAGCGACCAGACCCGCTGATCCAGCATATTCACGACCAGGCCCTGCGCCGCTTCCGGCAGCGCCTTGGCGAAACCCTGCGTCAGCACAAAGGGCGCGCGCAGATTGGGTTCCATATGGCGATCCCAGGAATCGCGCGTCGCGTCTTGCCATTCATCGCGTTCGAAGGTGGAGGCATTATTCACCAGCACCCCAAGCGGGCCGAGCGCCTTGGTGGCGCGCGGGATTAGTTGCGCGACTTCCGCTTCCTGACCCAGTTCGGCGCGGAGCGTAATGGCGCGGCCGCCAAGGGCGCGGATATCGGCAGCCGTTGCCTCAGCCGCTTCGGCGCTGGCGGCATAATGGATGGCGACATCAAAGCCGGCTTCAGCAAGCGCGAGCGCCATGGTGCGGCCAAGCCGCTTGCCGGCGCCCGTGACCAGCGCGGCGGGGGGGAGGTTGGAGGGGATCATGGGCAGGCTGATAGCCGGAAGGGCGGCGGCTGGTAAGGCTTGTGACGGCATATTGCCTTGCAGAATTATTGTAGCTACATATATTCCATGCGCATCACCTTCGACCCGTCCAAGCGCGCCAGAACGCTGGCCGAACGTGGGTTGGATTTTGCCGATGCGGCGCTAGTTTTCGCTAGCCTCCACGCCACGCTTGAAGATGCGAGGAGAGATTGGAGCTTTTTCAAGCCAAATGGAATCATTTGGCGACTCGGAAAATGCGACCAAACAAGGCTTTAGTGCGTGTCCGGTGAACGCATGTGAACGGGACCCGCGCTAATGTGAGAAGCGCTTTATCTCTGCCGGGCTTTTGCAGGGCCGGTTGGTGGTTTTGGTTTGGACTCCGCGCGGCGCGGCCCGCCGCATCATTTCCATGAGGCACGCCCATGCCGAAGAAGAAACACGCTGGCGCCAGCACCTGGGTTGATCCCGATGATGCGCCGCCGCTGACCGACGAATTCTTCGCCAAGGCGGAGATCAAGGATGGTGCGCGGCTTGTCCGTCGTGGTCGGCCGCCTCTGCCACAGGCCAAGCGCCAGGTGACGCTGCGCCTGGACCCGGACCTGCTGGATCGTCTGCGCGCCAGCGGCCCAGGCTGGCAAACACGCGTGAACAAGGCGCTGCGCGATTGGCTGAAGAAACAAGCGGCTTGATACGCCACGCGCGACAGAAGGCACTTCTCCTGCTAAGGCCGGGCACATCATGTCTGAAACCTCCATTCCCGCAGCCCGTATCGCCGAAGAAGCCGCCCGCAGGCGGAGCTTTGCCATCATCGCCCATCCGGATGCGGGCAAAACCACGCTGACTGAAAAACTGCTGCTGAAGGGCGGTGCCATTCAGCTTGCCGGCGCGGTGCGCGCCAAGGGCAATGCGCGGCGCACGCGTTCCGACTGGATGAAGATTGAACAGGATCGCGGGATCTCGGTTGCGACCTCCGTCATGACTTTTGAACGTGATGGCGTGGTCTTCAACCTGCTGGACACACCAGGCCACGAGGATTTTTCCGAAGATACCTATCGCACCCTGACCGCGGTGGATGCCGCCGTGATGGTGCTTGATGCGGCGAAAGGGATTGAAAGCCAAACGCGCAAGCTGTTTGAAGTTTGCCGCATGCGCGACATTCCTATCATCACCTTCATCAACAAGATGGACCGCGAAGCGCGCGAACCTTTCGAATTGCTGGATGAAATCCAGAACCTGCTGGCGCTGGATGCAACGCCGGCCGCCTGGCCCGTGGGCCGCTCGGCTGACTTCGCCGGGGTTTATGATTTGGCGACAGACCGCTTCCTGCCTGTCGCGGAAGGCGCCGAACCTATCCAGCTTGAATCGCCCGAAGACCCGAAGCTTGCTGCCCTGGTTGGGGATGACAGGGCTTTGGCGCTTTCCGAGGAAGTGCTGCTGGCACGTGCAGGCTATCCGGCATTCAATGCTGATCGTTTTTTGGAAGGGTCTTTGACGCCGGTCTATTTCGGCTCCGCATTGCGCGATTTCGGCATTGCGCATTTGCTGGATGGGCTGGCGCGCCATGCGCCGCCGCCACGCGCGCGGCCGGCGGATCAGCGCCTGGTGACGCCGGGTGAGGAAAAGCTGACGGGCTTTGTCTTCAAGATTCAGGCGAATATGGACCCTAATCACCGTGACCGAGTGGCCTTTGTGCGGCTTTGCAGCGGGCGGCTGACCAAGGGCATGCGGCTGCGCCAAACCCGCACCGGCAAGCAAGTGCCGGTGAATGCGCCGCTGTTCTTCTTCGCGAAAGACCGGCAAGTGGCGGAAGAAGCTTGGCCGGGCGATGTGATCGGCATTGCCAATCACGGCACGCTCCGCATCGGTGATACGCTGACGGAAGGTGAGGCGCTGGATTTCCGCGGCGTGCCTTCCTTCGCGCCGGAAATCCTGCGCCATATCCGCCTTGATGATCCGATGCTGGCGAAGAAGCTCCGCACCGCGCTGGATCAATTGGCCGAAGAAGGCGTGGTGCAGTTGTTCCGTCCACGTGACGGTTCTCCGCCCGTTGTCGGCGTGGTGGGGCAATTGCAATTGGATGTGCTGCAAAGTCGGCTGCGTGTGGAATATGGCGTGCCGGCAGGGTTTGATGCCACGCCCTGGGAACAGGTGCGCTGGATTGCCTCAACCGAGGCGGGCGCGCTGGAACGTTTTGCCGAAGCCAATCGGCGCGATGTCGCGGAAGATCATGATGGTGAGCTGGTCGCGTTTTTTAGCAGTGATTGGCGCCGCCGCCGCGCGGAAGAAGAATGGCCAATGCTGCGCTTCCATGCCGTGCGTGAACAGCATGGGTTGGGTGGGGGGAAGTAGACCTTCCCCCCAATTTGATTACTTCACCGATGAGAAGGATGTCGGCTGAAGAATTTCATTGGTGACTTTCGTCAGCAGTGGGCCATTCGCTTCGGTTTCCGCGCGCGCCTTGATCCAATCCGGATCGGCCTGGAATTTCATCCATTTTTCTTCGCGTTCCGCCAAGGATTTCCACGCTACCATATAGGTCAGGCTGTGGTTGGAATCGCCAATAAGCGTGGTCCAGAAACCCGCCTGGCGAATGCCATGCTTATCCCAAAGCTTCAGCGTGATGGTATCAAAACGCTTCATCAGATCGGGCAGGCGCCCGGGCTGGCAGTGATAAATGCGAAGTTCGTAGAGCATCGGTTTTCTCCTGAGTTGAAGGTTAATCTAGTTTGGCGCCGGATATTTCCACCAAATCGCGCCAAACGCGATCCTGGCTGCGCACGTAATCGGTGAAGCCTTCCGGTGTGTCATCCGAAATGGCGGTAAAGCCAAGTGGGATCAGCTTTTCACCATATTCCTTGTCGCGCGCCGCGCCGATGGTGGCACGGTGCAAGGCCTGCGCAATAGGTGCCGGCGTGCCGGCAGCCGCGGAAATGCAGTACCAGAATTCCATATCCATATCGGAACCGGGAATGAGCTCCGCCATGCCGCGCACATTCTCAAGCCCCGCGACCTGAGGCTGGCGCTTCTGGCTACCGACCGCCAGCGCTCGCAACCGCCCTTCGCGCACATGCGGCATCAGCGCGGGCATGCCATCGAAAATCATATCCACATTGCCGGCGAGCAGATCATTCAAGCCAGGCGCCAGGCCGCGATAGGGCACGTGCGAAACCTCGATACCCGCAGTCTGCATCAGCTTGGAAATCGTCAAATGGCTGATGGTGCCGATGCCAGACGATGCTGCGCTGATCTGCCCTGGCCGGCGCTTCGCATCAGCCACAAATTCTTCAAAGGTTCTCCAGGGCCGATTGGCATTCACGACAAACAGCGTGGAGCCGACGGATACGCGCGAGATATGTGTGAAATCGCGGATACCATCGAAAGGCATGCCCTTGTGGTACAGGTATTTGTTCGCCAGCAGGATCGTTGCGCCACCCAGGAATAGCGTATGCCCATCCGGCGCGCTGCGTGCAACGGCTTCACCGGCGATGTTCCCGCCGGCGCCAGGGCGGTTATCAATAATCACAGTCTGGCCAAGCAGCGGCCCCATGCGTTCCGCGACAAGGCGCGCGGTGATATCGGCAGCACCTGCGGGCGGGAAAGGCACCACCAGGCGCAAAGGCCGCGATGGAAAACCCTGCGCCCGCGCAATGGCCGGCGCGGCAAGCCCGGCAATCAACGCGACGCGGCGGGTGAGTTTGATCATGCTAACCTCCCTTTTTACTTCGTTGGTTCGCGGTGCAGTTCTACCACAATGCCTTCCTGCCCCGGCAGGGCGGGATAGCGGCGCATCACTTCCGGGTCGTGGCCCGGCACGATGTGCTTTGGGCTGGGCGCAAGCGCACGCAGCTTGTCAAAACCTTCCAGCATTTCACCAATATGAAAAGCCGTGGTGAAGGGCCGGCCTGCTTCCATGTTTTCGTAGAAATGCGTGACATCTGAAGCGAGCACCACACGCCCGCGCGCGGTATTCACACGCACGCATTGCAGCCCCATGGAATGTCCGCCACAGGCATGCACCGTAATCCCCGGCGCCACTTCTGCATCGCCATTATGGAAGACAACGCGTTCGGCAAAATTCATCCGCACCATGCCGACCACATCTTCAACCTCAAAGGAATGGCGGAGCTTTGGATATTTCATGTAGCGCCCGGTCGCATACTGCATTTCCGGTTCCTGCAAATGGAACTTGGCCTTGGCGAATTTATGGAAGCTGCCGACATGATCGTAATGTAGGTGGGAAATCACCACATCTTCCACCTTGTCGGGATCAACGCCGATCAGCTTCAGGCTTTCAATCGGGCAGCGCAGGTAATTGCGCTTGCGCTTGGCGGCGACTTCCGCCGTGAAGCCTGTGTCAATGATCACCGCGCGATCTTCATTCACCGCGGCCCAGACGAAGTAATCCATCGGCATGGGCGCATCATGCGGGTCGCCACCAATGAAATGTTCAGTGCGCTTGGCATCGCGCATGGCGTAGCGCAGCGCATAGACGCGGTATTCGGGTTCAGTCATGCCATTTGCTCCTGCCGCAAAGTTTGCATCCCAAGCGCAAGACCAACCATGGAGGCATCGCGCAGAACGGAAAGAAAATCACCGGGCTGATTGGCATCGCCCACCACGGTAAAGGGAGCGCCGCTGGCTTCCACCGCCGGTAGCACATCCAGGTTTGGCAGCGCGCCAATCGCGGCGATCACATGGGTCACGCCGGCAAGCTCTCGTACCGTGCCATCTTCGGTGAAATGCAGCACATCACCCACCAGCCGCGCATCGCGCACTTTAGTATGGAAACTGGTGTCCACTTCGCGCAGGCGGATCATCAAATCGGTGCGGTTATTGCGCGCCATGGCGGGGGCGATGGCGGGCAGCGCTTCAAGGATTGAGATATGGCAGCCGCGCTGCGCCAGCACATCCGCCACTTCAAGCCCGACAATGCCACCACCAATTACCGCAACGCGCACGCCGTCCGGCACCAGCGCTGGATTGGCAATCACATCCCAAGCTTGCAGCGGCGTGGCACCAGGTAGCGTCAACGGGCGCGGCTTGGCGCCGGTCGCCACCACCACATGATCCGGCACGAAAGCCCTGATGGCATCGGCAGTTGCGTTCACACCATAGCGCACCGGCACGCCAAGCGCCTGCACCTGATCCCAGCGCCAAGACCAGGCGGGGCGTACTTCTTCCTTGTCCGGCGCGGCCACGGCCAGATGAATTTGCCCGCCAGCGCGCGCTGCCTTTTCCCAGATTTCCACATGATGCCCGCGCGCTGCCGCCAGCCGCGCGACCTCTGCCCCCGCTAAACCTGCTCCCAATATCAAGACACGCTGTTTCACAGGTGCCGGTGCGAAAGGCCCATCAATGAATTCCGGCGCTTCCAATTCCGTGCCCAGCATCGGGTTCACCACACACGCGACATCGCGTTCCAGAGTCAGACGCTCAAAACACACATTGCAAGAAATGCAGCCGCGAATAGCCACCTTGCTCTCACCAAACGCCTTGCGTGGCCAATGCGCATCCGCCGTAAGCGCCCGGCCCAGCGAGACATAATCCGCGGCACCGGAAGCCAGAACCGCTTCCGCATCTTCCGGCGAGAGAATGCGCCCGGCGATGATTGTCGGAATTGAAACCGCGTCCGTGATCGGCCTCGCATGGGGTTCCAGCGTGCGGCGCGGCATGGATGGTGGCTGGATGCAAAAGCGTGACAAAGCCGGGCTTTCATTCGTGCCGCCTGAGAGATCAAGCGCCGTCACCCCCGCCGCTTCCAACAACTTCGCGAGTTCCACCATTTCCTCAACCGGGTAGCCATCATCGCAATATTCGGTGCAGGAAATCCGTACCCAAAGCGGGAAATCGGGCAGCGCGTCACGCAGCCGATGCACCGTTTCCAACAATAGCCGCGCGCGATTTTCCAGCGACCCGCCGTAACGGTCGGTGCGCTTATTAATGCGCTGCGTCAGGAATTGATGAAACAAATACCCATTGGCGGCGTGCAATTCCACCGCATCATAACCGGCCTGCCACAGCCGCCTGGCAGCTGCGACAAAATCCTTCTGAATTTCGGTGATCTCCGCTTGTTCCAGCGGTCGCACCTCATCACCCGTATTCGGATTGCGCCAGGGCGAGGGCCCCACGGGTTCCATATTCAACACCATCCGGCGCAGCAGCGCGCCTCGGTGATTGATCTGCCCCACTGTCACGCAATCATGGCGCTTGATGCCTTCCACCAACCGCGCCAGGCCAGGGATGAAGCGGTCATGATAAATCCAGAGTGAGTTGTTATGCGCGCGCCCAACCGCACTCACCGCCATCGCTTCCGTCACGATAGCGGCGACACCACCCTTGGCGCGTTCTTCGTAATAGGCGCGGTCACGTTCAGTTGAGAGCCCATCGCTGGTGCTGAAATTCGTACCCATCGGCGCCATGATGAGCCGGTTTTTCATCCGGAGCGGCCCAATCCGCCCCGGTTGTTGCATCAGCAAGGTCATGGGCTGTTACTGCGCCTTATCCGCATCCAAAACGGCTTGCACCGCCGCCGGATCGCATTTGATCTGCACACCCGCGCGTTCCAATTGCAACTTCATCGGCACGCGGCTGTCCAGATTTTCCCAGCCACGGTTCAGTGCCTCATTCATTTCTTCCAGCGTCAATTGGCAGAAACGCATGGGCACATTCAATTCGCGGCCCATGGTCACCGCCAAAGTCACATCCTTATGCGCCAGCTTCAGCGCGAAGGCGGGCGGATCATATTTGTCCACCAGGAATTGATCGGTGATGCGATCAAAAGTGCGCTTGCGCCCCAGCGCGCCCTGGCGCACGGCTTTCCACAGATCGAGCGGGTCCATCCCCGCCTTCACGCCCATGGAAAACACTTCCGCCATGGCGGTTTGGATCGCATAGCCGGCCATATTGTGCACAAGCTTGGCCACGGTCGCGGTACCGATCGGGCCGATATAGGCGGCCTGGTCACCAAAGGCGTCCAGCACCTTCTTGTATTTGTCCAAAACTTCCTTGTCGCCGCCGACCCAGATGGCGAGCTTGCCTGTCTCAGCCCCCTTCGGCCCACCACTGACGGGCGCATCAAAACCATAAGCGCCCTTGGTCGCGAGCGCTTCAGCCATACGCTTCATCAGCGCCTGGGAATTGGTGGAAAGATCGAAATAAGCAGCACCTTTTTGCACGCCGGCCAGAATGCCATCGGCGCCGAAAATCACCGGCTCCACTTCCTTGGGGCCGGGCAAGGAGGTGAAGATCACTTCGCATTGCTCGGCCACCGCCTTGGGTGTTTCCGCCCAGGTTGCGCCGGCAGCAAGCCGATCGGCGCCAGCTTCGCGGCGGATGTCGTGCACAACCAGTTGATAACCGGCCTTTTGCAGATTGGCGGCCATGAAGGCACCCATGGTGCCAAGGCCGATGAAACCTACCTTCATCGCTTCAGCCCTTCTTCGCCTGGTCCTGCGCTTCGAACACATCAACAGCGACATGCGCTGCCGTCATGGCGGAAGGCCAGCCGGAATACATGGAAAGATGCGTGATGATTTCGGAAATTTCCTCACGCGAAAGCCCATTGGTCAGGCCGCGACCGATATGGCTGTTCAACTGATCCTGCCAGCCGAGTGCCACAAGTGCTGCAATCGTCACCATGGAACGGTCGCGCTTATTGAGCTGCGGGCGCTCCCAAACATCGCCATAGACATATTGGTGGGTCATTTCCACCAGCTTCGGGAAATCCGGATTGATACGGTCGCGGCGCGCGGAAGGCGGGGCTGTCATGGGAAGTCTCCTCATTCGGTGTTCAGCACATCACCAACAGAGGAACATCTCAAACGGCCCAGCGCTTACCGCGCCCAGGGCCTGACCTTTCCCCGCTTGTTCTGTGTTGTGCCCATCCTGCGACCAGTCGCGCCTCACGGCAAGCGGGCTTTCAGCCGCCTTTGATGCTCCGCGCGGCAATGTCAAGCGCCGCCGTCACCGTTGCCGTGCGCACTGCCGCGCGATCACCTGGGAAGACATGGCGTTCCACCATCGTCGCCGCGCCTTCGCGGGCGCACCCGATGAACACCAAGCCCACCGGCTTGCCCGGCGTGGCGCCACCTGGCCCCGCAATACCGGTGCAGGAAAGGGCAAGGGACACGCCGGCGCGCTCCCGCGCGCCTTCCGCCATTTCGCGCGCCACTTCTTCACTGACGGCACCGTGCTGCGTCAGGCTTTCCTGCCGCACACCGACCATCTTCTGCTTGGCGTTATTCGAGTACGTCACGAAGCCCGCCATGACGACGGAAGATGATCCCGCAATCGCTGTCAGCGCCGCGGCAATCAGCCCGCCGGTGCAGGATTCCGCCGTCGCCAGCGTCATCCCCTTGGCATCCATCTGCGCCAGCAAGCTGCGCGCCTGATCAAGTGTTGCTTCTGGTAGCATGGGTCAGATCACTCCCGGCAATAATGGGCGCGCCAGCATCAGCGCCGCCGCCGCCAGCGCACCCGCGACAATATCATCCAGCATGACACCAAAGGCGCCCTTTTGCTGATCCGCCCAGCAAATTGGCCAGGGTTTGAAGATATCAAAAACCCGAAACAGGCCAAAAGCGAGCAGCACGCCCCAGATGCTTGCATCCAGGCTCAAGCCCGCCAGCGCGATCAGCATGCCTGCAGCCTCATCCACCACAATCCAGCCAGGGTCTTGATTGGGTGTGTCGCGCAACACTTCGCGCACGGCGTAAAAACCGATCAGCGTCACCAGTATGGCAAGGAAGAGCGCAGGCAGCGGCCCGAGCAACGCCGCAGGCAAAACCACCAAGGACCCCCAAGTACCAGGTGCTGGTTTCAGCCGGCCAACGCCGCCCATCGTCGCAACCAGCAAGGGCAGCTTCATGCGCTCATTTCGCGCTGGCGAGCCAGCTTGCCATGGGGTGCGGCGCATTGGCCGGCGGGTTCTGGCGCGCACGGTAAATCACTGCACCTTCCACAATGCGCTGCACGTAATTGCGTGTCTCGGCAAAGGGAATCATTTCCATCCAATCCAGCAAATCACGCTCCCCACGTAGCGGATTGCCATAGGTGACAAGCCATTCATCCACGCGCCGCGGCCCGGCATTATAGGCCCCCGCTGCCATCACCAGGGAGCCTTCAAAGCGCCCGAGCATTTCATCCAGATAGGCCGCACCCAGCTTGATATTGGCCTGCGGATCGGCGGTGAGCATATCCACGCGGAAATTCATGCCAAGCCGGCGCGCGACTGTCTGCGCAGTGGCCGGCAGCAATTGCATCAGCCCGCGCGCATTGGCGCTGCTAACCGCTTCCGTATCAAAATTGCTTTCCTGCCGCGTGACCGAGAAAATGAAGGCAGGTTCTGGCGACGTCACGGGCACGCGGAAGGGCGTTGGCCAGCCTTCCGGCAAAAGCATATCGCCTTCAATCGCAGAACCCCGTGCCACCCATACGGCGTGATCTGGCCGGCCGATGTGATTGGCCAGCCGCACCGTCAGCAACCTGTCCTGCGCATCGGCCGAAACCACCCGCAAGCGCAGCAGGAAGGCACGGGTGCGGCGTGTATCGCCAAGCTCGGCCAGGGTGGTCACAACGCGCGCCAATTCGCGTTGCGAGAATTCTTGTGCCCGCCTTTGATCAATCGGGGGCGTTTGTAGCGCGCGCAGGCGACGATCCAACGCTTCCTGACTTTCGCCCATCGTCAGCGCCGCAAGCTGGCCATAAAAAGCGGTCGGCAATTGCGCAGCGGCGGCATAGCGATCCCGCGCGGCGGCATGCGCCCCACGCGCCGCCAGCGCCCGGCCTTCCCAATAAAAGGCGCGTGCACGCGTAATGACCGAACGCGAGCCAAGTGCAATGGCGACAAAATGCCGCTGCGCCAGAATGGGGTCATTCAAGAAACGCAATGCGATGAAACCCGCCAGGAATTCTGCCTCGATCCGGCCTTCACTACCCATGGGCTGGCCGTGAAAAGCCGCGATGCGGTGTGCATCCTTTGGGTTGTTCAGCCGCAAAAGCTTGCGCGCCAGGATTTGCCGTTCCGCCCAAACCGCCCGCGCGATTTCGGGGTCCATATTCGCCTGGAAGGGTTCCGCGACAATCCAGCTTGCGACCGCATCGGCATCCTGATTACGCCGGCGTAACAGCCGCGCCCTTTCATATGCCCAGCCAAGATCAAGCGGGCGGAGAGCAACTTGGGTTATCTCAGGCTCTCCGGCCAAGGCCATCCGCATTTCGCCTGATCCGCGTGGTACACCGCTCATGCGTTCCAGGGCGCGCTGCGCGCCTTGCAAGTCGCGCGCGAAAAATAGCCGGTCGAAGCGTTTGGAATGGTCCTCCGCGGTCAATAACCGTCCGAATTGTGACATGATGGAAGCTTCGGCCGCGGCATCGCCAGGCGCCTCCACCCAAGCGCGGCGGAGTGTCTGTTGCGCACCTGCCTCCCCTTCCAAACTCCCGCCGGCTTCATTGGAAGGGCGTGCCGCACCGGCTGGGGCATTATCAGGGCCGCGTCGCATCATATCCAGGAAATTGCCGGATTGCGCTTGGGTTCGCGTGCCGCGCGTCAGTGCTTCTGCATGGCGGAGCGCAGCAGAAAGGCTGCGCGGTGGGAAAGTGCTGAAATGCGCCAGCACCAGCGCATCATCTGCGGGTCCGCCGAAAGCGGCTTCGGCCCGGCGCGCGATGGTATCCGCCAAAGGCCAATCGGGATTGTCGCGCAAAAAGCCGACAAGTTCGGCTGCCGTGGCGGGTGCGGTGCGATGCGTGAGGCGCATCCAAAGCACGATCTTCGCGACCAAAGGATCAGCGGCGGCGGCATAGGTATCCGCTTCCGCCCAACGCGCGCCATTGGCGGCGGTAATGGCAGCCTTGCCGGCGGTGATTCGCGCGGCCTGGGTTGACGCGGTTTGCGCAATGGCCGGAACGGGAAGCAGCAAAGGAAGGCTCAGAAGCAATCGGCGCGGAACCTTCATGGCACCACTAGCCCCCCAGCCATACCCGCGCGCCATTGCGGGTTTCGCTTGGCAGGCAAAGCGCCGCGATCCCGGGCGCGACATCCGCGGGTTGTGGAATGGTGGCAGGGTCCTCGCCCGGCATGGCAGCGGCGCGCATTTTGGTGGCGACAATTTCAGGATCAACAAGGTTCACGCGCAAGGGCGTCGCCTCCACCTCCTGCGCCCATGTCGTCACCAGATGTTCCATGCCCGCCTTGGATGCGCCATACATGCCCCAATAGGCGCGTGGCCTAAGCACGCGCCCAGTAGTGACAAACACCGCGCGCCCCGCATCGGAAGCGCGCAAGGGCGGATCGCAACTGCGGATCAGGCGCCAGCTTGCGGTCAGGTTCACCGCCATCACTTCCGCCCAATCGCGCGGTTCAATATGCGCAACCGGCGTCAGCTTGTTCAATACGCCCGCATTATGCACCAATATATCCAACCGACCGAAGCGTTCCACGATGGAAGGCCCGATCATATCAATATCCTTCTCGGCCTTTTGCAGATCAAAGGGCAGCAAAGTCGCAGGCTTGCCGCCGGCGCTGCGGATGGCGTCATCCACTTCTTCAAGCCCACCTTGCGTCCGCGCCACCAGCACGCATTGCGCGCCAAGCTTTGCCAATTCCAAGGCGAGTGCCGCGCCAATGCCGCGTGACGCACCGGTGATCAGCGCAACGCGGTCTTGCAATGCCGCCATGGTCATTGCCCCGCCGGTTGTAGCAGGGAAAGCTGCCTGTCTGAATTATCCGTCCAATCCGTCAACGGAATGGCATAGTCGCCGGTGAAGCAGGCATCGCAGAAATGCGGCTTGTTGGGATCACGCGCCGGCTGCCCAAGCGCGCGATACAGCCCATCAAGCGAAATGAAAGCCAGGCTATCCACGCCGATGATGCGCGCCATTTCGGCGATATCATGCTTGGCCGCCATCAGATCTGCGCGTTCGGGCGTATCAATGCCGTAATAACAGGAATGCGTGGTGGGCGGGGAGGAGACGCGCATATGCACCTCAGTCGCCCCTGCCTGGCGCACCATTTCAACAATCTTGCGGCTGGTGGTGCCGCGCACGATGGAATCATCCACCAGCACCACGCGCTTGCCCTGCAACATGGCACGATTGGCGCTGTGCTTCAGCTTCACGCCCAGATTGCGGATCTGATCCGTGGGTTCAATGAAGGTGCGCCCGACATAGTGATTGCGGATGATGCCGAGCTCAAACGGAATGCCGGCTTCTACCGCATAGCCCATGGCTGCCGGCACGCCGGAATCTGGCACGGGCACAATCAAATCCGCCGCAACACCGCTTTCGCGCGCCAATTCGGCGCCGATATTCTTGCGTGTTTCATAAACCGGCGTGCCTTCCATGACACTGTCTGGCCGCGCAAAATAGATATACTCAAAAATACAGAAGCGGCTTTCGGTGCGGCTGAAGGGCTTGATGCTGCGCAAGCCGCTATCGTCAATCACCACCAATTCGCCCGCTTCGATGTCGCGCACGAACTCCGCACCCACGATATCCAAAGCGCAGGTTTCTGACGCCAGCACCAGCCCGCCATTGGGCAGCCGGCCCAACACCAGGGGGCGCACACCAAGAGGATCACGCGCCCCAATCAGCGCACCATTATGCAAAGCAACCAGCGAGTAGGCGCCTTGCACCTGCTTCAGCGCATCAATCAGACGGTCAATCACGGTGGAATATAGGCTGATCGCGATCAGATGAATGAAAACTTCCGAATCCGTGGTGCTTTGGAACAGACAACCCCGCCGCACCAAGGCGCGCTTCAGCGCATAGGCATTGGTCAGATTGCCATTATGCGCCACCGCAAAACCGCCGAATTCAAAATCCGCGTAAAGCGGCTGCACATTGCGCAGCGCGGTTTCACCCGTTGTCGCATAGCGATTATGCCCCACCGCATGCGGCCCACGCAGCGATGCAATGACCTTGGCTTCGCCGAAATTATCGCCAACCAGGCCAAGACCCTTATGGGCGTGAAACAACCCAGCCTCATCCAACGTCACGATGCCCGCCGCTTCTTGGCCACGATGCTGCAATGCATGCAGCCCAAGCGCGGTCAGTGCCGCAGCGTCGCCAGAATTCCAAACGCCGAAGACGCCACATTCCTCATGCGGCTTGTCATCCTCGAATTCTGCGACACGCGGCATGGGCAACCTCAATTCCGGCTACGCGCGGGGGGGCGCAGCAATTCTTCAACGGTGGGCGAGCGCGGCAGGGGTGGTTCATTCAGGCGCGGGCGATATTCCGCCGGCATGGCTTCAACCAGCATATGGGCACCCTGCGACAGAAGCGAAAGGGACCTCGCTTCCAGCACTGGTTCCGGCCAGCGATCCCCCGGCAGCAACAAGCCAGCGACGATATAGGCAACCACGAGTAAAAAGGCGCCGCGCGCCGCGCCGAAAACTAGCCCAAGCACACGGTCAATCCCGCCCAAGGGGGAATCCTGCACGCGGTCCGCAACCGCATTGATCATCAACTTGAAGACCACCAGCGCGACCAGGAAAACCACGCCCGCGCCAATGGCTTCCGCGAGCCAAGGCGGCGTGAAATAGGGGTCGAGAAAGGGCTGCACCTGTTTGCGCGCCAGCAGGGCCACCACCGCCGCACCAGCCCAGCCCGCCACGCCCAGCGCTTCGCGCACCAGGCCATGGAAAAAGGCGAGGATAGCCGACAGGGCGATCACCCCCAGCAGAATGATATCAACCCAATTCATCGGTCGTCCCTATACCCTTCGTAGACAGGCGCGTCACGTCTTGGCCTTTGTTGGCAGAGTCTTTTCCGCAAAGCGGGCCACCAGATCGGCCAAATGGCCGATTTCGGAAAGCCCCATGCCTTCCGGGGCCGCCGCTGTGCGGCCGCCACGCGCCACCCGGCGCGGCAGGCTGGCACCAGAAAATCCCAGCTTGGCCGCTTCCCGCAGGCGCAATTCCGCCTGGGATACCTGCCGCACCTCACCCGAAAGCCCGACCTCGCCGAAATAAACCGCGCCTGAATCCGTGGGCCGGTCCGTCGCCGCCGAAATCAACGCCGCAGCCACCGCCAAATCCGCCGCCGGTTCGGTGATGCGCAAACCCCCCGCGATATTCAGATACACGTCATTCTGGCCGAGGCTCATGCCGCAACGCGCCTCCAGAACGGCGAGCAGCATGGAAAGCCGCCCGGAATCCCAGCCCACCACCTGCCTTCGTGGTGAGCCGCCCGAAGATGGTGACAGCAGCGCCTGGATTTCCACCAGCACCGGGCGCGTGCCTTCAATGCCGGCGAATACCGCCGAGCCAGAGACATTGCCGCGGCGTTCCGCCAAAAACAGCGCCGATGGATTGGCCACTTCCACCAGGCCGCGATCCGTCATTTCGAAAACGCCGATTTCATCGGTGGCGCCAAAGCGGTTTTTCACCGCACGCAGGATGCGGAATTGATGCCCGCGATCACCTTCGAAATAAAGCGTCGCATCCACCATATGTTCCAGCACACGCGGCCCCGCCAGCGTGCCTTCCTTGGTGACATGCCCCACCAGCACCAGGGCAAAGCCGCGCGCCTTGGCCAGCCGAATCAATTCTGCTGCGCAAGCGCGCACCTGCGCCACCGTACCCGGCGCGGAATCCAGCGCATCCAGCCAAACGGTCTGGATCGAATCCATCACCACCAGCGCAGCATCTGTTTCCTGTTCCAAACTCGCGCCAATATCGCGCAGCGCCGAAGCGGCGGCCAATTCCATGGGGCTATCGGAAAGCCCAAGGCGCGCAGCGCGCAGCCTGACCTGCTCCACCGCTTCTTCGCCCGAGATATAAAGCACCCGCCGCCCGGCTGAGGCCAGCCTTGCCGCCGCTTGCAGCAAAATGGTGGATTTGCCGATGCCGGGGTCGCCCCCCACCAGCACGGCGGAAGCGGGCACAAAGCCACCGCCCAAAACCCGATCAAGCTCCGCAATGCCGGTCACGATGCGCGGCGGGGGCGCGGATTCGCCCTTCAGGCCAACAAATTCAACGCGGCGCCCGCCAGCGGTTTTGGCGGCGGGGCCGGGGCCGCGCGGGGCGGTGGTTTCCTCGATCAGCGTATTCCAGTCGCCACAGGCATCGCAGCGCCCCTGCCATTTGGGGCTGACCGCCCCACAGGCTTGGCAAACGAAGCGGCTGCGATCCTTGGCCATTCAGGCGCGCACGCGGATCAGATGATCTTCGTGCGGATGTCGCCCACACCTTCAACAAAACCTTCCAGCACATCGCCGCGCACCACGGCGGCGACCCCTTCGGGCGTGCCGGTCATGATCAGGTCTCCGGGGGCCAATTCCACCAACTCAGACAAATTGGCGATGACTTCGGGGACGGACCAGATCAGCTTGGACAGGTCAGAAGTCTGCGTGACCTTGCCATTCACCTTGAGTTCGATCTTGCCCTTGGCCGGGTCAATCCCGGCGGCCGGCACCAGCAGGCCCATGGGGGCGGATTTGTCGAAGCCCTTGCCCATATCCCAGGGACGGCCAGTCTTTTTAGCCTCATTCTGGATATCGCGGCGCGTCATGTCCAAGCCGGCGCAATAGCCCCAGACATGGGAAAGCGCGTCGGCCACCGAGATGTTGCGCCCACCGCGACCAATGGCGACGACGAGTTCCATTTCATGATGCAGCGATTTGGTGACGGACGGGTAAGGCATATCCGCGCCATTGATCACCACGGAATCCGCCGGCTTGGCGAAGTAAAAGGGCGGTTCGCGGGTTGGGTCGCTGCCCATTTCAATCGCGTGTTCGGCATAGTTGCGGCCCACGCAGAAAATGCGGCGCACCGGGAAAAGTGCGTCGCTGCCCTTGATCGGCAGCGCGGCAACGGGCGGGGGCGGGAAGACATAGGAAACCATCCGAGCGACTCCTTCGGCTATTCCATGTCGCTATACCCCCAGCCGAGGGCTGCCGGAAGGCGGGGCGGCTGCTTTGTGTGTCATATGAGCGTGACGACGCATCTGTCTGAAGCACCAAGATTCCGCCCAAACAAAAACGCCCGGTCAGGGGGGTGACCGGGCGCTACTTTGTATTTTCCGATCGGAAAGGTCGGGCGAGCCGGCAGGGGATGCCGGGATCGCGACCGCCGGCAAAGCCATGGCCGACAAGGATTTTCTAGAACATTTGCGCGAAAAAGCAAAGCCCCAAAAGCGACGGCGCCGCGTTAAGAAACCGTGTCACTCCGCCGCGGCGGAGAGCCTTGCCCCGGCATGGGCGGCAGCGGCGCGGCCAAAGGCTTCGAAAATCGCGCGGCTATCGGCATCACGCTCCCAGTCATATTCGGGGTGCCATTGCACTCCCAGCGCGAAGCCGCGCGCACCTTCAACGCGCACCGCTTCAACCGTGCCATCCGGTGCCCAGCCTTCCGCGACCAGGCGCGGCGCCAGGCGTTGCACGGCCTGGTTATGCAGTGAATTCACCGCAAGCTGAGCCGCGCTGCGCGATGGTGCCGTCAGAGTCGCGGCGAGCGCCCCGGCGCCATCAATCCGCACCAGATGCGCCTTGCCCGTGCGCACCAGGGGGATTTTCTGATCCGATGGCGTGGAATGATCCATCCGCCCGGGCAAATCCTGCACGCGCTGATCCAGGCTGCCACCCAGCGCCACATTCAATTCCTGCATGCCGCGACAAATCGCGAGCAAAGGCACCCCAGCCGCAATGGCCGCGCGGATTAAGGGCAGGGTGGTGGCATCGCGGTCCTGATCTTCCGGCGTGCCTTCGGCATGGGGGGGGCCATCATAATGGCCAGGCCAGACATTGGACCGGCTTCCGGTCAGGATCAGGCCATTGATATGAGAAAGGTAATCCTCTGCCGCGTCCTGACCGGCTGCGGGCAGCAGCACCGGGGTGCCGCCCACCGGGCCGCGCACCACGCGCACATAGCTGTCAGACGCCGCGTGATTGGGCGTTCCGAAGATGCCGAAGGGCTTTATGCAGCATGAAATGCCGATCAGGGGTCGCATGGGATGTTACATTTCCGCGACACCATGGCGGGATCAAGGCGATTCGGTTGATTTGCGAAGATTTTTTTGGGTGGGGTCGGAAGTGTCACGACGTCAGGTCAGCGGCGGCGCCAGCCAGCGCTGAAAGCCGGGCCTTTCGCCAAGCTTGGCATACCAGCGCGCCAGGGTGGGGAATTCCGGCATGCCAGGCAGGCGCACTTCAGGGCCAAACCAGCGCCGCGCGTAGCAACCCAGCACGATATCGGCGATGGTCATATCCGGCCCATCCAGATACGGCCCGCCATGGCGCGTGATCCAGCTGTCAACTATGGCCCAGCATTCGCCGGCGGCCTTAGCAGCCGCTTCAATCTGCGCCATGTCGCGTTTTTCCGGCGGCGTGCGCACCAGGCCCCAGAACAGATTGCGCTCAGCCGGGCCAAGGGTCGTGAGCTGCCAATCCATCCAGCGATCCGCCGAAGCGCGCGCTGCCGGGTCCGCCGGGTAGAGCGGGCTTTGGTATTTCATCGCCAGATACCGCAGCACGCTGTTTGATTCCCACAGCACGAAATCGCCATCTTGCAGCGTCGGCACGCGGCCATTCGGGTTCATGGCGCGGTAATCCGCATCATTCACCCGGCCATGTTCCATGCCGGCATCCACACGATCATAAGCCTGCCCGAGTTCGTCGAGCATCCACAGCACCTTCTTCACATTGATCGAATTGGTGCGGCCCCAAAGCTTCAACATCTCAGCGCCTTTTCGCTTCAATCGCGTCCCAGATGGCGCGTTCCAGATGCACACCATCAAAGCGCGCCAATTCCTGCAAGCCGGTCGGGCTGGTGACATTGATTTCGGTCAGGTAGCCGCCAATCACGTCAATGCCGACAAAGATCAGGCCGCGCGCTTTCAATTCCGGGCCGATGCGCGCGCAGATTTCGCGCTCACGCTCGGTCAGCTTGGTGGGTTCCGCCCGGCCGCCGACATGCATGTTGGACCGCGCTTCGCCCGCCGCCGGCACGCGGTTGATGCCGCCCATGGCGACGCCATCCACCAGGATGATGCGCTTATCGCCTTCACGCACCGCGGGCAGGTATTGCTGGATCATGAGCGGTTCACGCGAACGTTCCGTGAAAAGCTCCACCAGCGCATTCATATTCGGATCATCGGGGCGCAGATGGAACACGCCCGCGCCGCCATTGCCGAAAAGTGGCTTGATGATGATGTCGCCATGTTCGGCCCGGAAGGCCGCGATGCGGCGGCGGTCAGCGGTCACCATCGTAACCGGCATCAAATCCGGAAAATGGGTGACGAACAGCTTTTCCGGCGCGTTGCGCACCTGGGCCGGGTCATTCACCACGAGCGTCTTGGGGTGGATATGTTCCAGGATATGGGTGGCCGTGATGTAGCCCATGTCAAAGGGCGGGTCTTGGCGCATCAGCACCACATCGGCATCGCGGCCAAGGTTCAGCTCCTCCTCCGCGCCGAAGCTGTAGTGGTTGCCATATTCGCGCCGGAGCGTGATGGGCCGCGCCCAGGCGGTCACGCGCCCGCCGCGCAGCGCCAAATCCCGGACATGGTAATGCCAGAGCTTATGGCCGCGCGCCTGGGCTTCCAGCATCAGGGCGAAGGTGGAATCGCCATCAATATTAATGGTTTCGATCGGGTCCATCTGGACCGCAACGCGCAGCGAAGTCGTCATGCCATCTATCCTGGTTCTGGCCCGTTAGGGGGTTTGAAGCCGAGTTTTGGCCGCCGCGCCAGCCCGGGGCGGCTTGGGGCGCCACGAAACAGGTTGCAATGGTCTCAAATCCTTGCCTAACCTATCCCAAGCGTTAACCGGGCCCCGGTCCGGGAGACAGCAAACAACAAATAAACAAGGAGGATCCGAATCATGGCAGAAATCAAAAGGCGTACCCTGTTGCGCTCTGGGGCCGGGGTAGCGGCGGCGGGCATTCTTTCCGCCCCCATGGTCCATGCCCAAGGCACCGGCGGCACGCTCCGCTGCGGCTTCTGGGACCATTGGGTGCCCAATGGCAATGTGATTATGCGCCAGCTTTGCGCCGAATGGGGCCAGGCCAATCGCGTTGATGTGCAGATGGATACCGTCACGTCCAACGGCAACCAGATCTTGCTGACGATCAATGCCCAGGCCCAATCGCGCACCGGCTATGATCTGATGTCTTTCCCCGCCTGGGAGCCAAGCAACCACCAGCGCATGCTTGAACCGGTGGATGATGTGATGCGCAACCTGACCCAGAAATACGGCGCCGTGACCCCGGCGGCTGAATATTTGGGCAAGCCTGCAGGCACTTGGGTAGCGATCCCGGCCGTGGCCGGCACGCAGTTGAAGCCCGCTTGCGTGCGTTTTGACCTTTTGCAGCAGCATGCCGGCATTGATATCCGCGCCATGTGGCCGGCACGGAACGCGGCTGGCCCGACCGCAGATCAATGGAATTGGGAAACCTTCGCCCGCGCCGCGGAAGCTTGCCACAAGGCCGGCTTCTCCTTCGGCCTGCCCATGGGCAGCTTTACCGATGCGGTGGATTGGGTGGGCGCGCTTTTCGAATCCTATGGCGCCTTTATGATGGATGCGCGGGGCACGATCACGGTACGCAACAACGCCAAGCTGCGCGCTGCGGTGGAAATGTGCGCCCGCATCAGCCGCTTCCTGCCCAATGATGTCTGGGCCTGGGATGATGGCGGCAATAACCGCGCGCTGATTTCCGGCCGGTCGGCGCTGGTCTTCAACCCGCCTTCAGCCTGGGCGGTGGCGAAGCGTGATGCGCCGCAAGTGGCGGAAAACTGCTGGACAGTGCCGATGCCGGCCGGGCCGGAGGGCCGCTTTGCAGCCTATCTGCCTTATTTCTGGGGCATCTGGAATTTCAGCCGCAGCAAAGGCGCGGCCAAGGCCTTCCTAGAATGGCTGTCTGATCGCGCCCAGGCGGAACGCCAGACCAACGGGTCCGCTGGGTATGACATTCCGCCCTTCACTAGCATGTCTGACTTCAAGGTTTGGGAAACCGAAGGCCCGCCGGTGGGTTCGGTCTATAACTACCCGGTGCGCGCGCATCACAATGCGAAGACCTCCATCGCCATGGCCCCGGCGCCGGCCGCGATGGCGGTGCAGATGTACAATCAGGGTCTGAACACGAAGCTCGTCGCCCGCATTGTGCAGGGTGGTGAATCCGTGGATCAGGCGCTCACCTGGGTGGAGCGCGAGCTCAATACCATCCGCCGCGGCGGCTGACCGCGCATGACGGGCGGCCCCGCGCCGCCCGTCTTTCATTTCAGGAAAGGTTCAGACCATGGCCGCTGACGCCAGCACGGCGCCAATTATGCCTTCTGCGCCCGATTCAGGGCGCGCTTCCAGCCTGCAACGCTTGGCGCGGCGGCGTTCGACCATTGCCGTTCTGATGACCACTCCCTTGCTGGTGGTACTGATCGGCCTGGTTGCCTATCCGGCGGGCTACGGGATTTACCTTTCCACACTCAATCGCCGCATGACCGGCTTTATGGAAGCCGAATGGCTGCCACACGGCCTCGGCAATTTCGAGATTTTGTTCGAAAGCGAAACATTCTGGGCGGTTGCCTGGCAATCCTGCATTTTTGCGATCACCGCAGTGATCCTGAAGGCGCTGGTTGGCTTTTGGCTCGCGCATATGCTGCACCACATCCCCGCCAAGGGGCAGCGCAAATGGCGCGGTATGTTGCTGGTGCCTTGGGTGATTCCGCCAGCGCTTTCCACGCTTGGCTGGTGGTGGATGTTTGACCCTGCCTATTCATCCATCAATTGGCTGTTTCAGGTTGTTGGTATTCCAGCCGTTCCCTGGCTTGGTGAGAAATGGTGGGCGCGACTTTCCATCATCATCGTCAATGTTTGGTATGGCGCGCCCTTCTTCATGATCATGTATCTGGCGGCGCTGAAATCTGTGCCGGAACAGCTTTATGAGGCCGCGGCGATTGATGGCGCCACAAGCTGGCAGCGCCTGCGCTATGTGACCCTACCGATGATGGCGAATATCATTTCCATCACCGTGCTGTTCAGCCTGATCGTTACCTTCGCCAATTACGATATTGTGCGCGTGCTGACCAATGGCGGGCCGCGGGATTTGACGCATGTATTCGCGTCCTACGCGTTCCAGGTCGGGATTCTTTCCGGCAATATTCCACGCGGTGCCGCAGTAAGCCTGTTCATGTTCCCGATCCTTGCCATTTGCGCCTTCTTCGTGCTGCGTGGCGTCACCCGTCGCAATAAGGAGCAGATGTAATGTCAGCAGCCGCTGCAACCAATCGCGATCTGCCGAGCCTTTATGGCACGGCGGGATCGCTCCGTTCGGAACGGCGCTGGGCGCTGATCTGGGCGTATATTTCGCTGATCTTTTCGGCGATTATTCTGCTGACGCCGCCGGTCTATATGCTGATCACCAGCCTTAAGACCAGCGCCGAAATTGCCGATCAGAAGGGCAATCCCTGGATTGTCCGCAATCCCACGCTGGACAATTACTGGGAGCTGATCACCAATTCACTGTTCCAGGGCTTCTTCATCAATAGCGTGATCGTGACCGTGGTGGTTGTGGCTTTGACGATGGTGATTTCCATCCTGGCGGCCTTCGCGCTGGCACGTATGCGTTTCTGGGGCAGCCAGGTTTTGGCCACCGGTGTGTTCCTGACCTATCTGGTGCCGGATACGCTGCTGTTCATTCCGCTCTATCAGATTGTGGGTGGGCTTGGCTTGCTCAATTCCATCTGGGGGCTGGTGTTGGTCTATCCGACTCTGACCGTGCCTTTCTGCACCTGGATCATGATTGGCTATTTCGCCTCCATCCCCAAGGAATTGGATGAAGCAGCGCTGATTGATGGCGCCACCTGGCCGCAAATGCTGATGAAGATTTTCATTCCCGTGGCGCTGCCTGGCATTATCGCGGCGACGATCTTCGCCTTCACAGTTTCCTGGGCGGCTTTTGTCTATCCAACGGCCTTCATCACAACACCGGATCAGATGCCGCTTACCATCGGCGTAGTGTCGCAGCTGGTGCGCGGGGATGTCTTCGTCTGGGGGCAGATCACGGCAGGCGCCTTGCTGGCCGCGCTGCCACCGGTGATCGTCTACGCCTTCCTCATGGATTATTACATCGCTGGCCTGACCGCCGGCGCGACCAAGGGTTGATCGAAAATGGCTCAGGTTTCGCTTCGCAAAATCGTCAAAGCCTATGAAGGCGGCGTCCAAGCCGTAAAAGGCATTGATCTTGAAATCAACGATCATGAATTCGTCGTGCTTGTCGGGCCTTCGGGCTGCGGCAAATCCACCACGCTCCGGATGATTGCGGGGCTGGAGGAAATCACCTCGGGCGATATCGCCATTGGCGGCACGGTGGTGAATGACATTCCGCCGCGCGACCGTGACATTGCCATGGTGTTCCAGAACTATGCGCTTTATCCGCATATGAGCGTTTACGACAACATGGCCTTCGGCCTGATGCTGCGGAAATTCCCCACGGCGGAAATTGATCGGCGCGTGACGGAAGCCGCGCGCATTCTGGACATCACGCCGCTTTTGGAACGCAAGCCCAAGGCGCTTTCGGGTGGTCAGCGGCAACGTGTGGCGATGGGCCGCGCCATTGTGCGCGACCCCAAGGTGTTCTTGTTCGATGAGCCGCTTTCCAACCTGGATGCCAAGCTCCGCGTCCAGATGCGCACCGAAATCAAGAAGGTGCATCAGACGGTGAATACCACCACCGTTTATGTGACGCATGACCAGGTGGAAGCCATGACGCTGGCGGACCGCGTGGTGGTGATGAATCACGGCATCATCGAACAGGTCGGCCCGCCGCAGGAATTGTATCACCATCCGGCGACGAAATTCGTGGCAGGCTTTATTGGCAGCCCTTCGATGAACTTCATTCCCGCCAGGCTGGAACAGGCTTCTGGCGCGCTCCGCCTGCATTTGCCGCATGACATTGTGTTGGATGTGCCGGCGGCACGCACCGCGCGCTATCAGCCCCATGCGGGCAAGGATGTGTTGTTTGGCATCCGCCCCGAACACCTGACGGATGACAAGCTTACGGATAAATCCAACACCGCGCCTGTCACGCTGAAGCCCGAAGTGATCGAGCCGATGGGCATGGAAACGCTGGTACATTTCAAGCTGAATGGCACGGAAGTTTCTGCGCGGCTTGATCCGGCGACCCCGGCTGCCGTTGGCGCGCCGCTGTCCTTGATTGCGCATATGGATCAGATGCATTTGATTGATCCCACCTCTGATAAGGTTCTGTGATGAAACGTCTTGAAGGAAAAACCGCCTGGGTCACCGGGGCGGGCAGCGGCATTGGCCGCGCGATTGCCATTTCATTTGCCGCGGAAGGTGCCAAGGTTGCCCTGACGGGTCGGCGCGTTGAACCGCTAGAAGAAACCGCGAAGATGATTGGCGGCGGGGCGGTGATTGTGCCTGCCGACCTGACCGATGAAAAACAAGTCGCCGCCGCACTCGCCAAGGTGGAAGCCACCATCGGCGGGCCGGATATTCTGGTGAATAATGCCGGCGTCAATCTGCCCAAGCGCTATCTGCACCAGCTAACGCCGGACGCCATTCGCAGCCTGGTGGATGGCAACCTGACCGCGCCCTTCTTCACCTCGGTCGCGGTGCTGCCCGGTATGCGCAAGCGTGGCGGCGGGCATATCATCCAAATCGCCTCCATGGCCGGGAAGAATATCTCCTTCCTGTCGGGGCCTGGCTATACGGCGGCGAAGCATGGGTTTGTGGCGCTGTCGCAAAGCATCAATCAGGAAAACGGCATCCACAATATCCGGTCCTGCTGCATCTGCCCCGGCGAAGTCGCGACCGATATCCTGAAGAACCGGCCGGAGCCTGTGCCGCAGGACGATATTGAACGCCTGTTGCAGCCGGAAGATCTGGCGGCCATGGCGCTTTTCGTCGCCACCATGCCGGCACGCGCCAATATCACCGAAATGCTGGTGACGCCGACCTATATGCGCCTGCTGGCGCCACAGGCGAAGAAGATCGCCGCCATGTAATCGCGCCGCGCCGGCCTTTGCTGTCGGCGCGCTTTCTTTTTTACGGAGTACCCCTCATGGGCAGCACCCCTCCCGTTATGGTCAATGCCGAGGCGCTTGATGCGCTGGTCGCCAATGTGTTTCAGGCTGCCGGCTGTGATGGCCCGGAATCCAGGCGCATCAGCAGCCATTTGGTGGATGCCAATCTGGCCGGGCATGACAGCCATGGCGTGGTGCGCGTGCCGCGTTACGTGGAATGGCTGGAAGCGGGCTATGTGCTGAAGGGCCAGACCGCCGATGTGGTGACGGATGGCGGCGCCTTTGCCGTGATTGATGGCAAATGGGGTTTTGGCCAGACCGTGGCGCCGCAAGCTGTGGATTTTGGCATCAAGCGCGCTGTCGAGAATGGCGTTTGCATCACCGCGCTTCGCAATGCCGGGCATATCGGCCGCGTTGGCGCCTATGCCGAACAGGCGATGGAAGCGGGGCTAATTTCCATTCATTTCGTCAATGTCGCGGGCTCCATCCTCGTTGCCCCCTTTGGCGGTGTGGAGCGGCGCTTTTCGACCAATCCGGTCTCGATCGGTGTGCCTTTGCCGGGCCGGCCCATCCTGCTTGATTTCGCCACATCACTGGTGGCCGAAGGCAAAGTGCTGGTCGCGTCATCTGGTGGCAAGGCGCTGCCGGAAGGTGCGCTGATTGAAGCGGATGGCCGGCTTTCGACCGATCCGCATACGCTTTACGGACCTTATGATACGCTCGGCCCGCGCGATGTTTCCAAGGGCACCGGCGCCATTCGTGCCTTTGGTGAACATAAGGGTTCGGGCTTGGCCTTCATGTGCGAAATGCTGGCCGGCTGTCTGACCGCGGGCGGCACCAGCGGCCCGGTTTCTGAGCGCTCGCGCATTGCCAATGGTATGCTGTCCATTTTCATCTCACCCAAGCATTTTGGCACTCAGGCGGAATTTGAACGCATGGGGCTGATTTATGCGGATTGGGTTTCGGAAACTCGCCCGGCTGATGCGGCGGCGCCGGTATTGCTGCCGGGTGAACCGGAAGCGACGCGCCGCGCGGAAAGGCTGGCCGATGGCGTGCCGCTGCCGCAGGATACCTGGGCGAATATCATCGGCACCGCGAAGCGGCTTGGGGTGAATAGCGCGATCTGAAGGTAGTGTGGCGCTTTATCAGGCGCCCGCTTCCCCAATGATACGCAAAATATCGGCGCCATAGCGTTCCACGCGCGAACGCCCCATCCCCGGCACTTCCAGCAATTCTTCCGTGCTGGACGGGCGCCGCGCGGCAAGGCCCGCCAGGGTGCGATCATCCGCCACCACATAGGCCGGCACGCCCTGCGCCTGGGCAATGCCGCGACGCCAGGCGCGCAATGCTTCAAACACCGGGTCATCGGAACCAATGCCCGCCACGTCCGGCCCCTTGCGCGCTGCCGGCGCTTTCTTGCCGGCGTGCAGCACATCTTCGCGCAGCATCACTACATCCTCACCGCGCAGAATGGGGCGCGCGGCTTCGGTGGCCACAAGTTCTCCGTGGTTTTCCACCGCCACATCCAAAGCGCCGCGGCCCACCAATTGCCGCGCCACACCACGCCAGGCGGTATCAGGCAAGTCCTTCCCCACGCCAAAAGTCGGCAGCTTGTCATGGGAAAATTGCGCGACCTTATCCGTGAGGCGCCCGCGCAATACATCCACCACATGCATCACGCCAAAGCGCTGACCGGTGCGCAGCACGGCGGAAATCATCTTCTGCGCGGCGATGGTGCCATCGAAAAGCCGAGGTGGTCTCAAGCAAATATCGCAATGCCCGCAGGCTTCGCGTTCCGGTTCTTCCCCAAAACAGCGGAGCAGCAGCGCACGACGACAGGTGGCGGCTTCCGCAATGCCGACCATGGCTTCAAGCCGCGCGCCTTCCACCCGCTTTTGTTCGTCAGTCGCTGGGCTTTCGGCGATGCGATGGCGGGCCAGCGCAATATCCCCGGCGCCATAAAGCAGCAAAGCGCGCGCCGGCAGCCCATCTCGCCCCGCGCGACCGATTTCCTGATACCAGCTTTCAGGTGAACGCGGCAGATCGAGATGCGCGACCCAGCGCAGATCAGGCCGATCTATGCCCATGCCAAAGGCGATGGTCGCGGTCATCACCATTTCCTCACCGCGCGAAAAGCGCCGATGCGCTTCACGCTTGGCGCTGGCTTCCATGCCGGCATGAAAGGAAATGGCCTCAGTGCCATCATCACGCAGCCAGGCGGCGGTGCTTTCGGTTTTGGCACGGCTGCCACAATAGATAATGCCGGTGCCGCCAGCTTCGCGAATCAAGGCGCGGATTTGGCCGCGTTCATTCTCACGCGGCGCGGCTTCGATCAGGATATTGGGGCGGTCGAAGGAAGCGCGAAACACCGGCGCTTCCTGCAAGCCCAATTGCAGGCGGATATCTTCCACCGTGCGTGGATCAGCGGTCGCGGTCAGGGCTACGCGCGGCACATGCGGAAAGCGCGTACCCAATATGCCAAGGCCGCGATATTCGGGCCGGAAATGATGGCCCCATTGGCTGACGCAATGCGCCTCATCCACCGCGAAAAGCGCGATATCCAAGCCTTCAAGCCGCGCCTGCATCGTCTCCAGCGTCAGCCGTTCAGGCGAGACATACAGCAGCTTCAGCGTCCCATTGTGCAAATCGCGCAGCACGCCGCGCGCTTCATCCGGCGGCAGTTCCGAATGCAGCGCGCTCGCGGCCACACCCTGTTGGCGGAGCGCCGCAACCTGGTCTTCCATCAGCGCAATCAAAGGGGAGACAACAATGCCAATCCCAGGGCGACAAAGTGCGGGCACCTGAAAACAGAGGCTTTTGCCGCCGCCGGTCGGCATCAGGACCAACCCTGAACCACCAGCCGCGACATGGCGGATCACTTCTTCCTGCCGGCCGCGAAAAGCGCCATAGCCGAAGACGCGCCGCAAGGTCTCGCGCGGGGCGTCATGCATGGCGTTCATGCGGGCGCGGCGATCAGATGGCGGCGGCGCATCACACAGGGGCTCCGATTCGGGATATCCCTTAGGTCGCCTGCCCGGCGCGCCGCGTCAATTGTCAGCGCATCAGCGGGAGCACGCCGCCCCACCAAGCACGCAAAACTTGGCGCAATGCGGGTGGTTCAGCGCAACGGGGCGGGATGCTTCGGCAAGCGTGGCACCCAATTCGAATTGCGGGTCATAGGCCAGCAGCGTGCAGGCCAGTACCGCGGGGCGGGCAGCGCCCTTGCGCTTCACCACCATGCGTGCGGAGGCGCACATCAGGCTATCGGGCGATTTGCCCAATATGCCCCAGCAAGCGGTAGTGATTTCCGGCACATCCGCTGCCGCGTCCATTTCCGGAAACAGCATCAGCGCGACGGGATCGGTGGCATCCACCGCGATGCCATTGGCCGCGAAAAGTGCGGCAAATTCGGCGCGGAGCTTCGGTTCATTGCCGGTGCTGAAGCCGGCGCGCCCGGCGATATGCACCCGAAAGCCGTGCTCTGCCAGAAAACGCAGCCCTTCCAGCGTGCGATCAAAACTGCCCGCGCCGCGTTCGGCATCATGGACCCTGGGATCCGGGTGATCGAGTGAAACGCGGAGCGTCAGGCTTGCCCCATATTTTGCTTGCAGCGCCAGCAAGCCCGCCGCCTGGTTCATCATGGGCTTCATCGCATTGGTCAGCACCAATGCGCGGAAGCCGTGCCGGAGTGTATCTTCCAGCATCGCCAGAAATTCAGGATTCATGAAGGGCTCACCGCCCGTGAAACCAACTTCGCGTAGCGGCAGGTGCGATGCCTCAGCCTCATTCAAAAAGGCCGCCACTTCGGCCGCGCTGATATAGGAAAGCGCATCATTGCGCGGGCTGCTTTCAATATAGCAATTGGCGCAGGTGATATTGCAGAGCGTGCCGGTATTGATCCAAAGCGTCTCAAGCGCTGTCAGCGCCACTTGCGCGCGGGTTTCACCTTTCGCGGTGATGCGTGGGTCGCGGAATTTCAGCGGGTCAAGCGGCTTCACGCTGGCGGGGTGATGATTCAAGGCGTCTCCTCTCCCAAAGCCAGATGGCCCTTCCGCGCGGGCCTGGTCAGCTTTGCATGAGGGAAAACCTATCATGGCAAGATCACGCACAACAGAGCGTGGACCTGACCGCAAAAGACTACCGTGATCCAGCAAGCTGGACCACGGTAGAGAGCAGGACTTGGCGCCAAGTAGCAGTCGCGACGCCGATGGGAGAGACTAAGTCGCTTAGAAAACTGGCGACAGAAATGAGTTTAGTGGCGAAAGATTGCTGTTCGGTTTCGATGGTGGCGATTTCCCGCGCGCCCATTCTCCGCTAAACCCCGCGCATGTCCGCCCCGACTCCCAACCTCCCCCTTGCCGGCCTCAAGCTCGTGGAGCTTGGCCATTACATTGCCGCCCCTTTCGCCACGCGCCTGCTCGCGGATTTGGGCGCTGAGGTGATCAAGGTGGAACCCCCGGGCGGGGACCCGGTGCGGGGCTGGGGCAGCAATATCAATGGCAATGCCGTCTGGTTTAGCGTGCATGGGCGCAATAAGCTCAGTGTGACGCTTGATCTGAAAAAGCCGGATGATCGCGCGAAGCTGATCGCGCTGCTCCGCCGCGCCGATGGGCTGATTGAGAATTTCCGCGCGGGTTATCTGGAACGCGTGGGGCTGGGGCCGGAAGTATTGCATCAGGAAAACCCGCGCCTCGTGATTGGGCGGATTTCCGGCTATGGGCAGGATGGTCCCTATAAGGACAAGCCCGCTTTTGGCGCGATTGGGGAAGCCATGGGGGGCCTTCGGCACCTCACGGGCCATCCGGGCGAACAGGGGCTGCCGCCGCCGCGCTGCGGGGTTTCCATCAGCGATGATCTGGCCGGGATTTATTGCGCGCTTGCCGTGGTTTCCGCCTGCTGGGCGGTGAAGGGCGACCCCAATGCCAAGGGCCGCGTGGTGGATGTGGATTTGGTCAGCAGCGTGTTTTCATTGATGGAAGGCATGCTGCCGGAATACGGGCTTTTCGGCTGGGTGCGTCAGCCGCAGGGTGCGGCCATCAAGACCGCCGCCCCCACCAACACCTACCCCTGCGCCGATGGCAAATGGCTTTGCGTTGCCGGCAATTCGGACTTGATCTTCCGCCGCCTGATGGCCGCGATCGGACAGCCCGAATTGGCGGATGCGCCGCGCTTCGCCACCAATGGGCTCCGCTGTGACAATGTGGCCGAGCTTGATGCCGCCATCGCCGCCTGGACCCGCACCAAGCCGGCCGCGGAGGCTGAGGCCATTTTGGAAGCGGCCGAGGTCCCGTGTTCGCGGCTTTATGACATGGCCGATTGCGCCAATGACCCGCAGTTCCGTGAGCGGGGCTGGGTGATGGAAGTGGCGGACCCTCTGCTGGGCCAGGTGCTGCACCCGGCG
>JBBAUC010000001.1:0-58557 GCA_040398485.1 Roseomonas sp. | reverse complement strand
ACATAAAGCGTCTTCATCGGCATCTGATCCGCGAGCCGCCCGCCAATCAATTGCCCCACACTACCCATCAACATGACAGCACCCACAATCAACCCAAGCTGCGCCGCCCTGGTGGAATCAAGCAGCAGCATGTCGCTCAGCCACTTTGGAAGCGCAGTGGAATAGGCGGTATAGGCAATGGAGCCGAGCATGAAGGTGATGGCGAGCACGATCAGCACGCCCCAGGGAATGCGCGCGGCCTCAGCCGCCGCAGCCTGCGCCGCTTCCTGGCCCGGCTGGTGATTGCTGGCGGCAACACGACCCGTAAGCAGGCAGAATAGCAGCGCCAAGCCCGCGATGATGGTGACAATACCGGGCAGGATCATCGCCATGCGCCAGCCGGCAATCTCGGCCAGCCCGCCGGCAATAACGGCAGCGCAGGCGACGCCAATGCTGCCCGCAATGCCTAGAATACCCATCAGTCGCCCGCGCGCATCGGGCGGCGCGGTCATGGAAACCCAGGCGAGTGCGACCGGATGATAAATCGCGCCAAAGCCACCCAGCAGCGCGAGTGCGAGCCCCATCTCAGCACTATCGGCAACAAAGCCGGCGATGATGGAAGCAAGCCCGATACCCAGGAAAAACACCGTCATCATGCGCGCATGGCCGAAGCGATCCGCAAGCCAGCCCGCCAGCGGCGCACCAACCCCGATCATGGCGGCTCCGAGCGTCCAAAGCGCGATGATCTCCGCATAGGGTCTTTGCCAGACACCTTCCAAAATCACTGCCAGCGTTAGAAAAAGCCCGGTCAGCACATGATGCAGGAAATGCCCGACCGAGGCGAAGCTGATGATCAGGCGCTGCGCCGGCTGCATCACGCGCCCACCACGCGGGTGCGGGTGCGGAGTGTCACGAATTCCTCTGCCGCCGTGGGATGAATGCCAATGGTGCGATCAAAATCCTGTTTTGTGGCGCCCATCACCACGGCAATGCCGATGCCTTGCATCATCTCGCCCGCGTCTTCGCCGATCATATGCGCGCCAAGGATTTTTTGCGTGCGTTGGCAGACCACGAGCTTCATGAGCGTCTTACGGCCTTCGCGCTTGCTGATGGTGTGCCGCATGGGGGTGAAGCGCGTGACGTAGATATCAGCGGGGCCGCGTTTCGCGGCTTCTTCTTCCGTGATGCCTACCGTGCCGATGGGCGGGTTCATGAAAACGGCGGTTGGCACGTTTTCATAGCTGACACGGCGCGGGTTATTGCCGAACAGCGTATCGGCCAAAGCGTGCCCCACGGCGGTGGCCATCGGCGTCAGGTTCACCCGGTCCAGCACATCACCAATGGCGAAGATATGGGGCTGGCTTGTCGCGTGGTTGTCATCCACCGCGATTACGCCATTGTCAGACAAGCGCACGCCGGCCTTTTCCAGCCCAAGCCCCTCGGTCGCGGGCTTGCGCCCGGTGCAGAAAAAGACCGCGTCGAAAACTTGCGTCGTTCCATCAGAAAGATGCAGCACACGCTCCGCGCCGCGCGCTTCAATGCGGACAGGGCTGACGCCGGCATGGCAGGCGATGCCCTGTGCAACCAAGGCTTCAGCGGCGGCGCTGCGAATATCCTCATCAAAGCCACGCAGCGGCAGGAACGCGCGATGCACCAGCGCAACCTCCGCCCCCAGCCCCTTCAGGATGCAGGCGAATTCCACGGCGATATAGCCAGCGCCCAGCACCGCAACGCGCTTGGGCAATGCCTTCAGCGTGAAAAGATCATCCGAAATCAGGCCTAGCTCCGCACCCGGAATATCCAGCCGCGTCGCGGTTCCACCAACGGCGATGATGATACGCTCAGCCGTCACGCGCTTGCCGCCGACATCGAGCGTATGCGCATCCAGAAATGTCGTGCGCGCATCGAAGGAAGTCACACCTGCATTGCCCAGCAAGCGGCCATAAATCCCCGAAAGCCGCGCCACTTCAGCGTCTCGTGCGGCGGCCAGCTTGGCCCAATCATGTCCGTGATTTTCAAACGACCAACCAAAAGCCGCCGCATCTTCTGCCCAGGCGCCATATTCGGCGGCATTCACCATGATTTTTTTCGGCACGCAGCCGACATTCACACAGGTGCCGCCCCAGAAGCGTTCTTCGGCAACACCAACCCGCGCCCCATGGCCGGCAGCAATACGCGCGGAGCGCACCCCACCAGAACCGCCACCAATCACGAAAAGATCAAAATCATAAGCCATGGAAACCTCAGGGAAACCGGTCAGACGGGACGTTTCGGGACAACAACGCGCACGGTGAAAATCTGCACCGGCTCATCATGTTGGTTGAAGGTTGTGTTACGCATCAGCGCGCTACCGCGATCCGGCCGAGAGCGTGATGGCGCCACTTCAAGCACCTCGATCTCTACGCGCAACGTATCGCCGGGATAGACGGGCTTGGTCCATTGCAACTCCCCGCCGCCACCGACGATGCCGCCGGAAATGCCGCCAATGGCCTGCACTACCATGCGCATGGTCATGCCGGCAGTGTGCCAACCACTCGCGGCCAGCCGTCCAAAAAGCGGATGCGCGGTACCCGCTTCTTCATCCATATGGAAGGGCTGAGGGTCATAAAGCGCGGCGAAGCGTTTGACTTCCTCGGCATCAACCATCACCGAGCCCGCGGTGAAGCGCCGGCCCGGAAACAGGTCTTCCAGGAAAATCGCCTCACTCACGTGCCGATGCCACCAAGGGCGAGGTATTTCACTTCAAGATATTCCTCGATCCCCATATGGCTGCCTTCGCGCCCAAGGCCGGATTGCTTGAAGCCACCAAAGGGCACTTCAGCGGTGGAGATGATCCCCTCATTGATGCCGATGATGCCGTATTCCAAAGCTTCCGCCACACGGAAGATGCGCCCAACATCGCGGGCGTAGAAGTAAGAAGCCAGGCCGAATTCCGTATCATTCGCCATCTGGATGGCTTCTTCTTCGGTCTTGAAGCGGAACAAAGGCGCTACCGGACCGAAGGTCTCTTCGCCGAAAATCTTGGCACCACGCGGCACATTCGAAAGAATCGTCGGTTCGAAGAAATTGCCGCCGCGCGCATGGCGCTTGCCGCCCGTGATAACGGTTGCACCTTGCGCCAGCGCATCGGCGATATGTTCTTCCACCTTCGCCACCGCATCGGCATTGATCAGCGGACCTTGCGTGACGCCAGGTTCCATCCCGGGGCCAACCTTCAGCCCTTCCACCGCTGTCTTCAGCTTGGCGGCGAAGGCTTCATACACGCTATCCTGCACCAGGATGCGATTGGCGCAGACGCAGGTCTGACCCGCATTGCGATATTTGGACGCCATGGCACCCAGCACCGCCGCATCCAAATCCGCATCATCAAACACAATGAAAGGCGCATTGCCGCCCAATTCCATCGAGGTCTTTTTGATGGTCGCGGCGCATTGCGCGAGCAGCACACGGCCAACTTCCGTAGAACCCGTGAAAGACAGCTTGCGGATGATCGGGTTGCTCGTCAGTTCCTTGCCTGTCTCGCTGGAAGGCCCGGTGATCACATTGCACACACCAGAAGGCATACCGGCGCGTTCCGCCAGCACCGCTAAAGCCAGCGCAGAAAAGGGCGTTTGCGATGCCGGGCGGATCACGCCGGTGCAGCCCGCCGCCCAACCTGGCCCAGCCTTGCGGGTGATCATGGCCGCAGGGAAATTCCAGGGCGTAATGGCGGCAAAAACGCCAATCGGTTCCTTGGTCACCAGAATGCGGCGGCCCTTGGCGTTTTGGGGAATCGTCTCGCCCTGCACGCGGCGGCCTTCATCGGCGAACCATTCAATGAAGGAAGCGGCATAAACCACTTCGCCCTTCGCTTCGGCCAAGGGCTTGCCTTGCTCAGCCGTCATGATCGCAGCCAGATCATCGGAATTCTCATGCATGAGTGCTGCGATTTTGTGCAAGATCACGGCGCGATCTTTCGCCAGCATCGCGCGCCAGGCCGGCCAGGCCGCATTGGCGGCTTCAATGGCGCGGCGGGTTTCCGCCTGGCCCATGGCCGGCACTTCGCCAATCACTTCCCCGCTAGCAGGGTTACGCACGGCAATGGTCTTGCCGCTATCGGCCTGCACCCAGGCGCCGGCGATGTAATTCGCCTGACGGAACAGGGCGGGGTCCTTTAAGGGCAGCTTAGTGGTGGCGTCGAGCATCTGGGTCCTCCTGGGCTTTCTGCCAGAATAGGCTGAAATGGCGGCTTTTCCCAAACCTTGCGCGCGCGGGCTTGCCTTCGCGCCCCGGCGGGCCATGATCGCCCCCAAGAAAGCCATAGGAACGCCCAAATGGATGCCACCCATGACCCCGGCCTGAAAAGCTGGGTCGCTTCGGCCAATCGGCCGGGGCATGATTTCCCCATTCAGAACCTGCCCTTCGGTGTTTTCAGCCGGGCCGGAGAGGCCCCGCGCGGCGGGGTGGCCATTGGCGATATGATCCTGGATATCCGCGCCGCGATCGGGGCTGGCTTGCTTTCCGGTGCCGCAGCGGAAGCCGCCGCAGGGCCAAGCCTGAATGCGCTGATGGCGCTGGGCAGGGGCGCCTCTGCTGCTTTGCGGGCACAGCTTTCCGCACTGCTGGCGGCGGGTTCATCGGCTGAACCCTTGGCCGCGCGTATTCTGATGCCGATGGCCGAAGCACAGATGCACATGCCCGCAACGGTCGCGAATTTTTCTGATTTTATGGCGAGTTATGATCACTGCGCGCGGCTTGGCGTGCGGCGGGATCCGAAGAACCCCCTGCCCCAAGCCTTCCGCCATTTGCCGGTGGCCTATCATTCTCGTGCCAGTTCCGTGCGCGTGAGTGGCGAGGATGTGATCCGCCCGCATGGCCAATGGGCGCGCAGCGATGGCGAAGTGCGCTTCGCCCCATCGGAAGCGATGGATTATGAATTGGAATTGGCGATCTGGATCGCGGGCGAAAACGCGCTTGGTACGCCCGTGACCATGGCGCAAGCGCACCAGCGCATCTTCGGCTTCGGGCTTCTGAATGATTGGTCGGCGCGCGATATCCAGCGCTGGGAAATGCCGCCTCTGGGACCGTTCTTGGCGAAGAGTGTCTCAACATCCGTCTCGCCCTGGGTGATCACAGCGGAAGCGCTGGAGCCTTTCGCGAAAGCGGCACCAGCGATTGAGCCGCCGCCGCTGCCTTATCTGGATAGCGCCTGGAACCGTGCTGCGGGCGCGCTTGGCGTTCGCATGCAGGCCTTGTTGGTGACGAACAAGATGCGCGCGGAAGGCGCCGCGCCCGCGCTTCTGACCGATACGGATTTCGCCCGCATGTATTGGACCGCGGCACAAATGGTGGCGCATCACGGCACCAATGGCTGCAATCTGCTGCCCGGTGATTTGCTCGGCAGCGGCACGGTTTCCGGGCCGGAAGATAGTGCCGCTGCCGGTCTTGCCGAACTTGGCCTTGCCGGCCCCATCACCCTACCCAATGGCGAAACCCGCCGCTGGTTGCAGGATGGTGATGAGGTGATTTTCCGCGCCCGCGCTGAAGCGCCCGGCGCTGTTCCCATTGGCTTTGGCGAATGCCGCGGCGCCATCGCGCCCGCCATTGCCTGGCCTGTTTGATTTCAAAAGAAGGAGAATACCCATGCCCCGTCGCATTGTTGATATATCCGTTGCACTCCGTGCCGGCATCATCAGTGACCCACCCCATGCGCTACCGAAGATCGAATATCTGGATCACCATATGACCGCGCCTGGCATGGCGCAGGATTTCGGCATTAGCGTGGATCAATTGCCCGAAGGCGAATATGCGGCGGTGGAGCGTGTTCAGATCAGCACCCATAACGGCACGCATATTGACGCGCCCTATCATTATTTCAGCCGCATGAATGAAAGGCTGGTGCCGGGGGGCGAGCCTTCCTGGCGCATTGATGAAGTTCCGCTTGATTGGTGCTTGCAGCCTGGCGTGAAGCTGGATTTTCGGCATTTTGAGCATGGCTATGTTGCCACAGCGAATGATGTGCAGGCGGAATTGAAGCGCATTGGCCATATGCTGAAGCCGCTGGAGATTGTGGTGGTGAATACGGCGGCCGGCGCACGTTATGGGGAGGATGATTACATCCATTCCGGCTGCGGCATGGGCAAGGAAGCAACGCTTTGGCTGTTGGAACAGGGTGTGCGCGTGACCGGCACGGATGGCTGGTCCTGGGATGCGCCGTTTTCACTGACCAAGAAAAAGGTCGCGGCCACCGGCGATGTTTCGCTGATCTGGGAAGGCCATCGTGCAGGGCGAGAGATCGGCTATTGCCACATCGAAAAACTCTCCAACCTGGATAAGCTGCCGCCTAGCGGCTTCACGATTTCCTGCCTGCCCGTAAAAGTGCATCGCGGTTCCGCCGGCTGGACCCGCGCTGTCGCGATTTTTGAAGAATAAGGGGGAAGCCATGGCTCGCCGTTTCATTGATATTTCGGTTGCACTCAAGGGCGGGATCGCATCCGACCCGCCGCATATGCTGCCCGAAATTGAGTATCACGATCATCACATGACCGCGCCGCGTCTGGCGCAGGAATTCGGCATCAGCGTGGATCAATTGCCCGAAGGTCAGTTCGCTGCGCGTGAAGTGGTGCGCATCACAACCCATAGCGGGACGCATCTTGATTCGCCCTATCACTTCTTCAGCCGCATGAATGAAAGAACCGTGCCGGGTGGAGAGCCTTCCTGGCGCATTGATGAAGTGCCTTTGGAATGGTGCTTTCAGCCTGGCGTGAAGCTCGATTTTCGGCATTTCCCGGATGGCTATGTCGCGACGCCGGGCGATGTGCAGGCGGAGCTGAAGCGCATCGGCCACACGCTGAAACCGCTTGAAATTGTGGTGGTGAATACGCGCGCCGCCAGCCGTTACGGGCAGGATGATTTCATCCATAGTGGCTGCGGGGTTGGCAAGGCGGCAACGCTTTGGCTGCTGGAACAGGGCGTGCGCGTGACGGGCATTGATGGCTGGTCCTGGGATGCGCCGTTTTCATTGACGAAGAAGAAGGTGCAGGAAACCGGCGATGCGTCCCTGATCTGGGAAGGCCATCGCGCGGGGCGAGAGATTGGCTATTGCCACATGGAAAAGCTCACGAATCTGGAAAGCCTGCCGCCGGATGGCTTCATGATTTCCTGCTTCCCCGTGAAGGTGCATCGCGGTTCCGCCGGCTGGACGCGTGCCGTTGCGATTATTGAGGAGTGATGCGGCGCCTTCTGTTTCTTGCGCTATTGCTGATTCCGTCAGCCGCAAAAGCGTTGCGCGCTATTCCACCGTGACGCTTTTCGCGAGGTTGCGCGGCTGATCCACATCCGTGCCCTTCAGCACCGCAACATGATAGGCAAGGAATTGCACGGGAATGGTATGCAGAATGGGCGCGGCGAAGGCAGGTACGCGCGGTAGCACCACAATCCGTTCGGCAAAGCCGCGCAGTTTTTCTGCACCTAGATCATCGGTGAAAGCCATAACGCGCCCGCCACGCGCGGCGGATTCCTGAAGATTGGACGCGGTTTTTTCAAATAGCGGGCCTGAGGGGCAAAGCGCGATTACCGGCACGGCGGGATCAATCAAAGCAATCGGGCCATGCTTCATTTCGCCCGCCGCATAGCCTTCCGCATGGATATAGGAAATTTCCTTGAGCTTTAGCGCGCCTTCCAAGGCGATTGGGTAAAGTGATCCACGGCCAAGGAAAAGCACATCCCGAGCCTTGGCCACTTCCGCCGCCATGGCGCGGATTTCACCATCGCGTTCCAAAACGGCTGCAGCGTTGGAGGGCACTTCCAGCAGCGCCGCGGTCAGTTCGGCTTCTTGTGCGGCGCTAATCGCCCCACGCGCACGGCCAAGCCCAATGGCCAGGCAGGCCAATACCGCAAGCTGCGCCGTGAAAGCCTTGGTGGAGGCGACGCCAATCTCCGGCCCTGCCACGGTCAGCACCGCCGCATCGCTTTCACGCGCCATGGTGCTTTCGGGTACATTGACTATCGAAAGCACGTGCTGGCCCCGCTCCTTCAACAAGCGCAGCGCCGCCATGGTATCGGCGGTCTCGCCACTTTGGCTCACCAGCACTGCACCACCGCCAACGGGCAAGGGCGGATCACGATAGCGAAATTCGCTGGCGACATCAGCATCGACAGGAAGCCGCGCCAATTCCTCAATCCAATAGCGGCCAACCAGACCTGCAAGATAGGCACTGCCGCAAGCGGTCATGGTCAGGCGCGGCACGGTCACGGGATCGAAGGGTAATTCAGGCAACACAACGCGCCGCTGCGCCGGGTCCAGATATTGCGTCAAGGTATCACCCAGCACCACCGGATGTTCGTGCAATTCCTTTTCCATGAAATGGCGATAATTACCCTTGCCGGTGGTGGCGCCCGAAACAGCGGTGAGCTTGATTTCGCGCTTCACTTCCGCGCCTGTCACATCATGAAACCGCGCGCTGGTGCGATCCAGTACCGCCCAATCGCCTTCTTCCAAATACGCAATGCGCCGCGTGAGGGGGGCGAGTGCCAGCGCATCCGATCCCACAAACATCTCGCCCTCACCAAAACCAACGGCAAGCGGCGCGCCTTGGCGGGCGCAAATCAGCAAATCCGGGTGGCCCGCGAAAATCATGGCCAGTGCAAAAGCGCCATGCACGCGCTTCAGCGCTGCCGCTGCGGCAGCTTCGGGTGTCGCGCCGCCTTGCAGAAAATCATCCACCAAAAGCGCGAAGGTTTCGGTATCGGTTTCAGTCTGAAAGGCATGGCCGCGCGCTTCCAATTCGGCGCGTAACTCGGCGTGATTTTCGATAATGCCGTTATGCACAACAACCACGCGCGCCGTGCCATGCGGGTGTGCGTTGCGCGTGGTGGGCGCGCCATGGGTTGCCCAGCGCGTATGGCCGATGCCGGTGGTGCCATCCAATGGGGCGGTGTCCAAAACGGCAGCGAGATTGCCAAGCTTACCCTCAGCCCGCCTACGATCAATCTTGCCATCAATCAGGGTCGCAATGCCGGCGCTGTCATAGCCGCGATATTCCAGCCGCCGCAGCGCTTCCAAAAGCCGAGGCGCCGCCGCTGCCTGCCCAACCACACCAACAATGCCGCACATTAGCGCCTCCCCTTGCCCTTGAAGCCACGCCCCGGCTTCATCGCCTGGCGCCCGCGCGCAATCGCCAGCGCATCATCGGGCACGTCTTCCGTGATCACGCTGCCCGCCGCTACCAGCGCGCGCGCGCCGATTTTCACCGGTGCTACAAGCGCCGTATCACTGCCAATGAAAGCGCCTTCACCAATTTCGGTGCGGTGCTTCGCAACACCATCATAATTGCAGGTGATGGTGCCGGCACCGATATTGGCCCCCGCGCCAATCGTGGCATCGCCCAGATAGCTCAAATGATTTGCCTTGGCGCCGGGGCCGAGCGTGGTTGCTTTCAGCTCCACGAAATTGCCGACATGGGCATGAGGTTCGATAACTGTTCCGGGGCGCAGCCTGGCATAAGGGCCAATGATGGCACCATGCTTCACGACGCATCCTTCCAAATGGCTGAAGGCGCGAATGGTAACGCCATCTTCCACTGAAACCCCTGGTCCGAAGAAGATATTCGGTTCCAGCACCACATCCGCGCCAAGCTTCGTGTCGTGGCAAAGATACACGCTCTCCGGTGCCAACATCGTCACGCCACCCGCCATTGCGGCAGCACGCAGGCTGCGCTGCACTTCGGCTTCCGCTTGCGCCAATTCAGCGCGGCTATTGATGCCGCGAAGCTCAGCTTCCGGCGCTTCAACCGCGACCACGCGCTTGCCTTCAAGCCGCGCCTGCTGAATGACATCCGTCAGGTAATATTCGCCCTTGGCGTTGTTGTTACTGATCGCTCCCAACCAGCGGAACAGATCCTGCGCCGGGGCGGAAATCACGCCCGCATTGCAAAGGCCGATCGCGCGTTCTTCTTTCGTCGCATCCGCCCATTCGACAATGCGCGTGACTTCGGATTCCTCATCCAGCACCACGCGCCCATAGCGCGCGGGATCAGCGGGCCGCATGGCCAGCAGCGCAAGCCCGGCGGTTTGGCGAGCAGCCACCAGCGCCTGCAAGGTGGCCGCAGAGATCAGCGGATTATCGCCATAAAGCACCGCCACATCACCCTGATGCCCGCCAAGCAAAGGGGCCGCTTGCAGCGCCGCATGGCCGGTGCCGAGTCTCTCCCGCTGCACCACCACTTCTCGCGGTGCCACAGCGTCTTCCAGCGCCGGCATATCCGGCCCAACCACCACCACAATGCGCCCAAAAACCTGTTCGCAAGCGCCGATCAAATGCTGGATCATGGGCCGCCCCGCCAGGGGGTGCAGCACCTTGGGTTGGGTGGAACGCATGCGCGTCCCAAGGCCGGCGGCGAGGATGATGGCGGCGGGGCTCATGGGCGTGGTGGTAACGGGCAAAGAGCGCTTCGTCCAGAAGCGGGATAAACGCTCAGTGCCCGATGGCCCTCACGCCAAGAAATCGCAGAACCTTCTGCGGATTTATCGCTTCAGGCCGGAACGGCGCCCTGGGCCGTGCGACGCATGCGCCGGCGCAGCGAAAAGCCCATCATCGTGGCGCCAGCGAATAGCGGAATATAGGCAAAGCTGGGGTCCACCTTCACGGTGCGGGCGTTGGCCATTTTCAGCATGGTCTGGCGGATCCCGGTCCAGGGGTCGAGCGCCATCATGAAGCCCAGCAGTGCCGGCGCCAGGACCAGCAGAATGGCGATCACCGCCGCCTGTTCGGCGTATTTTTCGAGCGAGGGGATAACCCGCGTGGCCAGCGCCGCCGCCATGGCGGCGAAGGCAAGCGCGCTCATGATCGGCAGCTTGCTGAAGATGGAAAGGCCATAAACCGCCGCGCCGCGCTGGCCGGTAAAGGTCACCGCCGGCAGGAAATAGGCCACAAGCACGGCCGCTATCCCACCAAGCAACAGAGCCATCTCAACGCTATCGGCCTTGCCGCGTGAAGTTTCAATCATCCTTTATCTCCCTGTTTGAATGCACGCCCATGGGCTTCCCACAAGGTTTTAGGTTGCTTAAATGTGACACACAAGTAATCTCGCCTCATGCGGGAGCTTTTCCAACCAAGTAACGCCGAAAGGCAGCGCCATACTGAACCGCCGTTCGGCCGCCTTCCAAGGGACATCGCGCGCCCTGGGCGTTTTGGCATCGCCGCGCATATCCAAGGTAAGATTAACCGCTGGACAGCCATCATTCGCGATCCCGGCATACGGGTTCAATGAAGGTGATCAAGCGCCTTCATGGCTGAAGCGCCGCACCAAGCCGCGCAATAACGCCGTCCCAATCGCCAAGCCCTTGCTGCCGAAACAGCCGCATGCCGGGATACCAGGGCGAGTCTTCGCGTTCCAGCAGCCAGCGAAAATCCGGCGCGAAGGGCAGCATCAGCCAAACCGGTTTGCCAAGCGCAGCGGCCAAATGCGCGACCGATGTATCCACCGCAATCACCAGATCAAGTGCCGCGATCAGCGCCGCCGTATCGGCAAAATCAGCAAGCTCAGGGGTCAGATCGCAGAGGGCCGATGCTTGCAGCGCGGACTGGTCCGCTGCGCGCACTTCCTTCTGCAGCGAAACCCAGACATCGCCCGATTGAAACAGCGGTAACAGGCGCGCAAGCGCCATGGAACGATTGGCATCATTGGTGTGGATCGTGCTGCCGCTCCAGACCACGCCAATACGCCGCCGGCCCTTGGGTAAGCGCGCGGCAAACCGCGCGGCTTCTGCGACCGGCGCCTTCAGGTAGCCATCAGGCCAGGCCGGGATGGTTTCAAGCCTGGTACCGAAGGCAAGTGGCAGGCTGAGCATTGGGCAATGCAGATCGAACTCCGCTGTCGCCTCATGTTCGTCAACCACCAGCACTCCAGGGTGAAAATCCCTGAAAAGCCGGACCAAAGGCTTCTGTACGGCAAGAATGACATCCGCCCCGGCGGCGGCGGCCAGCAAGGCATAACGCGCAAACTGAATGGTATCGCCAAATCCCTGCTCAGCATGAATCAAAAGCCGTTGATTCTTGAGCGGTTCCCTGCCCTGCCAGATTGGTTGAGAAAACTTGCGCCGGGACTGCGCTTTTGGTCGCAGATGACGGTATTCGTAATCACGCCAACCATCCTCAAAGCGGCCAAGCGCCAACAGCGTAAAGGCACGATTATATCGTGCTTCCGCATGGTCTGGTTTCAGTTGCAAGGCGCGTTCATAGGAAAGCGACGCTTCCTGTAGCCGGTTCAGCGCGGTCAGGATGGTGCCGTGATTGATATGCGCGACGGGGTCATCAACATCGCTTGTGCAATCAAGCGTCGAAACAATCAGCGCGCTTTCCGGCTGTCCCAGCGCCATCAACAACTTGCCGAGGCATCTTCTGCTCCGCCGCGTTTGCGGCGCGGCACGGCGTACTTCCTCCGCCACGACCAGGCTTTCGTGGCGTTGACCAAGGGCGAGCAAAATCTCTGCCCGGCTCAGCATGGCCAAGTCGAAGCCTGGCTTCAGGCGCAAGGCTTTCTCCGCGAAGGGCAGGGCCTCAGCTGCGCGCCCCAATTCGCAAAGGGTCATGGCGATCCCGACGAGATAATCGGGAGAATCCGGGTGCAGACCAAGCGCCTTTTCATGGGTTGCGAGCGCCGCTTCCAGCTGCCCGAGCTCCATCAGGACGCGGCCGCGTTGGTGATGCGCTTCGGCGTCATTCGCTTTATCGGCTATCAGGCGATCAAAGACCGGTAGGGCATCGGCTGCGCGGCCAAGATGCAGAAGAAGCTGGCCGTAATTCAAGACGGTTTCGGGTGAGTTGGGGTTCAATGCCAGGGATTTTTCGAAACTGGCCATGGCTTCAGCGTCATGGCCGCGTTTCACCAGGACAAGGCCCAAATGACCATGAATCGCTGCATCTTTCGGTTTGATCGCCACGGCGCGGCGGAGCCGGCTGATGCCCTCATCAAGCTGCCCAAGCTGTGTTGCGAGCATCCCTGCAAGATGCAGCGCATCGGCATGACGCGGGTCGCGCTTTAGTACCACAAGGCAAGCGGCCTCAGCGGCTGCAAGATTGCCCTGCTTGAGCAAAGCAATCGCCGACAGAAATTGCGCCGAGGCATTTTGCGGCCGTAGCGTCATAGGCGATGGTCAAGCGGTTGATGCTTCGGGTTTTTCAAGGCAATCCACTTCGGGGCATGGCTTTAAGGATAGGATGTTATCTGTCGCATCTGGCGCTGGAATTGGTCAATTCAGGCCGTTCGCATCAGCGGGCGCATTGGTCGTTTCGGTTACGTCACAAGACTCACCAATAAATACATCCCCCACAAGGTCATTGCAAAGGCGCCGATCCTATCCGCATGCCAGCGCAGCCTGGCTGCGAAGGCCATGCGCATCGCCGCCTGCATGGGCAGCGCATCCGGGGAATGGCGTTCAGCCACCATCAGCCAAAGCTCGCTATGGCGCATATCCTGGCTTGGCACATAGGCGAGTTTCAGCAGCACAATCAGCCAAAGCAGCGTCACCAATATCGCACCGGAACGGAGCGCCAAGGCAAGTTGGAAGGAAAGCGACAGCACAACAAGCACAATGGCCAAACCTGCAAAGCCGATCGCGCGCCGGATGACCAGGTCCGCCATTGCCTCAAGCCGTTCCAAGCCTTGGCCCTCATGCGGGGGCCCCCAGGATAGCTAGGCGCCCTCAAGGGAAGCCTAGCCCGACTCCTGGGCGGATGAATACTCCCCAGGGCGAAAGGCGCGGTTCAGCCCAAACCCATCAGCACCAGCAACAGCGCCGCGCCGAACCAGACCCCCATCGCGCTTTTTAGGCTGAGGCCCAAGCGTTCCGATATCGCGGCTGGCACGGCAGACAGCAACAGCGTGGCGGTGGAGACAATCAGGGAGGCACCGTAATACACAACCTCCTTCGTCGGCGGCAAAAGCTCCGGCAGCCAGACGGGATAAAGGTGCCAGACCACGGGCAGGGTTGGACTGATCATGCCGTTCAGCAAACAGGTTGCGACGGTTGCGACAAATAGGTTCTGCGGTGTCATGGCGGCTACCCAGCCCCCGGTGGGCTGATGCGCGGCGCATAGCCAAGCCCAACCATGATCAAACCAAAGATCATCCGCACCGCGAAAAGCCAAAAGGCCGCGACCAGCGGCAGGAAGTGCGGCGAGACATAGGAAGGCACCAAACGCTCGGCGGTCCAGACCGCCCAGCCCGTCAGCATCTGAAAGCCGCGCCAGATGTAATTGGTATTCGCCGGCGTCATGAAGAATTGCATCATGAAACGCCCAAGGCAGCCCCAGGCGGTCAGCGCCAGCAAATAGGTCACCACCCAAAAGGGCAGGTAGCCGAGGATGAAATTGCTTTCCATAGCGCCCTAATTGATGGGGCGGCTGCGTTACCGCAACCGCCCCAAACCATCACGCCACAGCGGCGGTTGGATTATTCCACCGCGTCGCGCTTGTCAGCAAGACGCACGCCACCCTTCGGGATGCGGATATCATCAATGAAATCCTGCATCGCCTGGCTTGGCGCCGCGGTGAATTGCGACACAACATAGATGACCAGGAAGGAAATCGGCACGCCGAAGATACCGGCAGAAATGCTGCCAATTCCCCACATGCGCCCGGTCACGCGATTACGCAGCACCACGGTATCGGTCGTCATTGGGCTACCCCAGATGTTACCGAGCCAAGCAAGCGCCCCATCCTTCACCGCTGCGGTATTGGCAAGAATACCGGCCGCTTCCGCCCGCAATTCAGGCGAGGTGAAGTTCTGGTTGATGGCGCCCACCTGCCGCGCCGCGGCAATGATCGCATCCTTCGATCCAAACAACTGCACAAAATCCAGCCCGAACCATTCGGAATAGATCATGTAGCCGAAGGTGACCACATAACCCACGGCCATGCCCCAAACGGCGGCGGTATTGGTGGTTTTCTTGTACCAAACCCCCATCACCAGCGCCGCGAATAGGCCAGCGGCAGCGATGGAGAAGGCCCAAGCAACCAGGAACAGAATATCCGCCCCTGCATTCCCCGCGACCCAAGCCGCGGCAACCGCCACGGTCAGCAACAAGACGCGCGAGACAGTCAGCCGGCGCGCGGTCGGCGCGTTGCGGTCAATCATCTTGTAATACACGTCATGCGACAGCGCATTCGCAAGTGCCAGGAGCAGACCATCGGCGGTGGAAAGCGCCGCGGCCAAACCACCCGCCGCCACCAGACCCGCAATCACATAAGGCAGGCCTGCGATTTCCGGCGTGGCAAGCACCACCACGTCCGGATGAATGCGGAATTCATTCCATTGCAGAATACCGTCGCGATTGACGTCCACAATGTTGATCCACGGCACCCCATAGGGCGACATGATCTGCCAGTTCTTGATCCAGTCCGGCAGGCTCGCGATCGGCTGACCGATAATGTTCTGGTAGATTTCCACCTTCGCGAAGGCGGCATAGGCCGGCGCCGTGAAGTAAAGCAGGAAGATGAAGAACAACGACCAGGCCACGGATTGGCGCGCTTCCTTCACCGAAGGCGTGGTGAAGTAACGCATCAGGATATGCGGCAGCGCAGCCGTGCCAACCATGAGGCAGAAGACCAGCGCGAACCAATTGATGGCTGCGGGCAAGGAGAATTGCCCATTCGCCCCAATGAAGGGTGCGCTATGCCAGCCAGTCACGCCAGGCGGTGGGGTCATGCCCGAAGCGCGGAAGCCGTTTTCAAGCTCCGCAATGCGTTCCAGCGCGAAGCCATACATAAGCTGCGGCAGTGGCACGCCCGTGACCTTGACCGACATCAGGATGGCCGGGACCAGATAGGCGATAATCAGCACGATATACTGCGCCACCTGTGTCCAGGTGACGGCGCGCATGCCTCCCAGCATGGAGCAGACCAGAATGCCCGCAAGGCCCACGAACACCGCGATGCCGAAGGACACATCCAGGAAGCGCTGCGTGATGATGCCAACGCCCACGATCTGCGCCACGACATAAACGAAGGACGCGGTGATCAGGACCACCACACCAATCAGGCGGGCCGCATTGCCGCCAAACCGCGCGCCCAGGAAGTCCGGCACTGTATATTGGCCGAATTTCCGCAAATATGGCGCAAGCAGAATGGCGACCAGCATGTAACCGCCGGTCCAGCCCAGGATGAAGGCAAGCCCGCCATAGCCAAGGGCGTAAAGGCTGCCCGCCATGCCGATGAAGCTTGCGGCCGACATCCAGTCGGAACCGGTTGCCATGCCGTTGTAAATCGCGGGCACACGCCGACCGGCAACGTAGTATTCAGCAACGGCCTGGGTGCGGCTGATAATACCGATATAGGCATAGACGCCGATGGTCAGGCCAACAAACATGTAGCCCAGAATGCGATCCGGCACGCCCATCTGTTCCAGAATGGCGATCAGGATCACGAAGGCCGCGAAACCGCCCGTATAGCCGGCATAAATCTTGCCGAGCGAGGCGATAAAGGGGTCTTTTTCCTTGGCAGCACCGCTCATGGGATCAATCCTCCTGCACGCCGAATTCTTCGTCGATCTGATTCTGGCGCTTGCCGAACCAGAAGAGCGCGACGACGAAGACGATCAAGCTGCCCTGCGCGGCCATGTAAAAGCCGAAGGGGAAGCCAAGAATGCGAATGCTGTTGAGTGAAGGGGCAAAAATATGCACCACGAAGCTGAAGAAAAACCAAATGCCCAAAACAAGCAGCATCAGGCTGGATGTTTTGGCCCAATGGGCCTTAGCGGTGGCCTTATCCACCGCGGGGGCTTCCGTATTAGACTGCGCTCCCCCAGATTCAACCAATGGCATGAATTTGCCTCCTCCTCATGATCGGCCCTTGCGGACGACCTGTTTGACCTGCCCCTGTCACGTTCCTTCGTGACATGATTCGGGCATTTGACAGCCCGATTCGCCGTGTCCGATAACATGGCAGTAACATAGCTGCAACAAACTTTTTAAGGATTTGGCCCCTTCATGCGCTACCTTCGCCAATTGCTGGGCCGCCAGCCCTCCCAGGAACCAGGGGCATTTGGGGCATTCCTGCACCGGCAGGGCGCCTTCGTCGCGCAGAAGACGGTGCTGGATTATTGCCGGGTCAAGATCGGGCGGAATGAGAGAGATTTCTTCGGCAATGCTGACTTCATGGCCGCGCTAAACCATTGCCGTTGGCAGGTTTTTCTGACGGCACAAAGCGATGTGATGGCGTTGGCCGAGGCTTGGCTGCGGCCCTTCTGGCCAAGGCAGGAGCAGCTTTTGCTGGAATGCCTTGTTTCGCTGCACGCAGATTTCATGGCGACGGACACGCCGCCGGAAGACGAAAAACACGCCTTCGAGGCAAGCCTGATTGCCCTGCCCGGGCATCTGGCGCGCCTGCAATTGGCCGCGCCGCGTGACGCGCGGACCCTGCCCCTGCTCGCCGAGGCGCCACTTTTTGCGACCCTGCCGATCCATCCCGATCAACGGAAGGATGAAGGCCCCGCGATCCGCGGCGCCTTGCGGTTTCATATTCTTTCTACGCAACAGGAAATGGAGCGTGGCTTCGATCCGGCCGGGCTGAGTTTGCGTTGGCGCAATAACGCATAGCTCAATCTGCGCAGAGCATAAGGCGATCTTGCGAGCTTGAAAGGTCGTAAGGCTTGACCATGACGCCCCCCGCCACCCCATCAGGCCATGCTCCCATCGCCGCGCTGACTGGCCCGGCGAGCGCTGCCATGGGTGCGGCACCGCCCGCGCTACCGGCTGAAACCCCACTGGGTCAGGCCATCGCCGCCATGGCAGCGGCGCGAGCTTCGGCCGTTTTGGCGCTGGATGGCGCCGGCCGCGCCATCGGCATTCTGACCGAACAGGACATCGTGCGCCGCGTTGTTTTTCAGCTTGGCCCCGAAGCACCACTCGCCGCCGCCATGACCGCGCCGCTGATCGCCTGCGCCCCGGAAGAAGGCCTGTGGCGCGCCATCGCTCTGCTCCGCCAGCATGGGCTCAGGCATTTGCCGGTGCTGGATGAAGGCGGGCGCTGCCTTGGCATGCTGCAGCGGGCAGAGGCTTTGGCTGCCGTCTCGGGCGGGTTGCTGACCCATCTGGAAGCGCTATCCGGCGATGTCGCGGCCATCAAATCCGCCCAGGCCGGCATTGCCCGCGCCTTGCTGGCCGAAGGGCTGAGTGCGGAAGCCGTGGTGCGGCTGGTCAATGGCATCAACCTTGATCTGCATCGGCGGATTTTGGCGGAAACACTGGTGGATCACGGCCCCGCGCCAGTGCCCTTTACGCTGTTGGTCATGGGCAGCCTTGGGCGGGGCGAAAGCCTGCTCACGCCTGATCAGGATAATGGGCTGATGCTGCAGGATTACCCGGATCAGGATCACGCCACGGTAGATGCCTGGTTCCGCCCCTTCACGGAGGATTTCAACCTGCGCTTGGATCAGGCAGGCTTTCCACTGTGTCCTGGCGGGATCATGGCGCGCAATCCGCTGTGGCGGAAAACCGCGCGGCAATGGCGGGATCAGATGGGCGTCTGGTCCAATCGCCGGGCGGGTGCGGCCTTGCTGTTTGGCGATATCGTATTTGATTTCCGCCCAGTGCAGGGCGATGCGGCTGAGGCCGCTTCGCTGCGCCAACATCTGGCGGGGCTATTGGCGGCGCGCCCGGCCTGGCTTGCCGCCATGGCAGCACAGAATAGCAGCTTGCAGGTGGGGCTGACACTATTTGGCGGCTTTGCCGATGATGAGCCCGGCCCCGGCAGCCGGACGGATTTAAAGCTGCATGGGCTGATGCCCTTGGTGGCCGCAACCCGGCTTTTGGCGCTGCGCGATGGCGTTACCGAAACGGGGACGTCTCAGCGGATCGCCGCTTTGGCCGCGCGTGGCAGCATCGCAGCGCGGGAAGCGAGCGCCTTGCAAGCCGCCTTCTCACTCCTGCTGGATGTGGTGTTGCGCCAGCAATTGGCTGATCACGCTGCCGGCCACCGCCCCGGCAATCTGGTGGATACGGCGGCCATGCCCAAAGATGCACGGCAGGAATTGCGGGAGGCGTTGAAGGCGGTGCGGAGCTTTTCCCGCAGCAGCTTCGCGGGCTTTACTGGCGAGATTTGGTGATAAGCGCGCTCAGAAATGTTCTGCCGACGCGGCCATGGCGGCGGTCATGCGGCTGCGCCGCGCCAATTCCGCCAGATCATCCACGCCGCGCGCCGCGGCACGCGCCATTAGGCTGACCCATAGGGCTGCGGTGGCTTCCGCATCGCCAAGCGCCTGATGCCGGCCGGCAATCACAATGCCTGCGCGGCCACAAAGGCCATCGAGCGAATGATCCGCTTCATCAGGATCCAGCCAGCGCGAGGTCGCGACACTGCACAAGAATGGATTGCCGATGGCAGGCGCGCCGCGAAATTCCTCAGCAAAAATCAGAGCGCGGTCGAAGGCAGCGTTATGTGCAACAAGCACATCATCGGCGATGAAATCCTGAAAGCGAGCCAGCGCTTCGGCAGCCGGCGGCGCATCGGCCACCATGGCATCGGTAATGCCGTGATAGCGGATGGAAGCGGGCGGGATGGCACGGCCAGGATTGACCAGGGTGGTGAAACGCTCGCGCGATTCGCCATTGCGCAGCCGCACGGCGCCGATGGAGAGCAATTGATCGCCGCCGCTGACATCAAGCCCGGTCGATTCCAGGTCAAACACCACATAGTTTTGCGCGATCAGCGGGCCGGCGGGGAGTGCGGCGTGGAAATGCGCCCGGGCACGGAGGAAGTCGCGCAAGGATGGTTTCAGCCCATTGCCGAGTGCGCCCAAGGCGCGGCGGAGAAAGCCGCTCATGTGCGGGCGTTTCGGCTAAGGGTTGGGTGAGGCAGGGCCATGGCGACAGTCTCGCATGGTTTGACGGCTACTTTCCACATATTGCGGCGGGTAGCTTGCGTCAGGGCTTGCGCTGCGCCCTGCCAAGGCGGCACCCTCGCCGTAAGGCTCAAGCTACGACGTTGCTGAAATAGGGGGAAACCATGTCCGAGGCTTCGCAATATGACGCGACCCATGCGCGCTGGCGGCGCGACCCGGAAGCCTATTGGGCGGAAGCCGCGCGGGGCATTGATTGGGACAGCGCGCCCAAGCGTATTTTTGATGCCTCGATGGGTGTTTATGGCCGCTGGTTTCCCGATGCGGCTTTGAATACCTGCCACAATGCCGTGGACCGCCATGTTGCCGCCGGGCGCGGGCAGCAGATAGCGATCATCTATGACAGCCCCATGACCGGACGGGTGCAGCGCATCACCTATGCCGAATTGCAAAACCGTGTGGCGAAGCTGGCCGGCGCCTTGGCCGCGCGCGGTGTCGGCAAGGGCGACCGGGTGGTGATCTATATGCCCATGGTGCCGGAAGCGGCGATTGCCATGCTGGCGTCTGCGCGGCTTGGCGCTGTGCATTCCGTGGTGTTTGGCGGCTTCGCGGCGGCGGAGCTTGCGAGCCGCATTGCCGATGCCAAGCCGAAGGCCATCATCAGCGCGTCTTGCGGGTTGGAGCCCGGGCGCGTCGTGAAATACAAACCGCTGATCGATGAAGCGATTGCGCTTTCGCCGCATAAGCCATCATCCGTGTTGATCCTGCAAAGGCCAGAAGCGCCGTGCGAAATGATAGCGGGCCGAGATGAGGATTTGCTGGTGGCCGAGGCAGCCGCCGCGCCGCATGCTTGCGTATCCGTCGCCGCCACTGATCCGCTTTATATTCTGTATACCTCAGGCACCACGGGCCAGCCCAAGGGAATTTTGCGCGACAATGGCGGGCATGCTGTGGCGCTGCATCATTCCATGGAACTGGTCTATGGCATGAAGCCCGGCGATGTGTATTGGGCGGCTTCCGATGTTGGCTGGGTGGTGGGGCATTCCTATATTGTCTATGCGCCGCTGCTCGCTGGCTGCACCACGGTATTGTTTGAAGGCAAACCTGTCGGCACGCCTGATCCAGGCACTTTCTGGCGCGTTTGCGCGGATCATGGCGTGAAGCTTTTGTTCACCGCACCCACCGCCATTCGCGCCATCAAGAAGGAAGACCCTGAAGGCGTGTTCCTGAAGAAATACGATTTGTCCAAGCTGGAAGCGCTTTATCTGGCCGGTGAGCGTTGTGATCCCGATACCATCACCTGGTCTGAACGCCTGCTGCGAAAGCCGGTGGTGGATCATTGGTGGCAGACAGAAACCGGCTGGACCATCACCGGCAATTTCCGCGGTGTGGGGCTGTTCCCGACACGCGCCGGTTCCGGCGGTAAGCCCGCACCTGGCTATGATGTGGTGGTGTTGGATGAGGCCGGGCAACCCGTGCCGCGCGGGCAGATTGGCAGCCTGGCGGTGAAGCTGCCTTTGCCGCCATCCGCGCTGCCCACACTCTACAATGCTGATGAGCGTTTCAAGGAGGCCTATCTTTCGCATTTCGCTGGCCATTACAGCACCGCTGATGCCGGGATGATTGATGCGGAAGGCTATGTTTCGGTGATGAGCCGGACGGATGACATCATCAATGTCGCCGGGCATAGGCTTTCGACGGGGGCGATGGAGGAAGTCCTGGCCGCGCATCCGGATGTCGCGGAATGCGCCGTGGTTGGCGTGCGTGATACGCTGAAGGGGCAGATACCGCTGGGTTTGGTTGTGGTGAAATCCGGCGTGAACAAGCCCGAAGATACACTGGCGCGGGAATTGATCGGCCTGGTGCGGGAGAAGATCGGGCCTGTTGCCGCCTTCAAGGATGCGAAGGTAGTGGCGCGCCTGCCCAAAACACGCAGCGGCAAAATCCTGCGCGCCACCATGCGCAAAATCGCGGATGCCGAGCCCTATACCGTACCACCCACCATTGATGATCCGGCGATCTTGGATGAGATCGCTATCGTACTGAAGGGTGCGATGCGGTAATCCGAATTAATCCTCAATCCCATCGCGGTTTTCGATGGTCATGAAGGTGGCGGTCAGGAAGGCAATCAACCTTTCCTGATCGGCGGTGACGGCGAAGATTTCCGTCTGCACCAGGCTGAGCGTGCGCCCGGCTTTCAGCACCTTGCCGCGCGCCATGATGTGGTCGCCCGCAGCCGGCGCCAGGAAATTGATTTTCATCTCGGTCGTCAGCACGCCGCGATTGGCCGGCATCAGGCTGAGCGCGGCATAGCCCGCGGCACTATCGGCAATGGCAGTCAGTGCGCCGCCATGCACAAAGCCATGCTGCTGCGAAAGCTCGGGCTTCGGCGCAAGGCTGATCTCTACCTGCCCCGGTGCGATGCGCGTGATGCTGGCGCCAAAAAGCTGCATCAGTCCTTGCTTCGCGAAACTCCCGCGCAGGCGCGCTTCCATTGCGGCGGCGTCAGTCACGTGCCAGCCCTATTCCACCTCAAGATTCGCGTAGATGTTTTGGATGTCATCGTGATCATCCAGAAGATCGAGCAGCTTCACCACATCCTTGGCGCGTTCTTCGTCAAGCTTGATGTCATTGGTGGACCACCATTCAAGCTTGGCCGCTTCCGCCGTACCAAAGCGCGCTTCCAAAGCATCGCGCACCGTGGCGAAATCCTCCACACTGGTGGAGATTTCATGGCCGTCTTCGGTGCTTTCCACATCCTCGGCCCCCGCTTCAATCGCGGCTTCAAGCATGGCATCGGCCGAGGCGACATCGGGCTTGTAGCGCAGCACGCCCTTGCGTTCGAATTGGAAGGCGACCGAATTCGTCTCCCCAAGCGCGCCGCCATTCTTGGCGAACATGGAACGCAAATCACCACCGGTGCGGTTGCGATTATCGGTCAGCGCTTCGGCGATGATGGCGATGCCATGCGCGCCATAGCCTTCATAGCGGACTTCTTCGTAATCCTCGCCTTGGCCGGCGGTCACCGCGCGCTTGATGGCGCGATCAATCGTATCGCGCGTCATATTCGCGGTCAGCGCGGCCTTGACGGCAGCACGCAGCCGCGGATTGGCAGCAGGATCAGGCATGCCGATTTTGGCGGAGACGGTGATTTCACGAATAAGCTTGCCAAAGGCCTGCGCCTTTTTCGCACCCTGGGTAGCCTTGCGGTGCATGACGTTTTTCGCGTGGGAATGGCCGGCCATTGCCGTGACTCTCGTTCATGTAAGGGGGAGGAATCGGAGCCGCTTATATCCGGCCATCGGAAGGGCGCCAAGCGCGCCCGCCGCTAAGCTGTTCAGACTGGCGGCATGACCGCATCCAACCCACCCCCGATGCGCAAAGGTGCGACACGGCGCGCAAGCCCCGTTGCGTCATCGGTTTCAACAAAAAGCCCGCACATCGTCGCCTCGTCTTCAGCCGGTGCAAGCCGTTCCGCAGGCACCTTGCGCCAGAAGCGAATGGAAGCGCCGGCCTTTTGCATGCCGATCACGCTATCATAATCGCCGCACATGCCGGCATCGGTCTGAAACGCCGTGCCGCCGGGCAGGATGCGATGATCGGCGGTTGGCACATGGGTATGGGTGCCGATCACAAGGCTCACGCGGCCATCGAAACTATGGCCCATGGCCTGTTTTTCCGATGAAGCCTCGGCATGGAAATCAATGATGATGGCCTGCACCGTGCCCTGCAGTCCCAGCCTATGCTGCGCCAATTCCGCCTGAATGGCGCGGAAGGGATCATCGAGCGGTTCCATGAACAACCGCCCCATGGCCTGCAGCACCAAGGCGCGCCTGCCATCGGCCAGCACCGCCACCACCGCGCCCTTGCCCGGCGTGCCGGGTGGGTAATTCAACGGGCGGATCAGCCGCGATTCGCCCTCAATATAGGGGATGATTTCCTTGCGGTCCCAGGCGTGGTTGCCAAGCGTCAGCACATCTACGCCCGCGATGAAAAGGGCGCGCGCCATCTCCGGCGCCAGGCCGAACCCGTGGGAGGCGTTTTCAGCATTCACCACCACAAGATCGAGCCTGAGCTTTTCGCGCAGCCCAGGCAGCGCGGCAATCACCGCGTCACGCCCGGCGCGGCCAACAATATCGCCAAGGAAAAGCAGCCTCACGCAGGGTCTCCACAAACAATGACGCTGTCTTCGGTGGCGATCAGGGGCAGGCGCATATCCTGCGGTCCCGCCGGCACTTCGGCCATTTCCTGACCGGCATAGCCGATGCCGATGGCTTTTGCAGCCGGCAGCGCCGCCAGCGTGCGATCATAATAGCCCCCGCCATAGCCAAGCCGCCGCCCCGCGCGGTCAAAGGCCAAAAGCGGCACGAGCACCACATCAGGGCGGAGTGCCTCGCCAGCAACCGGTTCCGAGGTACCCATGGGGCCGGGGCTGAGCGCCGCGCCTGGCGCCCAGGCGTGAAAGGCAAGCGGCTGACCGCGCGGCGGGGTTATTGGCAAGGCCAAGGCATGACCGCGTGCGGCCAAGGCCAGCATTAAGGGGCGCGGGTCCATCTCATCCCCCATTGGCCAATAGCCCGCTATGATGGCGCCCTTGGGCGGCGCGTGCTGCGCCAGCATGGCTTCCGCCAAACGCTCCGGCGCTTCGACATTTGCGAGTGTCGCGCGCTTTGCCCGCGCCAGCTTGCGTGCCGCCGCCTTCGCTGCCTGCAAAACAACATCCGATGCGGCGGCTTGGGCCTCGGTCACGCAGGGTTCCTGCTGGCAAAAAGAGTGCGGAGCCACCATGGCCGCTGGCCTATCATCCTCCCAAGGCCTGCGTTGGCAGGTGGGCACCAGATACCCGAACCACGGTCCGGACAGAGCCAGTTCCCGGAGGATGTGCATTGGCCCCGGGGATGAATTGCCTGGCGCACCTGGCAGCCCCGCAGCTTCTAGTTAGGCTTCCTCAAGCCGCGCGGCAATGGCCTCAAGCTTTTCAGCAAGCCGCACCAGGCCATCAGCCAGCGCCGGGTCGGGCGCGGGGGCTTCGGCGGCAACGGCACCGCCGGCCTTCAGCGCGTCATTCTCGGCCTTCAGATCCACCGCTTCATCGGCCAATTGCAAAGCAGCAAGCAGCAACATCCGCGTCTCACCAAACTGGATACCCATCCCCTTGAGCGCGGAAATGCGCTTATCCACCTCGGCCGCCATATTGGTCAGGTGCTTTTCCTGACCATCCTGGCAGGCCACCGGATGGGCATAGCCGCCAATGCGAACCGTGACCTGCGCCATCAGCCCTGATCCTCAAGACTGCGCAGCCGCGCGATAGTGACATCCAGGCGGTTTGCCAGCGCGGCCACGGCGGCTTTGGGCACCATATCGCCTTCAATCGGCGGGGCGGCGGCGCGGCGGGCTTCCACAGCACGGCCGAGACGATCCAGGGCTGCTTCCAGCCGGATCATCGCTGACCCAATCGTTTCGGGTTGACCTTCGCTCATGCTTCTCCAGACGCCTTGGCGCCACAGGACCTAAGGGCTATGCGCTTACGAAATGCTTGGCATGCAAGGGCCTTTGGGTCAATGGTAAAGGCGTTTCTTAAGCTTCCCGCCGTGGTGGTGCATGGGCGCGCGCAGGCCGAATGGGCGCTGCGGGTCGCGGCCGGGCGTCCCTTGCTGCTGCTGTCTGCCCCCGGGGCGGCGCTGAATGCGGGGCCGGGCTGGTTCAGGGGCATTTTGGAACAGGCCGCCGCCGCCCATCCCGGCGCGCCCTTCAGCGCCGCGCTGGATTGCGCCGCCGCCCCTGGGGCCGCGCTGGCGGCTTTGCGCGCTGGCTTCAAGCTGATCATTTTCGATCTGGGGCACCCTTCAGCGGTAAGCGTACTGGGCGCCGCCAAGGAAGTGGGGGCCGAGGTTTTGGGCATAAGGCCGGCAGCGCTGGACCTGGGCACGCTTGATCCGCGCCGGCGGGATGATGAGAGGCGCATTTCCGCGCTTTTCGCCACAGTGCCGCCACAGGATCAGCCGACATAGCGCACCCGTGACAGGAAATGCCGGCTGCGCTATCGGCGCATTCGCCCTTTGAGCAAAGAAAAGGAACCCAAGATGAAGCTGACGCGCCGCGTGAAGGAAATCCTCTCCTGGTATGAAAGCGATACACCAGGCACCAAGGCGAATCTCGCCCGCATCCTGATGGAAGGGAAGCTTGGTGGCACGGGGCGCATGGTGATTCTGCCGGTGGATCAGGGCTTTGAACACGGCCCGGCGCGGTCCTTCGCACCCAATCCGGCGGCTTACGATCCGCATTATCATTTCGAATTGGCGATTGAAGCGGGGCTGAATGCCTATGCCGCGCCGCTTGGCATGATTGAAGCCGGCGCCGCCACTTTCGCGGGTGCCATCCCGACCATCCTGAAGGTCAATTCATCCAACAGCCTTTCCACCACCAAGGATCAGGCAGTGACCGGCAGCGTTGCCGATGCGCTCCGCCTTGGCTGTTCCGCCATTGGCTTCACCATCTATCCTTCATCCGAATATCAGTTTGAGATGATGGAAGAACTCCGCGAATTGGCGGAAGAAGCCAAGGCGGCGGGGCTTGCCGTGGTGGTTTGGTCCTATCCGCGCGGGCCGATGCTCGACAAGAATGGCGAAACCGCCTTCGACATTTGCGCCTATGCCGCACACATGGCCGCGCTGATGGGTGCCCATATCATCAAGGTGAAGCCGCCCACCGATGTGCTGAGCCTGGATGCCGCGAAGAAGGTTTATATTGATCGCAAGATTGACGGCAGCGATCTGGCTAAGCGCATCAGCCATGTGGTGCAGGCCTGCTTCAATGGCCGTCGCCTGGTGGTGTTCTCGGGCGGTGAGGCGAAGGGCACGGATGCGCTGCTGGCTGAAGCGCGCGCCATTCATGCGGGTGGCGGCAATGGGTCCATCGTTGGGCGCAATGCCTTCCAGCGCCCAAAGGATGAGGCGCTGAAGCTGCTGGGCCAGATGATTGAGGTTTATAAGGGCAAGGCCTGAGGGCCGGCGCCGGGCGGTGCGTGCCGCCCGGCTTGACCCAGAGCGCGATGCGGACGGAAATGGCCGCGTGATAAGGCGGCTTTTGCAATGAATGAAGGTTTAAGCGCGACGGGCTTGGATTTCACCCTGCCCGTGGCTGAGCGCGGTTATCGCTGGTGGTATTTGGATGCGCTATCCGATGATGGCGCGCATGGGATCACCATCATTGCCTTTCTGGGCACGGTGTTTTCCCCCTGGTACGCCTTTGCGCGGCGCGGTGGTGGCGGTGATCCGCTGAACCATTGCTGCATGCATGTGGCGCTTTACGGCAAGCCCGCACGCTGGGCGATGACGGATCGCCCGCGGGGTGCTTTGCGGCGTGGCGCGGATTTTCTGCAGATCGGGCCGAGTGCCATGCGATGGGATGGCAGCAAACTTACAGTGGAATTGGCGGAGATCACCGCACCTATCCCTGGCCGCCTGCGCGGGCGCGTGACGCTTTACCCCGAAGCGTTATCGCATCGCCACTTTCAGTTGGATGGCGCGGGGCGGCATCATTGGCAGCCGATTGCGCCTCGTTCCCGCGTGGAAGTGGCGTTTGACAATCCTTCATTGCGTTGGTCCGGCTTTTCATATTTTGACACCAATACCGGCACTGCGCCGCTGGAAGAGGATTTCCTTTTCTGGGATTGGTGCCGCGCGCCCATGCCGGAAGCGACCGCGATTTTATACAATGCATCGCGGCGCGATGGATCAGCGCAATCCCTGGCGCTTCAAGTGAACCGCGCCGGAGAAGTCGCGGATATGCCAATTCCCGCGCCCGCCACCATTCCGCCTGGGTTTTGGCGCGTGCCGCGCCCGACACGGTCCGAGGATGGCAAGGCAGAGCTGGTGCGCGCTTTGGTGGATGCGCCCTTTTATACGCGATCCGAAATCCGCACGCGGCTTCTGGGGCAGAACGCTGTTGCCGTACATGAAAGCCTGGCGCTGAACCGCTTTGACAATCTGGCGGTGCAAGCGCTGATGCTGCCCTTCAAGGTGCCGCGGGCGCGAGGCTAATCATACCAGCCGACATCAAGTGTCGCGACTTCCCCGAAGGGTACACCGCGCGCCATGGCCATGCGGATGATGGGCCATGACGTTGCTGTCATGGTCAGGAAGGGCATGGGGTCCCGCCGGTCCCAAGTGACGTCGCGCGTAGAAAACAATTGGCGCAGATTTTCGCGAAACGGGCCGCGCCGGAACAACGACATCTGCGTTTCCGTCAACGCCGAATAGAATTGCTGCAAGCGTGTTTCAGGTCGATAGCGCGGGATGAAGCCCGGTTCCACAATGGCGCGCGCGATATCTTCGCGCTGCCAGAAATGCAGGCCACTTGTCGTGCGCGGATTGCATTCAATCCCCCAAGGCTGACCCGCCTCATCCACCATAATGTCGAAGGCGACGAAGCCAGTCCATTGCGCGGCGGCGATGAAACGCGTGATCCAATCGGCAATCGCAGGATGTTCCACCCGTTCAAAGGCCACCGCGACCGAACCTGATTTCTGCGCCGCACGATAGATAACGGTGGAGGCAACGCGGCCATCATGCGCGATGGAGCACGAACTATATTCCGCGCCCATCACACAGCGCTGCACAATTGTGGGAATCGCGGGATCAGGCGCGGGCAAGGCGCTGCCGCCGGGCAAAAGCCGCACACCGCGACCGGAACAGGAATGCACCGGCTTGACCACCACTGGGCCGGATTGCACCAAAGCCTCGGCCGCTGGATCGCCGAGCGCATGGGTCTCCGGCACGGCAAGGCCCCAAGCTAATGCCTGCTGCGCAAAGCCATGCTTGTTGTGTAGGCGGAGCAAATTCTCGGGCGGCATGGTGAAAAGCCCCGTGGTGGCAGGCAGACCATCGCGCAGAAAGGCGACATGCATGGTTTCTTCCGAAACCGGCACGACAAGATCAATCTTCTCATCCGCGATGATACGCCTGAGGTCGGCCAGATAGGCCTGCTTGTCTTCCGCCGGCGCCGTCACGCGATGGCTACGCGCCACCGCGCGGGACGCGCCCGCCAGATGGCGCTTGAAGGGTTCCGCCACCACCACGCGCCAGCCAAGATCAGCAAAGCCGCGCGCCACATCCAGCGCTTTGGGCAGACGCCCGAGTGTCAGCAGCACATTGCCCGTCATGCCGCGCGGGTGACGCGGCACATCACCTGCCGTGCCGGGCGCGTGGTGAGCCGCGCGGCGGGGCGCACATCACCAGGCGCTTCGATGTGGAAATCAAAATGGCGAAACAGCCGCGCAATCAGCAGCACCGCTTCCACCTGTGCAAAAGCAGCACCCGCGCAAACCCGCGGGCCGATGCCGAAGGGAATATAGGCGCCCGTGGTCATCTCCGCTTCGCGTTCCGGCAGAAATCGGTCTGGGTCAAACAAATGCGGATCGCGCCAATAGGCCTGGTGCCGATGCAGCACCCAAGGTGCCACCATGATCAGCGCGCCCTTCTTAACCGGGTAGTCACCGATCCGCGTTGCCTCATTGGCGACGCGCGGCAGGAAGGTGATGGGTGGATAAAGCCTGAGCGTTTCACGAAACACATTACGCACAAACAAAAGCTTGCGCGTATGTTCAAACAGGATGGGGCCGGGTCCAACGATTTCATCAATTTCAGCGCGCAACCTTGCGACCAAAGCGGGTTGCGTCGCGAGCAGATAAAACACCCAGGTTAGTGCGCTGGCGCTGGTTTCATGCCCGGCCAGGAAAAGAACCCCAAGCTGATCAATCAATTCTTCGCGCGTGAAGGCTTTGCCTTCCACATCATGCGCGGCGATGATCGCGCTCGCGATATCGTCAAAGCTGGTGGCGCCATCGCCCAAATGCGTATCCAGCAATTCGCCCAAATAACGCCGGATCAGGCCGCAAGCATTCAGCACGCTTTCCTTTTGCGGAATGCGCTTCCAGGCGCGGTCAAAAATTAGCCGGCGGATTTCCACCTGCGCGACGCTATGTTCGAATTCCGTGAAGGCATCGAAGACCTCATGCGCCACACGCGTCTCGAGCCCGGTGGAGAACACCGTGCGGCAAATGATATCCGCCGTCATGTGGCTCATCATCAGGTCAAGCGAAAAGCGCGTATCGCGCGCGGCATGATCGGCAAGGGTTGCTTCCGCCGCCGCCGCGCCAGCTTCCATGGCGGGAAAGGCGCGGTTGACGCGCATCATTGTCAAGGCCGGGTCAATCATGGCCCGCTGGCGCCGCCAGGTAGCGCCGGAGGAGACAAAGATCGAATCGCCAATCAAGGGATCCAGCGCATGTACCATCAGATCGCTTTTGGGCAGGATGCCCTTGGCATCAGTCAGCACTTCGCGCACCAGATCGGGGCGATTGACGATGATGGTGGACCGGCGGGAATAACCCAGCGGCCCGATCGGCATGCGATAGGCTTCCGCCGGCAAAAGCGAGAGCAAATCTCCATCGCCGCGGATCATGCAGCGCATCAGCGCAATGACCGCGGGCAAGGGTTCCGGGCGCGGCGGCGCAAAAGCGCGGAAGGTCAGCGCGTGATTCATGCCCCCCCTGCCCTCACCCATCTCTGCGCCGCTTTGGGGAAGCGCGCTGTTTATGCCTTGACCTGACATGAGCTGATTTCCACGCTTTACATCCATATATGTCAAGTGCAATTGTCACCTAAATGCTGGGGAGGCTCGGATGGTCCTGTTCCTGTTCCATGCGCTGGTTGCCGCCCATATTGTGACGGGCAGCATTGGCGCCATCGCTTTCTGGGTGCCTGTGATCGGGCGCAAGGGCGGCGTCAATCACGCACGCTGGGGAAAGGTTTTCACCTTCGCGCTGCTGATCACCGGCTGCCTTGCCATGATCATGAGTCTGCTGACCCTGGCAGCGCCAATTGAAACACACCCACATCTGGAAGGCCGGTTTGATGAGGCTTTCATCCGCGGCATTTTCGGCTGGATGATGCTGATGACCGGGCTGCTGACGGTGAACCTTGCTTGGTATGGCTGGCTTTCCATTCGCAACAAGCGCCGGCATGAATTGAATCGCACAAGGCTCAATCTTTTCCTGCAATATGCGCTGATTCCGGCTTCCTTGAATTGCGCCTGGCAGGGCTGGATGATTGGTCAGCCGCTGATGATCGGTATTTGCATGGTGGGCCTGGCGACGGCGGCGACAAACCTGTGGTTCCTGATGGCGCGCGAACCAGGGCCAGGTTCCTGGATCAAGGAACATATCAAGGCTTTGGTGGGTGCCGGCATATCAGTTTACACCGCCTTCATGGCCTTTGGTTCCGTCAGGATTTTTCCGGAATTGGCGCTTAATCCCTTCATGTGGGCGGTGCCGTTGGTCGTGGGTGTTTCGCTGATAATTTGGCATCGCCGCGTGGTGGATCGGCAATTCGCCGGGCGCAGTCGGCGACTAAGCGCTGCAACGTAACATGGCTGCCCCACGCGTATTGGTGATTGGCGCCGGCATGGGCGGGCTTGCCGCTGCCGCTGATCTTGCGCGGCGCGGTGCGGCGGTGACGGTGTTGGAACGCGCCGCAGCACCAGGCGGCAAAATGCGCGAAGTGATGGTAGGCGGCAGCCCGATTGATGGCGGCCCCACGGTTTTTACCATGCGCTGGATTTTTGAGGGGCTATTTGCGGATGCCGGTGCCTCCCTTGAAGCTGCGCTGCCTTTACAAAAAGCAGATATCCTGGCGCGGCATGCCTGGCGCGCTGGCGGCAGGCTTGATCTTTTCGCCGATATTGCACGTTCCGCTGATGCCATCGGTGATTTTGCGGGAGCCGCCGAGGCGCGCGGCTATCGCGCCTTTTGCGCGCGCAGCGCCGATATCTTCCGCACGCTACGCGGTTCCTTCATTGCCGCCGAACGCCCATCACCGCTTGATCTGGTCAAGCGCGTTGGCATCACGAATATCGCCGCGCTGATCCGCACCGCGCCCATGAAGACGCTGTGGGATGCCTTAGGCGAGCATTTTCGCGACCCGCGCCTGCGCCAGCTATTCGGGCGCTACGCAACCTATTGCGGCTGCTCCCCCTGGTTGGCGCCGGCCACGCTGATGCTGGTGGCGCATGTGGAACAGGATGGCGTGTGGTTCGTGCATGGCGGCATGCGGCGCGTGGCGGATGCAGTTCAACGCCTCGCGGAAGCCAAAGGTGCTAAATTCCGCTTTGGGGCCGAGGTTGCTGAGATTCTGAGCCGCCAAGGCCGCGCCAGCGGTGTGCGCTTGGCGAATGGCGAGGAAATCCCCGCCGATGCCGTGGTCTTCAATGGCGATGTGGCGGCCTTGGCGCAGAGCCTTTTGGGGCAAGCGCCACGCAACGCTGCCGAGGATACGCCGCGCGCCGCGCGGTCCCTTTCCGCGGTCACCTGGTGCGTGAAGGCGCCTACTTCTGGTTTTCCGCTGGTGCATCACAATGTTTTTTTCGCCGAGGATTACGCGGCGGAATTCGACGCTATTTTTCGCAGGCGAGACATCACCGCCGCACCGACAGTGTATATTTGCGCGCAGGATCGCGAAGCCGGGCCTGGCCCCGCCCAGGGCACGCCGGAACGCATGCTCGTTTTGATCAATGCGCCGCCTGATGGTGATCAGCGCGGCCATACGCCTGATGAGGTCGCTGAACTTGGTGAACGTGGCTTTGGCCTGCTGAAAGCCTGTGGTCTGGACGTGACGCGCAACGCAGGTGACGAAGTTGTCACCACGCCGGAAAGCTTCGCGCGGCTTTTCCCGGGTTCAGGTGGTGCGCTTTATGGCCGCGCTGGCCATGGCTCAAGTGCAACTTTCGCGCGCCCGGGTGCGGTGACGCGCTTGCAGGGGCTATATCTGGCCGGCGGTTCAGTGCATCCCGGACCTGGTATTCCCATGGCGGCGATGTCTGGGCGCATTGCCGCAGCGCGGCTTTTGGAAGATTGGGCCGGCGCGCGCGGTGCGATTAGGATTGGGGCGGGGCGCGCTTAACTTCGCCTTAGCGTATCACCATGCGGCACAAGCTGATCCAAGACCTTGGCTGAGGAAATCACGCCCGGGACACCCGCGCCCGGATGCGTGCCGGCACCAACAAGATAAAGCCCCTGCACTTCTTCGCTCACATTATGCGGGCGAAACCAGGCGCTTTGGAAAAGCTGTGGTTCCAGCGCAAAGGCAGCGCCATTCACCGATAGCAGCCTATCTTGAAAATCCTGCGGCGTGATCATGCGTGATGTGACAAGCGCCTCACCAAGGCCCGGCAAGACTGTTTCTTCCAGGCGCTTTTCAATGGCCTTGCGATAGGGTTCGGCATGCTTGGCCCAATCTACCTTGCCGCCCAAATGCGGCACGGGGGCGAGAACGTAGAAGGAATCACAGCCCGGCGGCGCCATTGAGTCATCCGTCGCGGTCGGGCGATGCAGGTAAAGACTGAAATCTTCTGCGAGGTGCTTGCGCGTGAAGATATCGTGCAGCAATTCTTGGTAGCGCGGCCCGAGCACCATGGTGTGGTGATAGACATCATCATACCGGCGCTTGGTGCCGAAATACCAGACGAAAAGGCTCATGGAATAACGCGCCCGCGCGATCTTGCGATCAGTCCAGCGCCGACGTGGGAAATCCTGCAGAAGCTTGCTGTAAGTCCAGGCAACATCAGCGTTGGAGACAACGATATCGGCGGCAAGCCTTTCACCGTCGGCCAGCTCAACGCCTGTTGCGCGGCGGCCTTCGGTGGTGATGCGCTTCACTTCGGTATTGTAGCGAATGCTACCACCCAGACTTGTCGCGAGATCAACGATGCCTTGAACCAACGCGCCCATGCCACCCATGGCGTAATGCACACCATGCAGCCGTTCCAGATGCGCGATCAGGCAGTAATAGGCGGTGGTGGTCATGGGATTCCCGCCGATCAGCAGCGGGTGGAAGCTGAAGGCAACGCGCAGCTTGTCGCTGGTGAAGTAATCACAGACGCGGCTATAGACGGTGCGATAGCCCTTCAGCCGGATCAAATCCGGCGCGGCACTGATCAGGCTTGCAAGACTATGAAAGGGCTTATCGGCCAGATCGGCGAAGGCCACGCGAAAGATGCGTTCACTTTCAAGAATGAAACGCTCGAAGCCTGCACTGTCTTGCGGCGCAATCCGCGCGACCTCGGCCCGCGTCACATCAAGGTCAGCGGAACAGCGCATCACGTCGCCGTCATCGAAGCGGATCAGATAGAAGGGGTCCATCGCGCGCAGATCAATATCCTGCGCAAGCTTGCGGCCGGCGAGCGACCAGAGTTCTTCCAGCAAATAGGGCGCGGTGATGATAGTGGGGCCGGCGTCAAAAGTGAAACCATCCTGACGAAAAACATAAGCGCGCCCACCTGGCGCATCAAGCTTTTCAAGGATTGTCACACGCCAACCACGCGCACCAAGCCGAACAGCTGCCGCCAAGCCACCAAAACCAGAGCCAATCACAATCGCATGCGGGCGCGGGTCTTTGGTGCTTTCCATCATGCTCGTTTCAGACTGCATATTATCTAACATGAAACACCATATTGAAGTCCCGGAAAAGGAAAACCTCCGCGCGATACGCGGAGGCTCCAAAGCTTACGCAAGAAAGACGGGCGGGATCAATCATCCCGCCCAAGCCCATTATCGCGGCGTTGCATCGGCGGAACGCAGCGGGCCTTGATTGACCTGCTTCAGTTCCGGGAAGTCACGCAGCATGGGTGCTCCATTCAGGGGACGATTTTCGCCCTGGTGGCAGGTGGCGCAATTCACCTTCAGCGGATCACCCATTGCACCCAAGCGCGGGCCATGCGGGCCTTCCGCCGGACCATTGGGATTGCTTACCCAAAGCGGCTTCAGCGGTTCGATGTAGGACATGTTGATGTCCCGCACCATGCGGATGCCGTGCCAGGCAGTTGTCCGCGCCGGTGGGCTTTGCGCCCATTCAGCGAAGGACCGGCTGTTATGGCAATGGGTGCAATTCACGCCAAGCGACGTGGACATATGCATCATCAGCCCATAGGTCCATTCCGTTGACATGGTACCCTGACTATTCCGCCCAGGCAGCGAAGTGGTGCTGATATTACGGATTTGCTGATCACCCAAAAGGAAGGGGGTGAAGGGATCCGAAGGCAAAGAACTATCACCCACGGAAGCGGCGGGATGATTCTGCCCACGCGGCGCTTGCAGGCCAGCACGGCTATTGGGTTCGGTTGACCAGACCATGGTTGGCACCGCATTGCCGCGGTGGCAGGTGTAGCAGGTCACGCCGGTCTGGCCGACATGGGTCGCCCATTCCGAATTGATCTTATGCGTCATCTGCAACATGCGCCGAGCGACAACTTTGGTATAAACCTCGTCGGACGCCATATTCTCGACATTGTGGCAATAGCCGCAGCCTTGATTGGGCGCGATCCATTCCGTCATGGCCAGCATGATGCGGTTGAATTGCGCTTCACTCACGTCACGCAGCACTTGCACATTCTGATAGGCTTCATGTGCCCTTGGGCCTGTCGTATCGGCCGCTTCAGATGCTTCAGGCACCTGATTGGCCGCAAGGCGCGCGGGGATGGTGCGTGGGTTCTGAACATCACCCATTGAAAGCCCGCGGAAGCCGCCTTGCGAGGAAAGCACCGGTGGCCGTTCGAAGGTGGTGACGAAGATCACCCCACATAGCAGCGCCACCACAAAGGCAGCGATGCTGAGTGAAAACTTGCTCATCGCGGCGCTCCTTGAACGATGGAGGGATCAACAGCCGGTGTCCAAGGCATTGTGTAGGCCGGCGCAAAGTGCCGATCCACCGCCCAGAGGTACCAATTATCAACCACAGTACCGGTCAGCAGAATGCCAATCCCGCCCGCGACAGGGCAGAGGAAGGCAAACCACCAGGCCCAGCGGTGGATGCTTTCAAACGTGGCGTTGAAGCCCATGGTCCAGCGCCAGAACAAGCCACCACGTTCCGCAGCCGTGCCGCGGTCTAGCGTCTGTTCAATTTCACGCTCACCACCATAACGCCCTAGCGCCAGAATGGTTGCCGCGTGCATCGCAAAGAGCAAGACGGAACCATAAAGGAACACGATCGAAAGCGCGTGGAAGGGATTGTAGAACAGATTGCCGTAACGGATGGAGAAAGCCGCCGTCCAATCCAGATGCGGGAAGATGCCGAAGGGCACTGCTTCGCTCCAGCTTCCCATGGCAACCGGGCGGATAAAGCCCAGCACCAGGTAAAGCCAGATGGCGCCGGCAAAGGCCCAAGCCACATGCGTGCCCATGCCAAGCTGACGGGCGCGGCGATAGGTGCGCACCCACCAAAGCAGTATGGAAAGCGTCAGGAAGAAGCCTGCAACGATCCACCAGCCACCCTTATTCAGCGGCGGAATGCGCAAGCCATATTCCGGCGGTGGCGGTTCCAGCGCCAGCCAGAAAAGCTGACGGATGAATTCGCTCACACTCCAGTTGACCGATGCAAGCATGTTAAGCCCGATGATCTCAAAGGCAATGAAGCCAAAGAGCAGCGAGAGAATGCCAAGATAGCCAAGATAAATCGGACCCACCTGCGCATCACCAAGGCGACCAAAAAGGTGCACCTCGCTTGGTGTGCCATCGCGCGGAGAGTTATCGGCGGGAAGGGGCACACCAGGATAGGGTACTGGTCCGCGCACCTGTATCCGGGTGAAGATGTTCTGATATTCGGCCATGGGATTTTTCCCTCCCCTCGCCTAGTGCCAAATCGGCAGGTTAAGCCACCAGCCCCACCATTCGGGCCAGCCGCGCGTCCAGAACGGACCACTAATCACGATGCAGATTGCACTCCAAATCCCAGCTGACAGCGCAAGGAAAAGACCGAGCCTGTGGATACCAAGCGTGCCGATCGAATAACCGATCAGGTCACGGAAGAAGGTATTTTCATGCTCTGCCGTCTTCACCGGTTCACCTTCCGGCGGGTTAAGCGCCGAGAGAACCAAGCCGCCATGCAACGACAGCGCCAATACCGTGGTGAAGAAGAATGTCACCGCGATCATATGCGCCGGATTGTAGTGGAAGTGCAGATATTGATACCCGACATTGGACACCCAATCCAGGTGACTAAAAATGCCGTAGGGGAAGCCATGTCCCCATCCACCCATCAGCACCGGCCGGATCACGACCAGGGTGAAATAGGCGAAAACCGCGACGCCATAAGCGATGGGTATGTGATACCCCATGCCAAGCTTGCGCGAGATTTCTGCCTGGCGCAGTGCCCAGGAAACAAAGGCCCCAAGTGCGCAGATGGTGATCATCTGCCACAACCCGCCTTCGCGCATCGGCGCCAGGCGTAGGCCATATTTCAGATCCGGCGGCGCGATATTGATCAGCCAGGGATTCCACGTCCCGCCAATCGCCGCGCCGTAGAGGATCAGGGCGGTTCCAACAAAGCTGAAAAACGCCGTGGTCACGCCAAAGAACCCGACATAGAAAGGCCCTATCCAGAAATCGAACAGGTCACCCCCTATCAGGGTTCCGCCGCGGACGCGGTATTTCCGCTCAAAGCTTAACATCGCCATCGCTTGATGCTCCTCTCCCGACGGGGGCTATGCCCGCCTGGCGGTCCCTCATGATGTTCTGTGCGGGCGAGGCAGTTTCGGCTGCCTCGCCCATTTCGCTGGAGCGCGGCCTAGGCCGCGCCCCGTGCTCAACCACCCAGCTTCGCGCCAGGGGTGAAGGTCGGTGAAGTTGCGCACCAACCGAGATGATCGCAGTAGCGTGGCGAACTCAGCACAGCGAAGTGAATCACTGCCGCGATCGCCACCACACCCGCCGCGCCGAGAAACCCGACACGACGAGCGTCAATCACCATCCAAATCTTATGCATATTGAACATTCTCCTTTTCCTCGTTCCAGATGTCGGGAAAATCCCTCAACCCGGAACATCCTTCAGAAGAAACGCCAGTCGGGTGGAACCACTTGTCCGGTAAAGACAAGCGGCCGCCACAACCAGACCAGGACATGCGCGCCCATCGAAGCGAAGATTGAGAAAGCCCATCCCTGGGCCACCAAGTTGTGGACTTCCTTCGCCTGAGCTTCTGTCAGGCGCGTTCTTGTATCGGCCATTAGCAGACCTCCGACTTGGCCTTGCGGCCATTACCGCGTCCACCCGCGCGGCAGGGACGGCAGAGGCGGAATTCCACCCAAGCCTTCTTGTCATCGGATACGCCCCGACGGCGATTGCCGCGGTACGCCCGCAGACAAGATGAGGAATAGCGAAGCGGCTTCATGCCATGACCTCCGCCAAAGTCTTTCGAACGCGATCAGCCGTCACACGCGGCTCCGCCGCATCGCGCGCGGCGCGTTCAACCTGTTCGCGCAGCCGCTTGGCCGCGGAAATACGTAGCAGGAAGGGCTCCTGCTCAACGCGTTCATCCAGAAGCGTAACCGCGGCTGCATCCCAGGGTTCAGCGGCACGTGCCGGCGTTGGATCAACCCGATCGAGATCAGTGCCCAGCGGCAGAATATGAAACAGCGCGTCAAACAGCGCGTTGCAATATTCCTGGATGATATAGGTGGCGCCGGCATAGCCCATGAAAGGCGTGCCGGTGGCGCGGCGGATGATGGCGCCGGGGAAACTCGCGGGAATATACATGGCGCGGCTTTTGATTTCCGCTGCATACATGCGTTCATTATAGGAACCGAACAGCACCAAGGGAGGTGTCTTGCGCAAAGCCTCACGCACCGCCGCATTGTCAGGCTTCTGCCCTGCCATGCGTGAGAAGGCGAAGGCACAGGGAATGCCCATTTCTTCATTCAGAAAACGCTGCAGGCCCCGGGCATAGGTATCGGTCGCTACCACCGCAAAGGATGCGGAGGCGTAGAAATCCTGCGTCACACTGCGCCACAAATCCCAAAGCGGCTTCACCGTGGTGTGCTTTTCACGTTCGATGAAAGGTTCCGGATCCAGCCCAGTCAATTCACCAAGCTTGCGGAGCAAATTCGTCGTCGCAAACAACCCGATTGGGGCTTGCAGATACGGCCGTTCGAGTTCTTCACAAAGCTTGCGGCCAAATTCGCGGTACATGCAGATATTCACATCTGCATCAGGCAGCTTCGAGATATCCTCGACATGGCTGCCCAGCGGGAAGACCAGATTAATCTCACAGCCAATGCCTTCGACCAGGCGGCGAATCTCCGCGAGGTCTGATGGCATATTGAAAGTGCCATAGATGGGGCCAATGATGTTCACGCGTGGCTTTTCGCCTTCCTTGCGCGTGCGCGGCTTCGGCTTGCGGCCGCGCGCGCCAAATTCAGTCCAAAGCCACATGATGGCCCGATCAGCGGCTTGCCACTGATCCTCATCAATCGTGCGGCAGATGAAGCGCTGCAGGTTGCTCCCCTGCGGCGTCACGCCACCGCCGATCATTTCGGCGATGGAACCCGTCACCACCACGGCGGGCAATTCAGCATCCTGCGTGGCAGCGGCGCGCTTCAAAGCGCCTTCCGTACCGTTCTGGGAGAGTGAGTCCTCATCCAGACCAGTCACCACAATTGGTAATTCATGCGGCGGCAGCGCATCCGTGTAATGCAGCACGGCTGTCACGGGCAGGTTTTCGCAACCAACCGGCCCATCAATCACAACACGCAGGCCGCGCACCGCCGAGAAAGCATAGATCGCCCCCCAGTAGCCACCGGCGCGATCATGATCGAGAACAAGCATGCTCAGGTCCCCACCGCTTCTTCGGCCTTGGCCTTGGCGGCGCGCAGCTTGCGCTGACGGTCACGAAAGCCAGGGGGATCACTTGGCTTGTCACGGAAGCCGTAACCGGCGCCATCAGGCGTACCGACACCTTCAAAGAAGGACACCATGCGCGAAAAACGTTCACGCCCATTGGTCTGCGCCGCCACAATCCCCGCCATGGAAGCCGCACCAGCAGGGCCAAACAACGGCCGGGCAGAAACCATATTGGTGAAGTACAGCGCGGGCGTGCCCATTTCCTTGGCCTTCTGCACCAAGGGCGTCGTTCCAAGGGCAAGATCAGGCCGCGCTTCCTTCATCGCAGCAATGTCCTGTTCCAGGCTGGCGCGATACTGCACATGGCAGCCATGGGCTTCGAGCCATTCGCGATCCGCAGCACTCCATTCCGTGCGCGGGGCGGCGGTGCCAACGTAAGGCACTTCTGCGCCCGCTTCGATCAGCAAGCGCGCCACCAGCAATTCCGAACCTTCATAACCGGAGACCGTAATGCGCGCCTTGACCGGATTACCCGCGAGCGCAGCGCGAATGGCAGGCAATGCGCGCGCCTTGGCGGCTTCGATTTCTGAGGGCTTCACACCCGCCGCAGCGCCAATAGCGGAAAGCCAGGCATCGGTGCCTTCCACGCCAACCGGCGCAGAGCCAACTACAGGCCGGCCAGCCGCGCGGAATTCGCGAATGCTGGCAGTGTAGAAGGGGTGCACCGCGGCCACCGCCACGCTATCCAAGGCCGCATAAAGATCGCGCCATTCACGCGCTGGGGTTTGTGGCGCAAGCGTCAGCCCCATGGGCTGGATCAGCGCACCAATGCCCGGCGGATCGGCGGGAAATAATTCACCAATCACCGCAATGCTGCGCTGATCCTCTGCGTGATTGCGTGGCCTGGCTACTGGACCGGCCTCGGCTTCATTGCGCGCATAGCGCAGCATGGCGCCGGCCAGCACATCCTTGGCTTCCGCATGGGTCGGTACACCAAAGCCTGGCACATCTATGCCAATCACGCGCACGCCATTGATCTGCTTTGGCAGCAGATCGAGCGGCACGCCGGAAGCCGTGGGCACGCAAAGATTGGTGACGATGACCGCGTCATAATCTTCTGGCTTCGCCAGATCATGCACAGCGTCGCGAATATCTTCGAAAAGCTTGCCGGTGACGAGCGTTTCCGAATTAAAGGGCACATAGCCCACCGTGCGGCGCGCACCATAGAAATGGCTGGTGAAGGTCAGGCCATAGACGCAGCAGGCACTGCCGGAAAGGATCGTCGCAACTCGGCGCATGCGCAAGCCAACGCGCAAAGACCCAAAAGCCGGGCACATGGATTGCGGCTGGTCATGCGGCCCGCGCGGATAATCAGCAGCAAGCTTGTCCATCACTTCGGACTTGCCCGCAGCGCGCGCGGCAGCTTCCAGCGTTTCCCGACCGCCATGGCAGGCAGCGCCTTCAGCGGCAGCAGGCGGCGAAGAAGGGGGAAGCGTGTCCATTCCCTCAGACGCCCTCATAAACCACTTCAAGCGAAGGCTTATTCAGCACTTCAGCCGAGCACATGTCTTCCATGGTTGCGGGGTTCAACACCACGCCACGGCCCACCGCTTCGCCCTTGAAAAGGCCAAGCAGATTTTCATGGGTGAGAGGCTTCGGGCGCAGCGGCGGCGCTTCAGCCACCTGAGTCGCCAATTGCTCAAACACCGAAGCCCAACGCCCACCAGGCGTGCCGATGATTTCGTAATTCGCGGATTTGCGCCGGATATCCTCATCCGCCGGAATGGCCGCGAGTACGGGAATGCCAGCTTCGGCAGCAAAGGCATGGGCCTCACCCGTGCCATCATCCTTGTTGATGACCATGCCGGCCACACCAACATTGCCGCCTAGCTTGCGGAAATATTCCACCGCAGAACACACATTATTCGCGACATAAAGCGATTGAAGGTCATTGGACCCGACAACGATCACCTTCTGGCACATATCGCGCGCAATCGGCAGGCCGAAGCCACCGCAGACCACATCGCCCAGGAAGTCCAGCAGGACGTAGTCAAAATCCCATTGATGGAAGCCAAGTTTTTCCAGCAATTCGAAGCCATGGATGATACCGCGCCCACCGCAGCCACGGCCCACTTCCGGGCCGCCCAATTCCATGGCGAAAACGCCATCGCGCTTGAAGCAGACATCGCCAATGGCAACAGCCTCACCGGCGGCTTTCTTCTTCGATGATGTCTCAATGATGGTCGGGCAGGAACGTCCACCAAACAGCAAGGACGTCGTATCACTTTTCGGGTCGCAGCCAATCAGCAAAACGCGCTTGCCCTGCTGCGCCATCATGTAGCTCAGATTCGCGAGCGTGAAGGATTTGCCGATGCCACCCTTGCCATAAATGGCGATGATCTGGGTTTGCTTGGCAGCCGGTGAGGTCTGCACAGGATCAGGCGCCAGCGATGCTTCTGCGCGCAGCGCATCATGCATACCACTGATGGATGGAACGTTTGGCTTCCCCGGGACAGCATTCATTGTTTGTTTCTCCAGTCCAGAACCATTTTGAGGCAGGCAGGATCTTCAAAAGCCTGACGATAGGCTTGCGGCGCGTCATCAGCGGCGGCGTGATGCGTGATCAGCCCAGCCAGCGAAAGCCGGCCAGACGATATCAACGCATTCACCGCATCCAGATCGGGTTGTTTCCATTCCGCGGCGATGGCGATACGCGCTTCACGCATGAAGGCCGGCGGGAAAGTGAAGGAAAGCGGTGCGCTGTAAAAACCAGCCAGTGTCACCACGCCACCGGGCGCGAGCCGCGAAATCAGCGTATCCAACAGCGCGGAATCGCCGCTTACATCACAAATCGCGCGATAATCGCGCCGCGTATCTTCCGCCGGATCGCACACCACATAGCCCTGGGCACCATCGCGCCGCGCGGGATTGCTTTCCCACACCATGGGTGCGGGATGGCCGGCAGCGATAACAATGCGTGCCAGCAGGCGCCCCAAGACGCCATGACCGATGATCAATTCCGGAATGGCGGCGTGCGGCAGTACAATGGCGTGATGCGCCGTCGCTGCCAGCGCCAACAACACCGCGTCCGCGCCAAGCGCAGGGTCCACCGGTGTTACGCGCGCGCCAGCCACAACAAGCCGCGCAGCAGCGCCACCAAACAATCCGCGAATATCGCCAAAGCAACGTGCGCCAGGCACAAAAACCGCTTCACCCAATTGCCTGCCGGCTTCCGCGCCCGCCTGGACCACTCGGCCCACGGATTCGTAACCAGGCACCAGCGGGTAACCCATACCGGGAAAGGATGGCATGCGCCCGGACCAGAGAAGACGTTCCGTTCCGGTGCTGATGCCGCTCCAATCAATGTCCACAACAACATCCTGCACGCCTGGCGGCGACAATGTCAGACGCGACAGCGAGAGCTGTTCGGGTGCGCTGAGCAGGATAGCGAGTGTTTCCACTCTTGGACTCCCCCTTGGGTTTTGTAACTCTACTGTGACGCTTGTCTCTGTCAAGTCAAATTGACAATAAAAGAATCATGTCACTTCAACTTGTCGCATCGGCCTGCATCACCCGGGTCAACAGCGGCGTATCGGTGGGCATCAAGCGCGCCCCGGTGAAGCCGGCGGAGGTCAGCATCGCGGCCAGTTCATCCGGCCGACGCGGGCGCCCCCTACCCATCGCAAGCAGGTAAAAGCCGAAATAAGCGCCGCCCATGGGCTCGGCGCCCGCGGTGCCAGCCATGGGTTCGGCAATCAGCACCCGTCCGCCCTTTGGCAGGGCTGCGCGCACGCGCCGCAGCAGGGCTTGCACCACATCATCATCATGATCGTGCAGCACGCGCACCAGGCTGATGATATCGGCGCCCAAGGGCAGCGAATCGGTGGTGAAATCCCCGCCCATCGCCATCGCGCGATCGGAAAGCCCTTCACGGGCAAAGCGCTGCCGGCCCTGTTCGGCCACCGCCGGCAGGTCAAACAGCAGCAGATCAAGCCAGGGGTTCGCCTTACCAACGGCGGTCAGAAAGGCGCCGCTGCCGCCGCCCACATCCATCAGCCGCCGATGCTGGCCAAAGCGGTAAGCCGCCAATACTTCCTGCGCCACCATGGGCTGGCTGGCCGCCATCAAGGCCGTGTACTCAGAAACTTTCTCGCCCGGCAGCGCCCCTGGCTGCGCGGCGCCGGCATAGGCCCAGTATTGCGCGAGCGCCGTGCCACCCCTTTCGCGGCGGAGCAATTCCACCGGGTCCGCCAGATCGGCGTAGAGCATGGCATGGTGTTCCACCATGGCGGCGATGCCGGGATTGCCGATCATGGCCGCGCCCAATTCGCCAAGCACCCAGGCGCCATCTGCCCGCCGGCGCACCAGCCGGAGCGATTCGGCAGCCACCAACAACCGGCTCATCGCTTCAGGCGAAAGCCCGAGTCGCGCCGCCAAGGCGCCTTCTTCCGCCGGGGCTTCGTGCAAAGCCTCAAACAGCTTCAGCCGCACACAGGCGGCCAGCACCTGCGAATAAACAAAGCCCGCGCAGAGATCGAATAATTCCCGCGCGCGGCGGCGTGCCAGAGGGCGGGTCAGCGGAAAACGCGCGGCCCAGGCACGGAAGCCAGGGCGCGCGGTCAGTGATTCGCGCCAGGCGCTGAAACGATCAGACCAGGACACCCCCTGATCCCCGTCAGCCCTTTGCGGGGGCAGCGGCAAGGCCCTCGCCATGGTTCAGGCCGCGGCCAGTTTGCGCGGCAAAAGCCGGCCCACTTCTTCCAGCATGGCCGCGCGCAGCAAGGTGCGGCCGGGGCAGTCGGGAATCGACTCCACCGCCGCATTGGCAAGCGTTTTCAGCCGCGCGACCGCGCCATCCAGGCCCAATTGCAGCACGGCACTTGGCCGACCGAGTGCCTTGTCGCGCCCAACGGGCTTGCCAATGCTGGCTTCATCTTCCACCGCATCACGCAGGTCATCGGCAACCTGGAACGCCTCACCCAGCCGATCCCCCAGCAAGCGCCAGGCTTCGGCATCGGCCACACCCGCCGCCGCAGCGCCGGCAACCGATGCGGCGGCGAAAAGCGCGCCGGTCTTTTGCCGCTGATATTCGGAAAGATCGGCGCGCGGTTCACATTCCCAGGCCTGCCCGGCAACAATGCCAAAGGGCACGCCCACGCCATCGCCAATGGCATTGATCACCGGGCCAAGCCGTTCCGGCGCGCCGCAGCCGGCCCGCGCCACGGTTTGGAAGGCCAGCACAATCAAGGCATCCCCGGCGAGCACCGCCAGCGGTTCGCCAAAGGCACGATGCACAGAAGGCCGGCCCCGGCGCATATCCGCATCGTCAAAACAGGGCAGGTCATCATGCACCAAGCTGGCGCAATGTAACAGCTCAATCGCTGCCGCAGCAGCGCTGGCAAGCCTTGGTTGGTCATCACCGCAAGCCGCGGCAACAGCAAGCGTCAGGCGTGGGCGAATACGCGCCCCTTTCGGGAAAACCGCGTGCCGCAGGGCGGCGGCGAGGCGGGGCGGGGTGCCGCTCGTCTCGGCGGAGAGCACCGCGTCTGCGAGGCTGCTCTCAATACGGGCCAAGGCGTCCATGCGTTACCTCCCAAGGGGTGACGCAATCATGTCGCGGCAGCCCTATGTAAGTTTTTTGATACTTATTGATTGTCCAGTTATCTTGACACTCATGTCAAGGCTTTTTCATGCACGCGCGGCAAATCGCGTGTCACGATCCGCGCGGTCCATCAATTCCAGCGCCCAAACCAGCCTTTCGCCGTAGCCAGCACCAATCGGCGGTCCTTCCGGTGCAGGTGCCGCGCGCACCGCATCCACCAGAAAGCGCGTGGCGTGCGATGGCGCTTCATCAGCACCATCCTGTTGCGCGGCCAGCGCACCGGCGGCACGCGCCAAAAGCCAGGCCTTGCGCCGGCCGGACACCACCGCACGGCGAGAGACGGAATCGAGCCCCTGGCGTTCAACTTCTCGCCCGATCTCGGCATAAACCAAGCGCGCCGCACCAATCCCTGGGCGGCAATCCCATGGCAGCAGCGCAATGCCGGGCCAAGCGCGGCGATAATGTGCTTCCGCGGCCCCCAGCAGCCGCGCGACCACGCGACCCAGCGCGGGGGAAAATACAGGATTGGCAATCAGCCCTTCTGCCGAAAGCCCTTCCTCAGCCAGCCAGGACTGGGGCAGATAAACGCGCCCTGCCTTGGCATCTTCGCCGACATCACGGGCAATATTGGTCAACTGCATGGCAAGGCCAAGATCGCACGCGCGCGCAATGGCTTCCGGTGAGCGCACGCCCATCAGCAGCGTCATCATGGCACCGACGGTCGCCGCGACGCGCGCAGCATAGGATTCCAGCGCGGCGATATCTTCATAGAATTGACCTTTGGCGTCCCAGGCGAAGCCTTCCAGCAGCGCCGCCGGCAGGGCGCGCGGTACGCCATATTGCTCAACAACCGCCGCGAAAGCGCGATCTGCCACGTGATTCCAAGGCCGCCCGGCATAGGCGCCATCCAGGCGCTGTTGCAGCAGCGCGAGTGACGCCGTGGGGTCATCGCTCATGTCAATCGCGTCATCCGCAACACGGCAAAAGGCATAAAGCGCGGCAGCCGGGGCGGCGATACGGCGCGGCAGAAGGAAGGATGCGGCGCGGAAGCTTTTGGAACCACCCGCCAGCAGCTTGTTGCAAGCCGCGAGATCTTCGGCAGAAATACCAGTCAGTCCAGACATGCGTGCCCCCTCAGACTTTGGCGTAAATTTCTTACTTCAGTCATTTTCTGCCGTCCGGCGCCGGAAGCGGCGCACACCAAGCGCCACAACCAAAGCAACGACTGGGATGGCGATACTGGTGACGATTTCTTCGCGGAAGTTGGCCCCAGAAATGGCCAAACCCTTGGCCAAATAGGCAACAAGCCCAACCACGTAATAGGTGATGGCGGCCACGGAAAACCCTTCGACCGCCTGCTGCAACCGAAGCTGCTGGCGCGCGCGCCGTTCCATGGAAGCGAGCAAGGCCTGGTTCTGTCTTTCTCGCGTAATATCAACACGTGTGGAGAGAAGTTGCGTCGCGCGGGCCACGCGTTGGGAGAGCATTTCCTGCCGTGCGCCGACCGCCTGGCAGGTATTCATGGCCGGCGCCAGGCGACGTTCGGTGAATTCACCGAAGGTCTGCATGCCTTCCATGCGCGTCTCCCGCAACTCCTGAATGCGGTTGCGGACCAATTCGTAATAGGCGGCGGCGGCGGAAAAGCGGAAACGATGGCGCGATTCGCGGCTTTCCGCTTCCGCCGCCATGCGCGTCAGGCGTTGCAGCAGCAACGGTTCATCCGCTTCCTGCGCTTCCACCAGCGCCGCGCTGATTTCCGCCAATTCGCGTTCCTGCGCACCGATTTTCGGCGCTACTTCCTGCGCGACCGGCAGCGCCAACAGCGCCATGATGCGGTAGGTTTCCATCTCAAGCAGGCGCTGCGTAAGCCGCCCCGCTTGATAGGGCGACATGCCGCCATCATAAATCAGGAAACGGCTGAAACCATCATCCTGGATGCGAAAATCCGTGAAGGCATGTGCTTGGCCGCCAGCCAGTGGACCGCCCACCAGCATGTGATCACGAAAATAACGCCGCGAGATTTCACTGATGGCCAGCGGTACATCCTTGGAAGCCAGCAACGTGACATGTGCGGCAGCGATCACCTGACCTGGCAAGACTTTCAGCCATTCCGCTGGCAGGGCGTGAATCGCGGCTGCCGAAAAAGGCTCGGGCTCTGCGCCCGCAACCACCACCATGAAGCGGCTGAATTCGCCATGCCTTTCCCATTTCAGGCGAAACGGCCCGAAATCCGCACTGTAATGATTGGCCCCTGGCGCTGGCGGCGGCACGGAAAAGCGCTGCGCCAGCGCGCAAAGTGCAGCCCAGGGCGCATCCCGCGCTTCATCGGCTGTCGGCAACAACGCAATCTGCGAAACGCGGCTAGGGGAAAAAAGGATCTCCGGCGGGCGCGCATGCACCTCATCATTCAACTCGACGCGCTTGGCATAGGATGGGGGAAGCACGTTATCGAAGCTCATGCTGCCGCCCCGGTGACATTCTGCGCAAGGCGCGACCATTCCTTACGCAGCGCATCAGCGACCAGTTCCGGCGCTTCTTCATGTGCCAGATGGCCAAGCCCTTCCAGGGTGATGATGCGTGCGGCGGGAAGGATGGCCTGGATGCGCCGCGCCTGCATGGGCGGCACGGCGCGATCGCGGCTGCCCACCATCAGGAACAGCGCTGTGCCAAGACGCGGCAAATCACGCAGCAAAGGGCGCAATTCCCATTGCGCCATCATCGTCAGCGCCGCGCGGATATGCCCAGAATAGCCAAAAAGCCGCGTGTATAATTCCACACCGCGCGGCCCGATATCAGAACCCGTATCACGCAGCAGCTTTGCCGCCACTTCCTGCTTTGAAGCGCGCCAGGCGCAAAGCTTAGAAACAAAGGGCAAGCCCACCATCAACTGCGCGGCCCGCGTGAAAAACGCCGAATGCTCATCACCCAACGGCAGCAATGCACCATTCAGGCTGAAGATGGCGCGGGGCGCGATGGTACCATCCAATGCCATACGCAGCGCAATTGCCGCCCCCGCCGAATGGCCAAGCACCACATCGGGTGAGGCCTGAAGCTTCTGCAGCAGTGCATGCAAGGCCGCCGAAAAACCCGCCAGTGAAACTCGAGCTTGCGGCAGGCTGGCAGTAAAGCCATGCCCCGGCAGATCTGGCGCAATAAGCGTGAAATGTGGCGCGAGCAATGGCGCCAGATCGCGCCAGCTATGCGTGGCCGCCGCGGTGCCATGCAGCAACAAAAGGCAAGGCCCCTGCCCCATGCGCTGCACATGCCAACGCAGCCCGCCGGCTTCGATAAACTGGCTCGATTCCCGGCTCGGCCAATCGCGCCCATCCCTTTCCCAGCTTGGAAAATCTCCGGACGCGGCCATGGCATCAAGACCCCGACGCTGGCGCAAGCGCGGCTTGGCGCACGGCAGCCGACATACGCGCGGCATCGGCAAAAGGCAGCGGCACATAGCGCGCGCCCATGGCAGAAGCGAGGTCTCGTGAGAAAGGATGCGGCCGTGGCGCCGTATCAATCAACAACGCGGCAATGCCAGAAGCCCTGAACAACCGCGCCGAATCCAGCGCTTCCGATTCCGCCGTGGCACGCCCGCCCGAACCATCGCGCGTGACATTGGCGCGACCATCTGTCAGCGCGACAATCACGGGGGTTTGCCCGCGCTTGCGACTGGCTTCCGCCATAGCATAACCGGCCACCATTCCGGCCGCGAGCGGCGTACCACCGCCACCAGGCAAGGCGGCCAGGCTGCGCTTGGCGCGCACCAGCGAATGTGTAGGTTCAAGCAGCACTTCCGCGCTGCGGCCACGGAAGGCAATCACTGCCACGCGATCGCGCCGCACATAACAATCGCCCAGCAGCAATTCCACCGCGCCCTTGGCTTCCGCCAGGCGATGCAACGCAGCCGAACCTGAAGCATCCACCAGGAAGATGGTGGTGGTTTCGCTGTTCTGCTTGTAGCGGCGAATGCGCACATCCTCTCGGCGGATATGCACCAGCGCCGCGTGATGCGGTTTTTCGCGGCGGCGATATTCCTGCCAAGGTGCGGCAACGCGCAGCGTTTCCACCAAGGCCAAACGCAACCCCGCACGCCACGCCGCCGGGCGCGCACCAATGGGCCGACCGCGCTGGGCAGAACGGCGCATCATACCGGATCTACCGGAAGATGCCGCCTGACGCGCCATTTGCCGTGCCGCGACACCAAGCCCCGCGAGCAATCCCGCCGGCAGGCTTGCCTGCGCCGCCGCAAGCACAAGGTCTTCCAGCGATGGCTGGTCTTGCTGCTGCTGCGTGTCCGAATTGGATGATTCTTCCTGCTGTTGTTCGGGCGGTTGTTCCTGTTCTTCAGCGGGCGCCTCGGGCACTTGCCGCGCGCGCGGTGCCAGAATGAGTTGCGCCGCAAGCGCCGCATCTTCCCGGGTTACTTCCGCGCGCCCCGCAAGCGCCGCGGCAGCGCGGGCGCAACGCAGTGCAAAAATAGGCGCACGCAGGGATAGAATACCAAGCGCCAAGGCTGCCGCGCAAAAGGCTTGCGGCAGATCGGCCGGTATTCCGACATGCGCGAGGCGCAACCGCGCTGCCTCAATCTCCGCACGGGTCGGCATATCAGGCACCGCGCGCTGCAATCCAAAAGGTTCGAAGCTAAGCCGGAAGGCAAGACGATCTGAAAGCGCTTCAGTTACCTGCTCGTCTTCGCCGGCGCCTTCATCAAGCGCAACGACTCCGAAGCGCGTATCGCGCGCAAGCGTAATGCCCTCACGCTCCACGCGCAGCGCACCGTGATCCAACACGGCGGCGATGCGCGCAATCAGCTGGCTTTCCACGCGCTCAGCCATGGGCAGGATGATGATCCCGCCGTCAGCCTCGGCCAGCAGGCCCTGTTGCGCGATGGGTCGCCCGGCACTCAGGCTTGAGGTAAGATCAAGCCCGCCCAGCAAGCGGGTATCGGCGATACCCAAAGGCACACGCCGCCACGGCACCCCGGCCGGCAGCATCTTGCGCAAGGCTTCAAGCCATTCATCACGCCTAGGATCGGCCGGCCCGCGCAGCACAACACCCGCGAGGCCAGCAGGATCAACGGCCAGCAACGCTGCAATCTGCAGCGCAACATTCTCCGCATCCGGAGCCTCGATGCGCTTTGCATCGGCGCTGGTTGCGGCCAGACCGCTCATCGGTTGAGGCTCCGGCGCCGCATCCTCATGGCCCGAAGACGTCTTCGAGCGCCTTTTCCACGCGCGTCGTCGCAACGGTTTCATCAAGGGGATTGCGGCGCAATCTATGCCGCAACGCGGAAGCCGCAATACGGCGCAGATGCACCGTTCCGACTTCCAAATCGCCTTCAAGTGCGGCAAGTGCTCGTGCTGCGCGCACAAGGGTCAATTCACCCCGCAACCCATCCGTGCCAAGCGCCATGCAAAGCTTGGCGGCCTGTTCAATCGTGCCAAGCGGGAGCGTGACTGAACTCAGTCGCTTTCTGCCGGCAAGGACTGTCTCACGCGTACGCGCTTCGTCCTCCGCCCATTGTTTGATGAAGCCAGAAGCATCCCGGTCATAGGCATCGCGCCGACAAACCACTTCAACCCGGCTGGCAAGGTCTGTTGGTGTTGAGACTTCAACCGAAAGGCCGAAGCGATCGAGCAATTGCGGGCGCAATTCACCTTCTTCAGGATTGCCGCTGCCAATCAACACAAAGCGTGCAGGGTGGCGCAGGCTGATGCCTTCGCGCTCCACAACATTCTCGCCCGAAGCCGCGACATCCAGCAGAAGATCAACCAAATGATCTTCAAGCAGGTTCACCTCATCAATATAGAGAAACCCGCGATGCGCCGCGGCAAGCAGCCCAGGCTCGAAAGCCTTGATGCCCTGCGCCAAGGCCCTTTCGATATCAAGCGCGCCAGCCAGGCGATCTTCCGTGGTACCAAGGGGCAAATCCACCACCGGCACCGGGACCATCCGCTTTTCCGCTTTTTTGCCCTTGGGCAGTGCGCCGCAATGCGAACAGGACGCAAGCGGTGCCGCTGGATCGCAAGCAAAAGGACAGCCGGCGACGACAGCCATTTCGGGCAATAGCGCCGCAAGTGAGCGCACTGCCGTAGATTTGCCGGTGCCGCGATCCCCGAACACCAGAACACCACCAATGCTTGGATCAACAGCGGCAATCATCAGCGCACGCTTCATCTCCTCCTGGCCGACAATGGCGCTGAAGGGGTAGGCGTTGCGACGGGGTGACGGGATTGCGTGGTCGGCTTTGTCTGCACTCTGGCGTGGCGCTGCTCGACGAGAAATCTGCGCTTCCGGGCCGGACCTATTGGCCGGCTGGAAACCCGACACTGCGCCGTCCATCACGCGGCCCGCCGCAACCGAAACTGCGCCCAAACCCGTTCCAGTGATTCCACCAAATGATCCATATCCGCATCAGTGTGGACGGGCGATGGCGTAATGCGCAGCCTTTCCGTACCGCGCGGGACGGTTGGATAATTGATGGGCTGCACGTAAATGCCGTGCTCATCAAGCAAGGTATCACTGAGCTGCTTGCAGAGAGTTGGATCGCCCACCATCACCGGGACAATGTGGCTGAGGTTATCAAGATGCGGCACGCCAACGGCGTTCAAGCGCTGCCGAAGCGTCGCGGCGCGTTCATGCAGGCGTTCCCGTTCAAGATTGCTCTGACGCAAATGGCGTATTGCGGCGCGGGCACCTGCCGCAATCGCCGGCGGCAGCGCCGTTGAGAAAATAAAGCCTGAGGCGTAGGAACGCACAAAATCACACATGGCAGCGCTGCCAGCGATATAGCCGCCAATCACGCCGAACGCCTTGGCAAGCGTGCCTTCAATCACCGTCACGCGACCCGCAATACCATCGCGTTCCGTAATGCCGCCGCCGCTTTGGCCATAAAGCCCAACCGCATGCACTTCATCGCAATAGGTCATGGCACCATGGGCATCAGCCACATCGCAGATATCGCTGATGGGGGCGATATCGCCATCCATGGAATAGACACTTTCGAACGCCACCAATTTCGGCGCTGATTTCGGCAGTTCCGCCAGCACGCGGCGCAAATCCGCCACATCATTATGCTTAAACAGAACCCGCTTCGCTTTGCTGTGACGGATGCCTTCAATCATGGAGGCATGGTTCATTTCATCAGAAACAATGATGCAACCCGGAAGCTTCGACCCGAGCGTAGAAAGCGACGCCCAATTCGACATATAGCCGGAATTGAACAGCAGGGCCGATTCACGCCCATGCAGTGCCGCCAGATCGCGTTCAAGCAGAACATGTTCGTGATTGGTGCCAGAGATATTGCGCGTACCACCCGCACCTGCCCCGCAGCGATCCAGCGCTTCATGCATGGCATCCAGCACATCAGGGTGCTGACCCATGCCAAGGTAGTCATTCGAACACCACACCGTTACCTCACCACGAACACCCTTGTCATGGCGTGTGGCGCGCGGGAATTCGCCGCGGCGACGTTCCAAATCGGCAAAGACGCGGTATCTGCCCTCACGGCGAAGGCTATCAAGCTGTCCTTGGAAGAATTCCTCGTAATTCATGTCACATTCTCCTTGCCCAGAATAACTTTCCAGGTCTTGCGATTGTGCGCAGGTCGCTTTCGGTCCAACTCCCCGAAAAAAGGCCCCACGCCATGCCTTTGGTGATGCTTTTCCTCATGCGCCATGCCTCAGCGCATAATCTTCAAACTCTGACTGAATACCATGCATATCCAACAGCCGACCTGTGACTATAATGCCAGTCCGTGAGGCCTCGGTTGCGGCAGCGCGCCGCAGATGCATGGTACCATCTACAAAATCGAGCGAGAGCCATCCTTCGGGCGACCGAATGGAACCTCTCAGGCTCTCAATCGATCCATAAGCGCCAGCGGTGATGCGCGCTAAAAGCGCATCCAAAGGCCGCGTATCAAAAGGGCCGCTCCGATCGGTGAACCAGGTCGCCGTCTGTGCTGGCGCATGCTTGTCGCGCATTCCCCAACGCCAAAGCGCTTCAATCGGCAGCGGAAGCATCAGGAACCAATGTTCAATCACGGCGAGCGAGGCGATCGTCGCGATCAACATAAAGCCAACCAGCTGATGTGCATCCGCGCCAACGGCAAAAGCCTGGTGGAACAGCCAGGCACTCAAAAGCGTGCCGAGCGTGATGGAAAAGGGGAAAAGAAGATTCATTGGCCGATGGGCAAAATAGCTACTCATGTAGCGCAGATGCTCCGGCAGCAGCGTCTCGCCCGTATTGCGCACGCCCAGATACAAATTGAGCTTGGCGCTGAGACGCATGACCCACAAAATGCCATAGGTCATCAGGCCAATACGGTTGGGTCCATGCGCGAAAGCGATAATCAACAGGAAGCCCAATGCCAGAATGAATATTTCGTGCCAGAGCACAACGCGCGTTGCGGACCAAAAGCGTTGCAGGCCCGTGAGATCAGACGCCAATTCCTTGCGATTGGGCCCAGTGATCAGCCCACCAAGGAAGCTGATCTCCACCGCTCCCCAAATCGCCAAGGCAGCCAGGAAGGAAAGATAGGCCCCGGCGGCGCTCACATCCTCTGCGGTCTGATGCAGTGTGATCAAACCAGCAGAAAGCAACATCATCGAGGCCGCGCCAAGGGTCAGGCGCTGATGCGCAAGTGTCGCGACCGCGAACAGAATGACGCCAGTCGTCAGCCACCAAAGAAAGATGGCGATCAGGGCGGCGGTCACGCTCTCAGGCATGGCGCTTCGTTACCAAACCGGTGAGAGACGAATTTCGGCAGGAAGCGGTTGCCTCCTCGGGCGACGGAAGAATAGCTTCGCAAATGTGGTCGCCGCAGAAATGCCGAGACCGATCCGACGCACCCCTCCGCCAATGCCACCTTGCCGGCGCGCATCGCTCATTTTCTCGGATACCTGCAGGAGCCGATCCATGTCTTCCATGAAGCCAGGCGCATCGACATCCAAAGTCACGGGGAATACCTGACGGCAAATCTCCTCCGTGATTTTGAACACTTGCCGATCATATTCCGTTGGCGTCATGCCAAGCGCCTTATGGAATTCCGGGCGCCCATGGTCGCGCACATACATTGTGGCAAATACCGCAAGCTGGAAGAAACGGCACCACCACGCGTTGACACCAGTCAGAAGCTTTGGATTTGCGCGCATCAGCAGCGCAAAGGCTTCCCCATGGCGGAATTCGTCATTGCACCAATTCTCGAACCACTGGAAAATAGGATGGAAACGAAGTTCCGGGTGACGTTCGAATTGACGGAAGATCGTGATGTAGCGCGCGTAGCCGATCTTCTCGCTCAGATAGGTAGCGTAGAAGATGAATTTCGGCTGGAAGTAGTGATACTTCTTGGCGCGCGTTAGAAAGCCAAGATCAACGCCAATGCCAAGGTCCTTCAACGCGTCATTGATGAAGCCAGCATGGCGGCTTTCATCACGCGCCATGACTGAAAACAGCTCGCGTATGTCAGGGTTTTTCACGCGCTTCTTGATTTCTGCGTAGAGTACGCAGCCGGAGAATTCCGCTGTCACACTGCTCACCAGAAAATCAACCAATTCTTTCTGCAAGCCCTCTGGCAACGCATCCAGCCGAAAAGCGTCAAAACGCTCATCGCGGACAAAGTGGCCCTTATTGGGGTCGCGATGGAATTCCTCCATCAGGCGATCCCACTCGGCGCGAACGGGCTCCACATTGATGGCGTCCATCGCGGCAAAATCAGTGGTGTAGAAGCGCGGCGAAAGAGGGGTTTCGGTCAGCGCCAATTCTGTTGTTTCACGCGAGAGGTTTTCCCGCATCGGATGGCTCACCGCGTTCATGTGGCCTCCTTCGGCTCAAAGCCAACGTGATAGAGTTCGGTAAGCTCCAGGATCGAACAAAACTGCGTCCAATGCCGGCGAAAGAAACCTGCCCGAATGACGGTCGCCGAGGTTTCGAAGCTGTATTTTTCACCGAATGCCACCTGGGCAGGCGCGCCATGCACGATCACCTGATCACCAGGACGCAGCATAACGTCTTCAGGCACCGCATAGGCGTGAAAACTATCAAAGCTGCGTTCGATTTCAACGGTACAGGGAACGTCGAAGCGTCTTCCCCTCCGCCTTTCATTTCTTTCGTTCATTTGCCTTCCTCATTTTTTTTGAAAAGAATATCGGCGAAGCTTTGCACGTTTGTCGCGCCAAAAGCCCGCAGATCCGTCCAGCGCCCGCTTACCGGGTCTTCCAGAATGATAGCTCCACCCGGCACAGCAGCCAACCGAAAAGCGCTTTCCACGCCAGGATTTTCTAGTCTTCTTTCGCGCGCAAAGCCGCGCAGGGCACCGCGCACAAAGCCGCCCTCACCGGGCGAGATTTCGCCAATCATTTGGCCGGTCGAGGCATCACGGATGGAAATCCCGCCATCAAGCCGATCGCTAAATAGAACACTGCGCGCGAAGGTTGCCTCATTCACAGGACGGCGGTCCTGATTCTTTTCGCCAGCGCTCAGCACGACAAACGCAAGAACAAAGGCCATAATCGCCCCAAGGCCATAGCCCAGGTAGTCAGCGCGCGGCGCTATTGCCTTGGATGCCATTTCTGTCCCCTTACGCCATCGCCGTCGCGCCACTAGGCATCGCGGCTTCTGGCCCTGATACGCTGCGGCTGATACCTGCCCCTGAAGTGGCAGCAACTGCATCACCCAAAATCTTAGCCACTTCCGCCGCATTCGCCACACCGCGCAGCATGGGCTTTGGCCGACCAAGGCTCCAGCCACTGCAATGCGGCCACAGAGCAATCCATGAAATGCGATGTGAAGGGAGCAATTCCAGCACTATATCGCCACTGCTATCCTTGCGATTGCGCAAATATGCCCCCGCGATAGCGACAAAGGGGATATTGATCGTAATCGGCAAGGCGACACCAACGCGCAGCACCAAGCGCCGCGAGGTGATGGAATAAACACTGCTGCGTGCTACAATTTTGGCAAGCAAGGCAAGTATGCCAATCGCGACCCCACCGCCAAGGAGAATTACAGCCGCAGCGCCAAATGCCGCAACCAATTCCCTCCCCTGCATGGCGGCACTGAGTATTTCCCAGAGCGCCAAGATCAAGAAATAGCCAACGACCCAGCGCACAAGGAAAACACGCTGGGCGATCTCCGCCCATGTTGGCGCCCCTTGCCAAAGCAAGACCTCTCCGGGAGGCAGCGCTTCCGGAAGACCGCGCACTGGCTCCAAACCATGCTCAGTCAGGCGGGGGCGGGCGGGCTTGCTCACAGGCAGGACTCGCTACGCTCAGGCGTGGCGTAGAAATGGCCGCCACCGAAGTAACCCGAAATACGATCTTCCTCGAGCAGGGTGATCTGTTCAGGACGCGCAATGCCCGGCGCCGCAGCGAATTGTGCCGCCGTGACGGAAATCACACGCGCTGTGCCCTCATCAGTGAATGTGCAGAGGAAAATCGGGACCAGAACGCGCCGCCCGCCAGGAACCTCAGTTTCCACATAGCGCAGGATGTATTCAGAACGATCAACCCAAAGGTCAACAACTGTTCCGGCTACAACGCCATCCAAGGTAATCACCGATTTGCCGCGCGGGTCCGGATCCTCATGGGCGATGTGCCAGCCAGGCGCGGCACGAAGCGGCACGATTTTCGGCTTATTGTCATCAAAAGCCAAATCCGGCGTATCGGCGCGATCAGCGTAGGAAGCCGGCCCAACGCCATCCTGCATGGCGTCACCAGTCGGCACGAAAGCTGTGCCCGGATAAGGATAATCCGGCGAAAGCTGCGCATCAACGTCACGTTCCGGCCGAACACCCTGCACAACCGTCGCACCTTCTGGGTAATGCAGACGGAATACTTTCGCGGCAGGCATTTCAGGGGAGCCGTGCAACGTGGCGACGCCCAGACGATCCGGCAATTCGGCAACCAACGGAAAGCCTTCCCGCCTACCTTCGCGGATTAGATAGTAGACCAGCCCAGCGAAGAAGGCGAAGAAGATATAGAGAGAAACGGCTGCCAAATCCAAAAAGACCGGCGTTGCGGGTGTTGTCATGGCAATGCTCCATGTTGGTTTTGCAGCCCAGCCAGGACCGGCCGGCCTGCATCGTGTTGAGACCTTGAAGAAGTATTGTCGTTTGCCCGCAGTAGGGGGCCCACAACGGCAAGCATCATGAACAGCAGGAGAATTTCGACGAGATACACGAAAACATACCCGGTGCTTGGGGCGTCCAAACCCGCACCAAGTATGCCCGCTGTAGCAAGTGAAGAAACAACATCACGGATCACACCGCCGAGGGCGACGGCAGCGCCGCCTGCTGTCGCGGTCACAGCACCCCAAACGCCAAGTGTTAGGCCGATCTGCCCTTCTGGCGCCGCCTGCATGCAGCCAGTCAATGTGGCATGCGCAAACAGCCCCGCACCAAAACCGACAGCTGCAGTTCCAGCCGCGAAGACAATGGTTGAATCAAGTGGCGCCGCGAAAATCACCAGCACAAAACCGGAAATGCCCACCATCGCCCCGGCACTGGCAACACGCTGCGCATGCATCCCTCGGCTAAGCAAGGGTGCCGCGCGCAGGAAGCCCAGAACCGCGCCGCTCGCAAAAAGTGCCGTCAAGGCCGTTGTCGCACCAACGCCAAGTGAAAGAATTTGCCCACCATAAGGTTCCAGCAGCACATCCTGCATGCCAAAGGCCGCTGTACCAAGCGCGGCAGCAAGCAAGCGGCGATCCCACGGGCCTGACTTACGCAAAAGCCTTAAACTTTCACGAAAACCTGGATCCCCTTTGGCGCGTCCCACAGTGAGATCCGGCCGACGCGGTTCCTGCTTCCAGGCAGCGACAAGGTTGATCACCAGCGTTGCAGCCGCCATGCCCTGCACAAGCTGGATCAGCTTGATCTGCGAGAAATCAGCAAGGAATGCACCAAAAGCGATCGCTGAAATCACCATGCCAATCAACTGCATGAGCGAGAGCATCGTAACGACGTTTGGTTGCGCGTCGCGCGGCACAATATCAGTCGCCAAAGCCAGGCCCACCGTCTGAACGGTATGCATGCCCACACCCACCATCAGGAAGGCCAGTGCCGCGGCAAGCTGTGCCACCCAGGGCGGCGCCCAGGTATCGCCGGACAAGATGATCAGGGCAAAGGGCATCATCGCCAGCCCACCAAACTGGATGATGCTGCCGAGCCACAAATAGGGCACGCGGCGCCAACCGAGTACAGAGCGATGCGAGTCGGAACGAAACCCAATCAGGGCGCGCAGCGGCGCGAAAAGCAGCGGCAGCGCGACCATGATGGCAACCAGGCTTGCCGCCACACCCATTTCAACAATCATGACGCGGTTGAGTGTGCCAACCATCAGCACCGCGGTCATGCCGCAGGAAATCTGGAACAGTGAAAGGCGCAACAGCCTTTTCATCGGCAAGGGTCCGCTGGTGGACTCGGCAAAGGGCAGCACATTCAGGCTGATCCCTGTCCAAAGTCGCGCCAAACGGTCATTCACCTCGCTCATTTCCGGAACAACTC